>CALMCL010000270.1 GCA_937862905.1 uncultured Burkholderiaceae bacterium | reverse complement strand
TTAATTACTGTGCTTCATCGCATAAGCTAGGTTACATCAAATGAAATGTTACCGTGAAATTACCATCTCCTCGTCTACATATGATGCAAATAATCTTGCTCGGTACGTCGAACAATTTGCAGAACAGTCTCCTTATTGGGGGTACTCTCCAAAAGAAAGTTTTCTTTACGAGAAAAATATTGGTCATCCATCATGCAGCATTGTTACCAATGTTGACTCATTGAAGCTAGCAGCAATGCATTTCACAAAAAAAGGTGATCATTCTCTTTATATGACCAATATAATCCCGCTTTCTATTGGAGAACTTAACGTAGAAGAGTACAACGCTATTGTTGAGTATTTCGCAAAGTCTATTCGAAAGCACGCAAAAAATAGTGCATTAGCTCTCAAGATTTCACTCTCAAAATCTGAAATAAAACTCTATGACATAGTTACAGGAAAAATTTCTAATAGATTGTTAAAAGCCTATTTAGCAATGAACCCGCGTAGTTACCATCCACTAGATATTGAACGACTAGATAAGTTCATCTGTTCGCTCTCTCGTTATAGCAGAACACATATTGATCTTGATGCTTTTCAGGCTCTTCTAATGGAGGAGCTGGGCTGGTCCTCGATAGATGCGAAGTGGTGCCGCACGCGGGTTGAGATTGGTCTTGAAGTGCTGGCTGTCAACAAAAGGTTCTAATTACGCTGTTTATGGTCCAACAGCATATTTAGTAAACCGCACGCTAAGTTGTCCACTTTAAAAACTGAGGTGCATATCTTTATCCAATTGGCTGCAACATCAATCCACAAACTTTTCAACGGGTCTCATCGCATCGCTGCACCACTCACTCCAAGACCCCGCATACAACGCCGCGCCCTCCAGCCCAGCGATGTGCTGCGCCAAAATATTATGACAAGCGGTCACGCCTGAGCCGCATTGGTTGACCACTTGTTCAATTGGCGTGTCTGCTAAGGTCGCCAGCCATTCGGCGCGCAAGGTTTCGGCGTCTTTAAAGGTCAAATCCGCATTTAAATTGCGCACGAAACAATGGTTGCGTGCGTGCGGGATGTGACCGCCGACGGGGTCGATGGGTTCGACTGCGCCTGAAAAACGTTCGGGTGCGCGTGCGTCGATCACTTGAAACATGCCATCATCCAAATGCGCCATAAGTTCGTCCGCGGTCACGGTGCGGTTCAGTGATGGTTTGGCTGTGAAGTCGCCGATTTGCGGCGAGGGCAGGGCGTCGGTGACAGGCAGGTTAGCGGCGCGCCATGCGTTCAAGCCGCCATTGAGCACGGCGACGTGGGCGTGACCGATATGGCGCAGCAGCCACCACGCCCGCGCGGCCATCATGCCGTTGTTTTCATCGTAAACCACGACTTGCGTGTCGTTGTTGAGGCCGATTGTGCGCAATTTGTCCGCAAAAGCAGCTATGTCGGGCAAGGGGTGACGGCCGTTTGTGCCTGTTTTTTCACCGGATAAATCTGTGTCCATGTGCATGAAGTGTGCGTTCGGGATGTGCGCGTTGGCGTATGCCGTTGCACCAGCTTCGGTGTTCATCAAGTCGTGGCGGGTGTCGAGGATGAGGAGGTCTTTTGACGCATGGATGAGTGCATTCAGTTCACTGGGGGTGATGAGGGTGGTGTACATGGTGGCCTTTGTTCGGTTGTGTTGAGGGTTCAGCTGTGTTTACGGGCGTACAGCGTGGCGGCGAGGCCTGAGGCGACAACCAGTGCGATGCCAATAAAGCCCATTAAATCAATGGTTTCACCCCAGATGAGGTAACCAAATGTGGCTGAAAAAATGATGGTGGTGTATTGCAATGTGGCGGTCAATGTCGCTGAGCCTCGGCTGAATGCACGTGTCATGCACAGTTGCCCGCCCATGCCCGCCAGTCCGATGCCGATGAGATACAGTGTTGAGCGCAAACTGTAGTGTGAGATGCCGAGCAATGCGACACCGAGCAGGCCTGAAATCACCACACTGCATGAAAACAGCATCACCGTGCGCCATTCGGGCTCACCCATCCGACCCAAACTGCGCACGGTCATGTAAGCCAGCGCGCCCATCATGCCGCCCAGCAGCGCGATGAGCAAAGCCATGTGGTTTAAATCCGTTTCGACAAATGGGTTGAAAATACACAGCACGCCAATGAAGCCCAAGATGATGGCACCGAAACGCAACCATTGCGCGCGCAAGATGCCCGGAAAGTAACCTTGATACAGCAAAAAAATGGCGATGAACAACGGTGAGGTGTAGTTTAAAGTGGTGGCTGTGCTGAGCGGCAGGTGTGTGGTGCCATAAAAGCCCATCCACATTGAGGTGATGCCGACCATGTTGCGGCGGGCGTGGGTTTTCAGGTTGTGTCCGAACAAAGGCAATTGGTTGCGCAGGGCATAGCCAAGGATGAAGATCACGCTGGGCAGGCCGCGAAACAGGACGATTTCACCTAGGTTGTGGTAGCTTGACGATAATTTAATAAACATGCCCATGATGGCGAAGAAAAACGATGCGGCCAGCATCCACAGCGATTGCATAAGGTTCCCATTTCTTTGTGTGTTGTTTATTTATATTGAGGATGATTTTAGCATTTAATTTTGGCTTGTTTGTTGCTGACTGTATAAATGGCGTTTCTAAA
>CALMCL010000269.1 GCA_937862905.1 uncultured Burkholderiaceae bacterium | reverse complement strand
TCAGAATGACGACCTTGCCAGAATGCAGGCCATTGCCAAGGTCAATGAGATGTACGGTGTCAACAGCACTGTGAGCGGTAAGCAGGTTAATGAATCAAATGGTATTTTTGATACCCAAAGCGTAACCCAAAATTATGACGGTGCAGATGAGTTGGCCCAGCGCAATGCGGGTTATGGTTCGGTTCGACAAAACGCGCTTGATGTGGCCTTGAATGATCTTTCAAAGCAACATGACGTTGCGGGACGTGACTTGAAATTCAACGTTGCCCGTAGTGGGTTAACGGGTGGATCTGTGGACGTGGATAAAAATGCTGAATTGGCTGGAAAGTATGCAGAAGGTGTTTTAACCTCCAACTCAAATGCCGACGGCATTGTCAACAACATCAAGGCCAAAGATGAATCAACACGCGCGGACTTAATCAGCCGCATCAATGCAGGCATGGATGCAAACAGTGCAACAAGTTCCGCGCTTTCTCAAATTCAAAATAATCAAGCTCAAGGGCGTGTGGATGGGCAAAGCAATCTTCTCTCGAACTTTTTTAACGGTATCGCAAACGGTGTTGGTGCATACCAGTATGCAAATGGCAGTAACTCTGCTCAACAGGGTTCTGTCGGAAGCTATTACAGCACGAAGTCAACAGGCGGTAAACTTTCTTAGGGGTTAATTATGTGTGCTCCATTGGCAACCTTGGTGCCGATCATTACGTCTGTGGCGGGTGCTGGAATGTCTTTGTACGGGCAAAGCAAGCAACAAAAAGCCCAAGATGATTACAACAACAAACAAAAAATGCTTGAAACAAAGCAAAAACAGTTAGCCCTGACTCAGCAGCAAGCAGAGGATGTTGTGTGGAAGGAAAAATCTGCAAATATCATTGATGAAGCTGGCAAAACAAGCGCAGCCGCCCCGCGTCAAGAGGCCATGCAGAAGGCCGAGAATACAGCAAATGCAAGCAATGTGGCGGCCTTGGAACAGGCACAAGCCGTTGGCGGTGATGCCATTGGCAAGTCATATGAGGGTGGGCAATCTGATGCGTATTTAAAGGCGCGCGCTCAGGCTGCATCGGATCAAACCAGTAAAGCAATAGCCATGGCTCGTCTGTTTGCCAAACAAGGCGCGGTGGGTAATGCCATGCAAAATCAAGCAATCGGTGCGATTGATAACACACTCCAAGATCAATCGCTGAATTTTCGTGCGCGGCAAGCACGGCGTGGTTACGACAATGCACAGGATTTAATCAGCAAGCAACAAAGCGCGATTCAGCTCGACACCAATGCAGGGCAAGCAGAGGGGGCAATTGGTGGACTGCTGTTTAACTCTGGTGCAAAAGGGCTTGGCGGTTTGGTTGGCAAAGCTGGCGGTCTTGGTAAATTATTTGGTTAAGGGGTTTTAAATGAGACAAGCATTTCCTGTTGGTGTGTTGAATGATATTTCAAGCCTGTTTGATGGAAGTAACCAACTTCGCGGACAAATGGATGCGGCCAACGCTGGCATTGCGGCAGAGAAAATGCGCACATTGAAACGTCAAAATGACATGCTCGATTATCCAAATCTCGCACAAACATCGGCATTGCTTGCGGGGTTCGATCAAAATCAGGCGCAACAATATCAGGACTTTAATAAAAATGGAGGGTTGGCACGGGCTCAACAAGTGGGTGCAAATGGCGTGAATATGCCCGCGGGTTCGGCCGTGGCGGCGGCGCAGGCCATGCCATCATTTTACGATGAGGTGGCTCAACAAAAGCTTGCACGCGGCATGATGCAGGCAGCCAGTGGCGCAGCATTTGGTGGTGATATGCGTGATTTTGGCGCAAACCAAATCGCTTATGAAAAGCGAGATGAAGAATCAGCCATGCGCAATGCGGCTTTAAATGCTGGCTCAGCTGATGGTGCAAACATGATTATCTCGGCTCTATCGGGCAAGCAGTACACGCCTTATGCAACTAATTCAAGCGGGGTCGTCATTAACAAAGCGACGGGCGTGGTGGACGTAGGAAATCCAATGGCGCAATCTGAGATTGGGCTAAATCAATCTCGTGGCGCGGCTGAAAGTGCGCTCATTGGCTTGCGCAATGAACAGAGTAAAACTGAGGGTGTACAGCGTGGTCTTGTCGCGGCAAATAGAAACAAAGCCTTGGCAAGTATCAGTGATTTGGATGCACAAACAGCAGACTTATACAAAACGCCTGTTATTGATGCAGATGGAACTCAAAAAATTGGACTTGATGGTAAGCCAGTTTATACCATTGACCAAGGTAGATTGGCGGCAGATATTAACTTTGCAAACCAAAACGGCATATCAGTTTCTCAAGCATGGGCGCGCGGAAATGGCGGCTCTATTGGTGGTAGTAGCAATTCGCTCAGCGCAATGTTTAGCGGTGCAAACACCGGTGGTCTTTTAAACATTGGTATGAATGTGGCGAAAGTCATTCAATCTGGTACGGTCAAATCGCCATCGGACATAGGAAAACTGTTAAGTGCAGGAAAGATCAACGAAGTTGAAGCATCAGCAATCGCTCAATACTACAAGTCACAAGGGAAATAAAAATGGCAGGCTGGGATGATTTTATCGATGGTGCGCAATTAACAAAACAAAAACAATCCCAGCGAGGCCAAACATGGGATGACTATGCCGCAAATAATGATGTGATTGGCAGTGCGCTACAATCAATTGGCAGTATGTCGTCAAACGTGCAGCCAATGAGCACCTGGGAAAAACTAAAGCTTGCACCAAACCATCTGTTGGAGAGTGGTGCGGTTGGCATGCATAACCTTGTGGATAACGCAAAATATGCCATGGTTGACAATGGCGCAGCAGATGTTCGCAATCCAATGACTGGCGAGGTAGGCGTTTCTTTGGTCGATCGGTTGATTGGCAGTACACGCAATGATAATGTCAGAATAAATGAAGCGTTGTCTAATGTTGCTTTTGGCGCAGGCAGCGAGGATGTTAAACGTCAGGCAAATGCTGATGTGGTCAGTCGCAATGCTGAATTGAATGCAATGGCGCCGCACTTTAATAATAAGTACGGTCAAATGGCTTACAACGGCTTGCAATCGACGGCACAACAGCTGCCCGCAATGGCGGCATCGGTTGCATTGAAAAGCCCAACGCCCATGATGGCTTATGGTGCTGGTTCGTCAGGTTTTGATAAATACCGAGTTGCCCGCGAGGCAGGGTATGACACAACCACAGCAACAACCGCAGGCGCGGCCAGTGGTGCAATTGAGGCATTGACTGAAAAGCTTCCAGCGCATATGTTGTTCAGTGATGTTGCAAAAGGCAGCGGCATACTAAAAACCGTGGGCAAGCAAATGTTAACCGATGTGCCTGGTGAAGTTGTCGCTGGCTTGTCTGATGCCGCCATTGATACACAACTTGGTCTTAATGGCTCAAAAAAAGGCAATTGGGACGATTATATTGGCAATATTTATGACAATGTGGCGCAGTCCGTCATTGGTTCGATTGTAGGCTCAGGCATTCAAGGTGGTGCGATTGGTGGATTGAACAGGCTTGCAGGCAGAAAGTCACCTCAACAATCGGCATCACCACAATTGGCACAAAAAAATGCATCGTCTCGTTTGTCAGGGCATGGCTGGTCCCCGAATATGTCGCCAACGCTGGCTGGCAATCTTGCTGCTTCTTCTCAAAAGCACGGCGTTGATTTGGGTTACATGAAAACCCTCACGTGGATTGAAAGTAAAGGCGATGCCAACGCGGTTTCACCAACTGGTGCGCGCGGTATTGGGCAGTTCACGCGTGCCACAGGCATTGATTATGGTTTAATTAAGGGCGGTCAAGATTTGCGCGGCAACGAAGCATTAAACGTCGATGCAACTGCGCGCCTTGCCAAAGACAATGCGCGAATCATTGGCAGTAAAGAGCCGCATTTGTTGTACATGGCTCACCAGCAAGGCGCTGGCGGCGTGGCTGCTTTGTTGCGTGCTGCGAAGAATGGCGATAGTGCGGACGGCGTGATGGTTGGTAAGCAATCACTGCGCGATAACATGGATGTGAACGGCGGGAAAGGCATGTCACCGTCGCAATTCTTGTCGATGTGGCAAAACAAATTTGCCAAAGTTTACAACGCGGTCAATGATGGCTCAATGCCAACCAATTCGGTAGGCAACACAGGCCGCGATTCAACGGGTAGTATTTTCGACAATCAAAACGCCATTGCCGATGAAATTGACAATGCACGCGCTTACGCTGAACAGCAGCGTGCCGATGCACAAGACGCGCTCGACGAGCAAATGCAGGCGATGGCTGACGCTCAAGCCGAGGCTGAACATGCCACGCGCAAAATCACACGCGAAGCCCGCGCAGGCTTGGATAGTGAGGTGGAGGTGTCGGGCAAGTACGAACCGACACAATGGCAGCTCATGGAGGCGGACGATTTAGACCCCACCATGAAAAAAGCCGACAATCAACTGCGTGACCGTACGCGGATGGCAAGCGAGCTGCAGATCGATGGTATTGCAAATAATCTCGATTTTCGCAAACTGGGCGAATCGCCGATGATGGATTATGGCGCGCCGACACTTGGCATGGATGGCAAAATCATTGGTGGTAATGGTCGGGTGGCTGGGATTACTCGCGCCTATTCATCAGGCAAAGCCGATGGCTATAAAACGAAACTCGCTGAAAACGCAGGGCGCTTTGGCTTCACGCCTGACGATGTGGCTGGGATGCAAAAGCCCGTGCTGGTGCGTCGTTTCAAGAACTTCGTTGATACAACCAAGGCGGCCATTGCCAGTAATGAGGGTGGCGGCTTGGTGATGACGGCATTGGAACAGGCTAAGGCTGACGGCATTCGTTTGCCCGATTTAAAACGCATGCAGGCCAATGAAGATGGCAACATCAACACGGCGGCAAACCGTGATTTTATCCGCGCATTTATCGCGCAATTGCCAATTAATCAACAGTCTGCATTCGCCGATGGCAACGGGCAATTGAGTAAGCAAGGCGTTGAACGATTGCGTAATGCCGTGCTGTACAAAGCATACGGTGACACACCGCAGTTGCAGCGCATGATTGAATCAACCGATGATGGCAGCAGAAACATTGCCAATGCGCTCACACAAGCCGCGCCACGCATTGCGGACGCAAAGAATGACATTGCCAAGGGCGATGTTCACGATGCCGATATTTCACAAGACATGGTGGATGCTGTGGGTGTTCTTGAGAAGATTCGCTCGGAGGGTGGAAGCTTGCGCGAATATTTGGCGCAGCGTAATATGTTTGGCGAGGATTTGAGCGTTGAAGCACGTCAGTTGCTCAAGTTTTTTAATGAAAACATCAAGAGTGCTAAAAACATTCGCACATTCATCGGTGCGTATTACGACGCATTGGAGGCGCAAGGCTCACCAAAGCAGGATGATATTTTTGGTGATGCGGTCACCGTCGACAAACCAACACTTTTAAATAAGGTCATCAATGAGCAATCAAGACAATCAAATGACAGTGACCTCGGAGGAGATCGAGCCCGTGGACAATCAGACCGAGGAGGGCGTGGAGAGCCAGCCCAAATTGACCGATCCGCTGGTGAAGCTGTTGAAAAAACTGAACAACGATCCACGGCACAAGGCGGCACTGACGGCGGCACTCAAAGCAGTGAAAGAGACCGATTAAGCCAAGATGTTACCCATGATTTTGCGGGTGAGCGCCCAAGTGAAGCGGCACAAGCAGCTCACGATGAAAAGTTGCGCTTAGAATTAGAGCAGGCCGATAAGCAGGACAATGCGCCGAGTGCTGACAGCTTCACATTATCAGGCAGTGATCGGGATGCGGATGTGGCGGCGGCGCACGGTCAAGAATCGATGTTTAGCCGCAGTGCTGAAACCAAAGATAATTATGAAAAACGCATCGATGAGTTGTTTTCTGACAAGAAGGCTGGTCGTGTCGGTGTAACTGTACTGAATAAGTCAGATGTTTTAGATTTGCTCGGTTATGGTGGGAAGCCCATTGTTTTACAAGAATCTAAAGTCATTCAAGGTATGGATAAACACCCTGAAATGACTGCGGACGTATGGAAAAATATTCCTGATTGGATTGAAAACCCTGTTGCTGTCTTTCAATCAGACACAGTCAGTGACCGATTGGTTTTTGTTGCGCCTGAAATGGTTGCAGGTGTCCCAGTCATTGTTATTGTTGAGCCTGACGCACAAATCAGTGGCAGTTTGAATGCTCACCTGATGATAAATGCTTATGGCACAACTGGTTCCAATAAGCCCTATTTTAGATGGATTCGTGACGGGTTATTAAAATACGCGAATAAACAAAAATTCCTTGCATTTGCACATCGTGTCGGATTTCAATTATCCGAGAAAGACATGCAAAATAAGCAAGGAAGTGCAAAAATTTTAACAGATAAACAGCTTGATGGCTACAGAAAAACACAGCCAACGCAAAGTATTTCTAAAAATACAACACCTACAGGCAACACAGTAACCGTCATTCAAGCCAGTATTTCTAAAATGCTGGGCGTTGACGCGTCCAAGTCATTGCCGAATGTGTCTATCCTGCAAACGGCAACGCCTGAGATTGTTTCTAAGCTTGAGAATGGGCAGTTGTCAGTTATTGCTTGGCATGGTACGCCGCATACTGTAGATAAATTCAGCAATGATAAAATTGGCACTGGCGAGGGTGCGCAGGCTTATGGGTATGGGCTTTATTTTGCAAGCAAGCGTGATGTCGCTGAAACGTATAAAAAAAACATACCAGCAAATGCTTTGGTTAGATTCACGTCTGAAAATAGCGATGCAATGGTTGGTGATTTTAGAAAAACAGGTGTTTTTGATGCAATCCCAAATGAGCAGTTCAATCTATTAAAATCTTTAAAAGAAGAGGATTGGATTGGCTTTGACAATCCTGCACAGGCTGTTAAAGCGATTCTTACGAGCGACCTTGATAATTTTGACGTGTCTGACACCACAAAGTCAGCGGTTAATAAAATAGGGAATCTTTACGAGGTTGAGCTTTCCCCTAAAGAATCTGAAATGATATTTTGGGATAAGCCGCTTGGAGAGCAAGGCGAATACATAACAAGTGCTTTAAAATCAATCTTGAAGTACAAATTCAATCCGAACGAATCTGTAGCTGGTTTTTATAATGGTTTAAGCGGTTCTTTTGGTGCAAGCATAGGGCTTAATGGGACTGAAAAAGAGGCAAGCGAATATTTATACAGTAACGGCATCAAAGGCATTAAGTTCCTAGACGGCTCAAGCCGCAAAGCTGGCGAAGGCTCATATAACTATGTCATCTTTAGTGATGACGATGTGGCAATTAAAGCTCAGTACTCAAAGCAACAAAATGATTCAATCCAAGGCGCGTATGACGGCAAAACAGGCCGTATTTATCTGTTCGCTGACAACATCAAGCAGGGCGAAGAACGCGCCGTATTGCTGCATGAATTGTTCCACAAGCGCGGTCGAGAAGTATTGGGTGACAACTACTCACGCCTTAAATCATTAGTTGACGGCTGGGAAAACTCAAAGGCTGGCACAGTTGAGAAGCGTATCTTTGATGTCGCCAAATCACGTGCAGATAAAAGCGGTGAAACGGGTTCGCGTTATGATGATGAGTTAATTGCATATGCGATCGAAGAGACCGTAAACACTGGTATTGAGCCAAAAGCAGCCGACATTGGTAAAACTGATGCGCGAGGCTTCCTTGCGCGGGTGATGCAGTTATTCAGTAATGCCATGAAAAAGCTGGTGCCAGGTTACAAGGGTAAATTCAATGCTCAAGACCTTGTGCATGTGGCTTATGGATTGGCGGGTATGGAAGTGCAAAACACTGAGCCGCAAAGAGACTCTAGTGGCGTAAGATTCTCAAAAACCAATAATGAGTTCACTGTCGAACCCGAAACCAAGCTGCAACACTTTGAACGACAACAGGTGAACAGCATGAACCGCTTGACGAATGTTGAAAAACAATTGAAAGATAATGGAATCACGTTATCGGTTGACGCGTCGAGTCAGTCGGTTGCATATCATGGTCGATTAACTGAACGACTGCATGATTTTCGTGAGAAGAACATCAACCAATTGCTTAAAAAAATGGTTGCGGTTAAAACATCGGCGGATCGTGTCGATTGGTATTTACTCGCACGTCATGCCATCGAACGCAATGCGCAAATCGCCAAGATAAATGATCAAATGCCCGACGGCGGCAGTGGCATGATGAACCAACAGGCGCGTGATCTATTGACTGGTAAAGATGTCAGCATGTCGGTGCAAATAGCTGACAAACATGGCAAGGTCACAAAGCAAAATGTGATTGTGACAGGGTTTAATGCCCGCGAGTTGGCGCAAATGCGCGACATTGGCACAATGGTTGATGCAATCACGGCAGATAATCGCAAACTGACGGTAGGCTATGGCTTGGAATCGGCGCAGGATGTGGCGGGCTGGACGGGCATGTATAAGCATTACGTGCCTTTGGCGGGGATTGTTGGCGCAAATGAGTTCATGGGTGTGGCTGGCGCACAGTCTGGCTTCAGTGTTCGCGGTGGGAAAAAACGGGCAATGGGTCGCTCATCGGTTGCGCCGAACATCTTGGAGCAGGTTTTACGCCAACGCGAGGATGTCCTCATGCGTGGCGAGAAAAACCTTGTTGCCCGTGCATTTGTGGTCAACACCAAGGAAGCCATGAGCGGCGCGGACATGCCAATGACAGCCAGCGGTCAACCACTGTATGAGCTAAACCCTGCTGATATGAAGCCTTACATGAAGAACGGTAAAGTGGAATGGCGCAGTGTGCCTGATACGATTGGACGCAACGTGGTGACAGCACGGCACAAAGGCAAGGATATTGTTGTGCGTGTGAATGATGCAGCACTGGCAGAGGCTGTGCGCAATTTGGATGCGCCACAATTGGGCGGCTTGTTGAAGTGGTGGAAAAAAGGGACATCAACATTGTCGATGATGTACACAGGTGCCAGCCCGTTATTTTGGGGTAAGGCATTTATCCGTGACATTTGGACGGTCGCAACGGTTGGGCAGCGGTTTGGGCTGACGGGTTCAACATTGCGAAACCTACCGAAAGCCCTGCAAGTATCGTTTGCATCTGAGTTCAATAATCGTCGTGGCGGTTCAAATGAAAATGCGAATTTTAAAGAATTCCGCCTTGCTGGCGGTCGCACTGGCTTCATCGAATCACATCGTGACTTAACTGAACGCCGCCAAGCCATTGAAAAACAGCTTTTGCAAATGGGTGATTTAACCTTGCAAAGCTCGCCTGTTAAAATCAAAGAAGCATTGAAAGGTGCGCTTGAGTGGATGACTTATGTTGGCTCGTCATTTGAAAGTGCGGTTCGATTCGCAGCGTACCAAGCCGCCAAGGACAAAGGCTTGGACAATCTGTCAGCTTCAAACATCGCCAAAGAGATCACAATTAACTTTAACCGCAAGGGGGCGAGTAAAGAAGCGCAGGTTTTAAATACCTTGTTCGTTTTCTACAACGCTTCGGTGCAAGGGCTTTCGGTTCAAGGCAAAGCACTGAAAGATAAGCGTGTCTTATTGTCGCTTGTCCCTGTTGCGGCTTTGGGCGTGCTTGGTCAAGCCATGTCTTTGGCTTCGGTTGATGATGACGATGAGCGCGAACTGTTACTCAATAATCCAACATTCCAGCGTGACCGCGTTCAAAATATTTTGATCCCAACGGGTGACGATAAGCGGCCATATTTGAAAATCCCATTGCCCCCAGATCTGTACTGGATTGCTGGCGTTAGCGCGTCTATCGCGGACGGTATTTATCATGATCGCAACTCTGTGGCGCGTGGCTTTGAAGCTTTAGGCATGGGCTTTGGCAAGTCGTTTTTGCCCCCCCCTATTGGCGATATTGTGGCGGCTAATCCTTTGAAAAATGGCGGAAAAACCGTGGCATTGGCAGCCCCGTCATTGGTCAAGCCTTTGGCGCAATCTGCATTGAATGTGAGCTTCACAGGCACGCCTTTGATGCCTGAGAACACATGGGATGACACCATGCCCGATTCGCAAAAGATGTGGCGCAGAACTGAGAACAGCTGGGCTTCATCTATCGCGATTGGCATGTCAAACATGACTGGCGGCGACAAACATTCAGGCGGCATAATTGACATATCGCCCGAAAGCATTAAAAACACAGTGCAAGCCTACACTGGCGGCATTGGTGCGTTTTTGTTCAATGGTTACGATGCAATCGATAATCCCAAAAAAGGCATGCTTGATGCGCCGATTGTTGCTGATTTCTTCGCCTCACCCGATGCGATTGAACGCGGCAATTCTTCGCGTGTCAGTCAGATTATGGCTGAGTCCAAGGATATGAAAGCGCAAGTTAAAGCCTACGTCAAAGAGGGCAATAACAAGCGGGCGGCAGAAGTCACCAAACAATTGAACGAACTGACAGGTGGCGATATGAGCATTGATTATATTCGTGGCGCGTACTCAAAACGCGACAATGTCATCAGAAAAACCGACCCAAAAAGCCCTGCGATTGACTCGCTTGCTGAGCGTAGGGCTGCGGCAGATAAACAGTATTTGAAAGATCGTGACAATCGATTAGATAAGTTGTTCAATAAGTAAACAAAAAGCCCGTTCGCGGGCTTGAATAGGCAATATTTAAAACATAAAATTCGTACATTGGATGTGTGCAGGTTCATCACTGCTATTTTAAATAATCAATTTAAAACAGGTGAGCCGTGCCGCACGCAAACGAATACAACCCACAAAAAGATTTTTCAGATGCCGCCCAAAACAATGAGCCTGCCCGCTCTACTGTAGATGCGGTTGCGCTTGATGCTGAATTGCGTTCGGTGTCAACGTCCGTTAATCGAATCATTGAAAATCAAAAGCTGTTGCAGCGTGATGATGGCAATTTAATAGATGCATCGGTCAAGATCAATACATTAAGCCGCGAGGTTTTGATGCTGATCGGCGGATATACATTGCGCGGCAATTGGGCGCGTGACACGCAGTACAACAAATCTGACGTGGTCGCGCATGGCTCGTTGCTTTATTTTTGTAGCACACCGCACACATCATCATCTGAGTTTGCCCCGGAATCTCCGAATTGGATTGCATTTGGGGTTTATGACGGTTCTATTGATTATGACAAACCTTTTGTATTAGCCATTGTTGGGCAGTCAAATGCTTGTGGTGCGCGTGCGGGTGGTAAAAACCCAGCGTCCGATATGGTCAAGACTTGGGACGGTGACCGTGGGGTGTGGGGCAGTTCTGATTACACGCAAACGCCATGGGTTGATTCGTCTCCAAACGGCAACATGGGCAACAACAACGTCGCGTTGGCTTTAGCGCACCGCATTGCTGAGGAAAAAGGGCGCCCTGTTTACATTATTTACGATGCAGTTGGTGGCCGTCCGATTGAAGATTGGATGGGTACAGGAACAACATCAGTGAGATGGGCTTCGTTGCAATCAAAAATTGACGCAGCCCTTGCATCGCCTGAGCTTGCAAGCAGGGGCGTGACACATGTTGATGCAGTTGTATGGGCACAAGGCGAAGAAAATGCACTGACGGACAGTGTGAGCGCGTACTCATGGAAATTCAAAGCGTTAATCACACAGTTCAGATCAGCCGCATGGATGGAGAACGAAACTCCAATATTGGTGATGGGCATGTCAAATTTGCACACTCGTTACTACGTCGGCTGGGCGCAAATGGCATTCTGTGAGAACATCGATCGCAATTGCATCTACGTCAATTCAGCTGGTCTCAAGACACAATGGGATGTCGACGGCACGGGTGATGCTACTCACTTCCTAGGCTCTAGCCTGTGGGAGGCGGGCTACCATCGGGCATGGTATGCATTTAAAAACCGCGCATTTACCCATCGTGGTGATGGGGTGCCGATGGCTTACGGTCGATCTACGGGGCGGTGGAGTGGCGAAAACACTGCAATTTTAGCGTACTCTGGCATGTCATCATGGAACTCTAAAACGAGTGAATTTCCAACGGATGGCGTTGTTGGTTTAGATTCAATTAGCTGGGGCTGGTTGTGCGGTGCTGTGGGTCGGTACTCATTGGCTGGTGGGTACACCTGCACGGTGGATGCGGCAGGGCGATACAATAATGTGTGGGGTCGAGACCTCATAGCATCGGCATCTGCAAACTATTCAGGCGCATTCGGCTATCAAAACCAACTGAATTCTAACTATGGATTTGCAACTGGTCGAGGCCACACCGTATCTGATGATGGTGGCTCGGCTTTTGGTACGTTTTCTAAGTACAAAACGCCGCAGACAAATAAGGTTCTCGCTCAAATCGGCATTGGCACATCTTCAAGTGTCGCTAAAAATGCATTGACAGTACGAGGGTCTGGGCTTATTGAGCATTTTATTGGGGCAGCAGAAGACCCTGAGCAGAAACAAGAAATGGTATTTCAGCTGATCGACAATTTCACGTTAAAAATTAAGGTAAAAGGGACGGACAGCATTGTCCGCTCGACGACTTTAATGCTTACGTAGAGGAGAGGATTTGCATGTCAATTCAAGACTCTAAAGCGCGGTCATCAACGGTAGGTAAAGAGGTCGCTCGGCTCGTAAATTCGCTTGACTCGGACATTATCAAAAGCAGTGCTGCAATCATTCAGACGGTTTCGTCGTTGTCAACGGCATCATCAACAGGCATCAGCGCACTCGGCAGCTCAACTGTTTCGCTGTCAACAGTGATGGGTAGTTCAATCGCTTCTTTGTCAACTGAAATATTGACGACATCATCAACTGTATTGAGTGCAGCAAAAAGTTCAACGGCCTCGTTGTCGTCCTCTGTCTCAACTGGCCTCAGAACAGCTTATTCGGCAGTGGCTTCATTGTCCACAATAACACGAAGTTCCGTTGCTTCATTGTCTACATCAACATCAACAGGTTTTAGTCAATTGGGTAGCGCGGTTGCATCATTGTCGTCAGTCAAGTCGATCAACGGGGACAGCGTAGCCGATCCAGTCAAACAAAAGGAAATTGTTTTCCAATGGTTTAATGACTCAACAATAAAAGTCAAGATGCGCGGTACTGATAATGTTGTTCGGTCGGGCACATTCACACTATCTTAAAAGGTTAAAAAATGAACACAATAAAAAACTGGATCAAGGTTGGTAAGGGCGGCGTTGTCCTTGATTTTTTAAACAGCTATGAAAGCGAAGAAATCGGGTTTGAAGTGTTTGATGGTGAGCTCCCAGCGGATTTGGATGTGGGGACGCATCGTCTGGCTGGTGGTGTTTTAATTAAAATTGAGGGGTGAGCATGGGGATTTTAGAAAATGTTGCTGATCCAGCCGCAGCAACAGGGGCGCATGGCGCATTGAGCGCATCGGGCGGCATTAAAACCGCTGTCGTCGGTGGCGGCGTGAGTTTTGTTGGTCTGATCAGTAGCCAAGAATTTATAAGCGTGGCGGGGATATTGGTCGCAGTGCTCGGCTTTTTGGTAAATGGTTACTATCGCCGAAAGGACACAAAAACGAACGAATTTTACAAGGCATTGGAAAATCAATATAAAGAGAACCAAGACCGACGAGCTCAAGAGGAACACGAAATCCGCATGAAAGAGCTGCGCGGGGAGTGTGAGGTGCCTGATGTCAAATAATCGACTTTGGGCCTCGGTTGCGGTGGCCTCGGTTGTGGCCATTGCCTCAATCGCAAGCAGCGAGCGATTTGTTTCCAAGCCGTACATGCCAACCCCGCAGGATGTGCCTACTGCTGGTTACGGCTCAACCATCAACCCTGACACGGGCAAAAAAATCCGATTGACCGATCCGCCCATTAGCGAGTCTACCGCCAAGCGTTGGTTGATCAAAGATGTGCGTAAGTTTGAGCGAGAGATGCGCGGGTGCGTCAAAGTGCCCGTGACGCAGGGTGAGTGGGATGCCTACACGTCGCTGGCTTACAATATTGGATCGTTTAATTTTTGCCACTCGACGCTGGTGCGCAAGCTCAACACGATGGACTATGCGGGCGCGTGCGAGCAAATATTACGATGGGATCGCCAAAAAGGTAAGGTTCTGCGTGGGTTGACGATCCGCCGTAAGGCTGAGTATAGGGTGTGTGTTGGTTAATCGACTTGACCAATCCACGCCCAAGCCACACAGCGTTCGAAATCAGCCAGCCAGCTCATGGTGTCCTGATAATTTCCCGTCATCGCTGGTGTTGACGGGTGCACAGCCACAGCAAGCCAAGGTGCGTGGGGCAGCTTTAAATCTTTGTGCATTAGATGCCCAAATGCATTTTTAAGGCTGTCCCATGTTTTGATGGCGTATTTTTGATTTTTGATCAGGCAAAAAGTAACCAGCGGCAAAACGTCCCCGCGGTAAGGTTGCCCTGCAAGGTGAGGCGCAGCGGGTGCAAACACGGTGGCGATCAAGCCGCCTGACCCCAATGAAAAAGGTAAAACTTTTTATTAATTTTTACAAAAGCCCCTTAATTGGGGCTTTTGTTTTAATTGACACGGCACTTATTAAATAAACTCATCAATAATAAACTCGCCGTCTGCGTTTAAAGCCGAGATGGCGCAATCCGCTTGCTGAATACTGTATTTACGTCGATCAGCGCGTGCATATTTTACAGCGGCGGCCTCTGCTTCCTCAATGGTGTCGTATTCGCCCATCAAGAACAAGTGGGAGTCGATGGACTGCATAAATTTTTCGCCAAGAATGTCACCAACTTTTCTGCCCGCAGGTACCGCAATGTATGAGCCAAAATTAGCAAATCGCTCATCTGCCCAGTAAACCCGATTTTTATTAACAATATCTGTCATTTCTATTCTCCGTGCGCCCGCTTGGGGCGCTGCATTTAATAGGCGTGCTGCTGTGGCACGTGTTGTTTTGCAATAAAAGTGGCGTAACGTAAGTCTTAGCCGCTCTTATTGTTGCTCTCCCAGCTTTTCGTTTAATTGAGCAAAAATATCTTTAGACATGTCCATTTTTTTCTGAGTTGTCGTATTCCAAGGGTTGTTTAAATCACACTCCATTACAAGCGTCACTTCATACACTGTGATCATAGATCCCATCCCATCAAACAAAGGGATAACGTGCGAGTCAATATCATAAGCAACGTCTAAAACTGATTTTGGCACGCTGTTTTCAAAGTTGACTACCGCAACGTGATTGTCAAACCATTGGCTGTTTTTTCTGACTTCAAATTTGCCGCTGTGGTTTTTGATATCGATATTTAACATTTTAATCTCCAAATGCCCGCTTGGGGCGTTTCCAAGAGCTCCGTTGTGTTGCTCCATGTAAGTCATTATACACGGTATAATAATAAAAGCAAATGTTATTTGTGTTTTTTGTAAAAATCTAACAAAAATCGCAACGCCTTACCTGAGTCCTTGTGTGTGGCGATAAGCTCTTTCATATTTGCTGCATAAGTCGACCCGTCAGCATCAATAAGTGACACGTCCACGCGCACCCCGTGCTCTTTTACACGCCGTGCGTGCTCGGCTCGTGTTTTACGCCTCAACTCGACGCTGTGATCGGTATTTGAATTTGACATTTTTGCTCCTATACTTGAGTGTTTATTATGTTGCAGGCGGCGGGGTAGGTCAAGAGCCCCAGCCGCAAAATAAACCACTTTATAAATTTAATATACAACGTTAATTAAAGTACGAATAGCAATTTTCGTAGATTGAAAAAGGCCAAGTGA
>CALMCL010000268.1 GCA_937862905.1 uncultured Burkholderiaceae bacterium | reverse complement strand
GCTACTGGGATGCCGTGTTTATCAGCCGCCGCTTCCATGGGCAATTGCTCGTTGATAAACGAGCGGCGCACAGCGTTGATTGTGTCCTGCGAGTACGCCATTACAGTCCAAACTTTGCTTTGATGATGTAAATCGCCGTCGCCACCAAGCCACCCGTCACGCCACCTGTGACAGCACCCGCCACGGCACCCTTTTGGGCGGCCACCGACTCCAAGCGATCCAATTTGTCATTGGCCGCGTCCATCTTGGCATTCATGGCCTGCAACAGCTGGCTGTGCACATCCAAGTGCTCTTGGTTACTCATGTTTTATCAGCCTTTTTATCCAATTTATCTTCGATGCGCACGACAAAAGCATCCATTTTTTGTTCAATCCGCGTCAACGCACCCTCTAAACCCTCAAGCATGCGGTGCAAATCCTCGCGCAGCACATAATCGCGCAACTTGTCGCGCACCTCCTTAAGGTCGCTTTGCACGGTGCGCACCCACAGCCCACCAAAAAATGCCACCAACCCCAACGCCACCGCCAACACCTGCTCCATGCTCATACAACCCCCTGACGGCCCAATAACTCAACCTCATACTGACACCCGATGCAACGCAAGCACCCCTTAACCGCCTTTTGGCGCGCCAATGGGATGGGTTCTTCACAATCCACGCATTGTGTTAAGCTCTCATGAGCCACCTGCATTTTTTGACGTTGCGCTTCAACCGCCGCATCCATTAAAGCCGTTTGCTCGTTCTCCGAACGATCCACCACATCACCCATCACGCCCCCGCACGAGCCACAACAGCCACCGCAGCCACCAACACACACGCCACCAAAGCCCCCAAAAACAGCCCAACAGCCACAGCCTGCTCAATGCTAGGGCGATCACTTTTAACGTTTTGACACGTGCGCTTAACGCACGCCCCACACCCAGCACGGGCATCAAGCCGACCATTGCGACCATTGTGGGTGCGCAATTTTTTACGCTGCATCAACATCACCACCACCCATGCTCAACTGCGCTCGGGTGACCACGCGCAACGCCGCATTGCCAATGGTCAACACCGCCATACCCCACGCATACACATCACCGGGCACATACGGCTGCACCGCCTGCGCACTGATTTCAGCCGCCGCCAACGCCGCCACCACCGCGTTAAACCACAGCACTTTAGACAAATACCACGGCTTTTTTAAACCACCACCCGACGGCACAGGCTGCATCGCGTAACCCACCTGCACATTGTCATTGCCCACGATCATTTGTTTTGTACTCATAATGACTCACCTAAAAACAGCGCACGTTCAGCCGTGCGGCGATTCACCAAGCCCTTCAACTTTTTGCCATTGCCATATACCCACTTCATAAACTCATCGGCAGCCTGCGAGTAAAGCCCTGCATTGAGCTTTTTCAGCAACGTTGACTTCTGCAAATTTGTTAAGCCGCAGTTGTAAGCAAAGCTCACCAACGCATCGTATTGGCCTTGGGTCAACAGCACGCGCACATAACGGCTCACACCATCTTGATACTTCGCCAAACTCGCCAACAAAAACGACTTCGCCAACGCCTCGCCAATCGGATTATCCGTCAATTTAACAGGCTTACCATTGGGGTAAACCGTCGTCCCATACCCAATGGTGGGCACACCCGCAGGGCACGTGTAAGGGGCTGACTCAAAGCCCTCAAACGACTTAATAAAATCAATCCCGCGCTCAGAAATTCGCATATCCACCTCTCCTATTTATCCGCTATATCCGTTGATATGCCCCCATTCTCACGCGCGCACGAAAAAAAACCCACTGGACACATGTCAGTGGGTTGGTATTTCGTCGCCCAATTAAAGGGGCAACAGGAATTTATGCCGTCATTCCCGCGCAGGCGGGAATCCAGTGTTTTTAAGGTTTCAATCCGCCCATTGCATCATTGAGCAGGTTTTTAGCAGTCAATAAAAAATGTGTCTCAAGCATTTCAAGGCACAATGCAGGCTCAAGTGCGCCCGTGGGGCTGACCAACTCAGAGACAGCCTCCACCGCCGCCACCAAGCTGTTCAGCTCACCCAGCACCTGCTGTTGCCGTTCAACGCGCTGGTGTAGATTCCGCACAGAATCAGGGGATAAGATCGCCGCACCCATGTCACACCGCCACAGAAGGGGTAGACAAACGTGCACCGTTCACAGACAACGGCAACGTCGCCTGTAGTTCGTCATTCCCGCGCAGGCGGGAATCCACAGCCACCTTGCGCTTGGCGTTGCCATTGGGCAACACAGGCACACCATCAAGCAAACCCGCCGCCTTAAGGCGCATGCGGTAGCGTTGCACCTTGGTTTCGCCACAGTCCAGCAGCTTTGCCACCTCAGAACCCGACAAACCCAGCCGAACCAGCCGCAATACTTCAGCGACAAAAGGCGAACTGGACAGCGCCAAATCCTGCGCCGCCGCCAACTGCGCTTGATGCTCCGCCCACTGCGCCAATGCCCAAGC
>CALMCL010000267.1 GCA_937862905.1 uncultured Burkholderiaceae bacterium | reverse complement strand
GGGCAAACCCAACTGAGCACAGCATGTACACAAAGCAGACAACACGTCACCGTCAATACTCGCATCCGCAGACAAGCGCATGCAAATAGACAATGCTTCAGGATATTGCATGTGCTTTGTTAAAACCAAGGCATAATTTTTTAATACCTGATAATCATTGGGCTGCTCCAATGCCTTCTGCTTCAGATCGAGTTCATGGACTTTATAATCAAATAAGTAAGACATGGCTTCTTTTCAAAAAAACGTTATACCGTTACACAACACCTTGCGCACTGGCCGCCGATGTGTCAATGACGCACGCAGTCATCAGCAGCAGTGCTTTTATCGTTGTATCAATTTAAACACGCCCAAGCTGCCCCGCAGATTGGGCATGAATTCGATGACTTTTTCATCACGCAACACCACCTGCTCAACCACACGTGTGCCCACATCATGCGCCAGCTGGATAAAATCAGGAATGGTCAAGACACGCACATTCGGCGTATTGTACCATTCATAAGGCAAGGTTTTGGAAACAGGCATACGCCCTTTGAGCACGGCAAGGCGATGCGGCCAGTAGCCGAAATTGGGCACTGAAACAATGGCTGTTTTGCCCACACGGGCAATTTCACGCAGCATGTTTTCGGTTTTGTGCACCGCTTGCAACGTCAAAGAAAGAATGGCGACATCAAAGCTGTTGTCATCAAACCATGTCAAACCCTGCTCCAAATCTTGTTGCAACACGTTTAAACCTTTGCTGATGCAAGCTTGCACATTGCTGTCTTTCAGCTCCACGCCATAACCCGTCACCTGACGTTCGCGGCGCAACTTGTCGAGCAAACTGCCGTCGCCACAGCCCAAATCAAGCACGTGCGCGCCTGAAGGCACCCAGCGGCTGATGACATTGAAATCAGGGCGTTGAATGCCCGCGATCAAATCGGCGGCGTTCAATGCTTTGTCTGTCGTTGATTGAACATGGGTCACGCTCATGCGACACCTCCGATGTGGATGTTATTGAAATACGCACGAACGGCGTTGTGATAGCGCGGATCATCCAGCAAAAACGCGTCATGCCCATGCGGCGCATCAATTTCTGCATACGTGACCTTGCGCTTATTTTTGACCAAAGCTTTGACCAGTTCATGACTGGTTTCAGGCGAAAACCGCCAATCTGTGGTGAATGAGGCAATAAAATACTGTGCCCGCGTGGCCGCCAAAGCACCATTTAAATCACCGCCAAACTCACGCGCCGCGTCAAAATAATCCAAGGCTTTGGTGATGAGCAAATACGTGTTCGCGTCAAAATAATCGGCAAATTTGTCGCCCTGATAACGGAGATACGACTCAATTTCAAACTCCACATCATAGTTGAAGCTGTAATCGTCGCCCTTGCGCAAATCTCGACCAAATTTCTCCGCCATCGCATCATTCGACAAATACGTGATGTGGCCAATCATGCGCGCCACGCGTAAACCGCGTCGAGGCACCACGCCGTGCTCATAGAAATGCCCACCATGAAAATCGGGGTCGGTCAAAATCGCTTGCCGCGCCACATCATTAAATGCGATATTTTGTGCGGACAGCTTGGTCGTGGAGGCGATCACCACACAATGGCGCAGGGCAGCAGGGTAGTGCACACTCCACGCCAGCGCCTGCATGCCGCCCAAACTGCCGCCCATCACGGCCGCCCACTGTTCAATGCCAAGGTTGTCCATCAAGTGCTTCTGCGCATCCACCCAATCCTCAACCGTCACCACGGGGAAATCTGCACCGTATGGCTTGCCCGTGGCGGGATTGGCATGCATCGGCCCCGTGGAACCAAAGCACGAACCCAAATTGTTCACGCCCACCACAAAAAAACGATTGGTATCAACAGGCTTACCTGGCCCAATCATGTTATCCCACCAACCGCGCTCTCCTTTTTCATTGATGCCCGCCACATGATGCGAGGCATTGAGTGCATGGCAAATCAACACGGCATTATCCCGTGCTGCATTTAACGTGCCATACGTTTCATACACCAAATGATAGTCACGCAAACTCGCGCCACCCGCGAGCGGCAAAGGCGCAGCAAAATGCATCTCTTGAGGCTCGACATGCAGCTCAAGCTCGGCCGCGCCTGTACCCGCATCTATTGTATTTAACCCTGTTGACATAAACCGTCCCAACAAAAAACCCAAGTAATCGTTCAGTAACAACTAAACGCCTCCTTGGGTGGAATCATTTAGCCGTTTTAGGTTTGAAGATCAAACCCGCGCCCGCAAGCAGATGACAAATCGGCGCATAGTGACGTTAATGTAACATATTGATCGCATCGGTGCAATTCCCCACGCACACGCTGAACGCCATCAAGCCATCACACTGAGCTCAAACTCTTCACGCAACCAGTTTAAAAACAAGGTTTTCCGTGGATCATCGTCAAAAGGCAGTGCAGACACTGCGCAATACGCTGAACCATCCTCAACAAAACCAAACGGTGCCATCAGCCGACCGTCGCGCACATCCTGCTCCACCATATACTGCGATGCAATCGCCGCCCCCAAACCCGCACCTGCCGCCTGCAAGGTCAAATAGAAATGCTCGAAGCTCAATTCGCCAGCACTCGCCTCTACCCATCCGCCACGCCCCAGCAACCAACTCAACCATGCACGCGGGCGGCTTGTGGTGTGTAAGCGCGGCATGTTTTCGACCGCAAGGTGGCGTTGCCACAATACTGGCGCGCAAACGGCTCCGACTTTTTCATAAGCCAAATGCTCAACATACAGGCCGCTCAGATCGAAATCATTTCGGCGAATGGCCACATCCACCCCTTGTTCCGCAAACTGCACCTTGCCACCTGCGGTGAACAAGTGCAACAAGACCTCTGGGTGTCTGGCTTGAAATTTTGGCAAGCGCGCAATCAACCAACGCATGGCAATGGTCGGCTCACATGAAATAACGAGCGGATGAATGCGCTGATCAGGCTTAATCTGCGCCACCACTTCGGCAATTTGAGCAAACACACTGATGCACACCGCACGCAAAGTATCGCCTTCTCGGGTGAGAAACACACCACGGTTGCGTCGAACAAACAGCGCAACATTTAAATGCTTCTCCAGTTGTTTAATTTGTCGACTGACGGCCCCATGCGTCACATGCAATTCGGCTGCGGCTGCCACCATGCTTTGATGGCGGGCAACCGCTTCAAAAGTTTTCAGTCCATTGAGGGGGGGAAGGCGTTCAAGTGTTTTCATATGTGATATTTTCTCACAGACGACATGATTTTTTATCGATTTTATTTTTATTTCGTTAATTAAAGTACGAATAGCAATTTTCGTAGATTGAAAAAGGCCAAGT
>CALMCL010000266.1 GCA_937862905.1 uncultured Burkholderiaceae bacterium | reverse complement strand
GGTCGGTGTGATTGGCCTGCTGGCGGTGGGCGTGTTGACTGGCATGACCTTTTGGATGAAAAAGGCGGCGCGTTCGATTAAGCGCGAATTGCACGATTCGATCAATAAGGCCTTGGACAATGGTCGCTGGCAAATGTTGTCGTTGCTGGCGATGTCGTTTTTTGCTGTGGCGCGTGAAGGTTTGGAGTCCGTGTTTTTCTTGTTGGCTGCGATTGAGCAAGGGCGTGAAAACGGCGCTTTACTCGGTGCCATTTTGGGCATGGTGGCCTCAGTGGCGATTGGTTATGGCATTTATCAGGGCGGTGTGCGCATCAATTTGGCTAAATTTTTCAAATGGACGGGTGCATTCATCATTGTCGTGGCCGCTGGCTTGCTGGCAGGTTCTTTGCGTGCTTTGCATGAGGCTGGTGTGTGGAATCATTTACAAACATTGGTGTTTGATTGGTCGTCTTTTTTACCCGTGCACAGCGTGGCTGGCGTATTTCTATCGGGCGTGTTTGGTTACACGCCGACCCCTACCGTTGGTGAGGTTGTGATTTGGGCAGCCTATTTGGTGGTGGCCTTGTGGTGGTATTTTAAAGATGTGGCTGTTGCTGCATCAAAAACACCTGCGGTTAAAGGTGTGGTTTCAAATCGCTAAAAACAATAAAGACAATGCTGGAAAGTGGCTTTTCCAAAAGTCTTTGAACAGTTGATGGACTTTTTGATGGATTTTTATAGGATGATCATGGTTTCAAATTTCAAACTCATCGCGGCATCGTGCCTGACTTTGGCTTCTTTCACTCTGGCGGCATGTGGCGAAAAAGCCCCTGCACCCAAAACAGTTGAAAAAACGGCAGCACCTGCTGCACCCACAGCCAATCCTGATGTGGCTGTGGCAGTGACCGATACCGCATGTGAACCTGGTTCTTTGACTGTGCCCGCAGGTAAAACCACTTTCATCATCAGCAACAAGAGCAGCCGCCCTTTAGAATTTGAAATTCTCAAAGGGGTTTTGGTGGTTGAGGAGCGCGAAAACATTGCACCCAGCTTCACTCAAAAACTCACCACCACCCTGGAAGCGGGCGATTACGACATGATTTGTGGTTTATTGTCGAATCCACGCAGCAAACTCACGGTCACACCGAATGCCAATGCACAAGCGGCAGCAATCCCTGTGGGCCAATTGGAAGCACCGATCGCCCAGTACAAAGCGTATGTATTGGACGAAACAAAAGCTTTCGTGGAAAAAACAGAAGTGTTTGTGGCTGCAATCAACGCGGGCGACATGAACAAAGCCAAAGCGTTGTATGCATCGACCCGTGCCCATTACGAACGCATTGAGCCGATTGCTGAATTGTTCTCCGATTTGGATGCTTCAATCGATGCGCGCGCCGATGCTTATAAAAAAGTTGAAAAAGACCCAGAATTCACAGGCTTTCATCGCTTGGAATATGCATTATGGTCAGAAAAATCATTGAAAAATATGAAGCCGATTGCGGACAAATTGCTGTCGGACGTGAAAGCTTTGCAAACGCAAATTGCAGGCTTGAATTTCCCAGCCACCAAAGTGGTGGGCGGTGCAGGTGTGTTGATTGAAGAAGTGGCGAATGGCAAAATCAGTGGCGAAGAAGAGCGTTACAGCCACACCGATTTATCTGATTTTGACGCGAATATGGCGGGTTCAAAGAAAATCGTTGATTTGTTCCGTCCTTTGATCGAAAAAGCCGACCCCGCTTTACTGAAGAAAACCGATGACAATTTTGCCTCAGTCGAAACCATCTTGAGCAAATACAAGCAGGGTGACACATGGGCATCGTATGACAAATTGACAGAGGCCGATCGCAAGGCTTTGGCTGCACCCGTGACGGTGTTGGCCGAAGATTTGTCAAAATTACGTGGTTTGTTGGGCTTGAACTGATCTTCCACACCTTTTATTTTTGCCAACATGTCTGTTTATCGGGCATGTTGGCGTTTTGTTTTGTGGGGAATTTCCCACCTTCTATTGTTAAACGCAACATAAAACCTTACGTTGTGTTTTGTTTAAAAATAGCGATTTCAAGCGGGAAATTCGCACAAAACTTAATCAAATTCAAGTCAATCGATCAAACAAGCAATGGCTTGTTTACGATTCTTTACATAACCCCATCACCATTCAACCATCATGACGACAGCACGCAACAAAGACACGCAGGGCACTGAGCAACCCAAATCTCCCCATCGCCGCAGCTGGCTTAAAGGCATTGGCATCGGTGCGGCCAGCTTGGGAGCGGGCGCATTGGCAACCAAAGCGTATATTGACAGCAATGACGGCACTCAGACCAAGCAAAATGTATATGGCACTCACCAGGCAGGCATTGTCACGCCGCAGCCCGCTGCTGCAATTATCGCTGTGTTTGACGTGTTGGCAAAAGATAAAAAAGGTTTTGAAAAACTGCTCCGCACATTGACCGATCGCATCACCTTTTTGACACAAGGGGGGCTATTGCCGCAGATTGATTCAAAATTCCCACCGCTGAACAGTGGCATCATGGGCGATAAAGTGTTTCCTGATAATTTGACCATGACCGTGTCTCTTGGCGCCAGTGTGTTTGATGGTCGTTTTGGTTTGACCAATCTTAAACCCCTGCATTTGCAAGACATGCAGCCTTTTCCGAATGATGCGCTCGAACCTGAAACAACGGATGGGGATTTGTCCATACAGATTTGTTCAAACACTGCTGAAACGTGCATCCATGCTTTACGTGACATTATTAAAAACACCCCTGATTTGATGACCATGCGTTGGCAAATGGATGGTTTTTTACCGCCGCACATGATCCGTAAATTGGGCAAAGACACCATGCGCAACTTATTGGGTTTCAAAGATGGCACGTCCAATGTGGATGCCAAAAATGAGGACATGTTGAATGAATTGATTTGGGTGAGCGACCAAGTCAACAGTGCGAGCGAGCCCGCATGGGCGAAAGGGGGATCGTATCAAGTGGTGCGTTTGATCCGTAATCGCGTTGAGTTTTGGGATCGCACGCCATTGCAAGAGCAAGAAACCATTTTTGGGCGACATAAATTGAGCG
>CALMCL010000265.1 GCA_937862905.1 uncultured Burkholderiaceae bacterium | reverse complement strand
GCAATCGTATTACAGCAAATTCGCCGCTTGGCTGGCCGAACAAGGATACCAAGTCACCACGTTTGATTACGCGGGCATGGGTGAGTCGCTCAAGGCGAGCCAATTGCCGCTGAACAAAATCACCGCTGATGTGCTGGATTGGGCGGCGGATGCCGATTGGGTTTTAAACACATTGCATGACCGTGCGCCTAATTTACCGCTGTATTGGATTGGACACAGTTTGGGCGGGCAAGTCATCCCGCTGGTGAGTCACGAGCGTATCGCCAAAGCCTTCACCATCGGTACGGGCAGCGGTTATTGGCGTGAAAATTCACCGTCGCTCAAGCGCATCGTCTGGTTCATGTGGTATTTTGCCGTCCCCGTGAGCACGCGATTGGTGGGCTATTTTCCGGGCAAACGGCTGAACATGGTTGGCGACCTGCCGCTGGGCGTGATTCAACAGTGGCGACGCTGGTGCTTGCATCCCGAATACGCCGTCGGCGTGGAAGGTGAAACCATGCGCGCCAAGTACGCCGCCGTGCGCACGCCACTTGAGTCATTTTCGTTCACTGACGATGAATACATGTCGGCGCAAAATGTCGCGTCGATCCACGGTTTTTACACCCACGCGCCCAAGACCATGCGCCGTTTCTCGCCACAGGAGGTGAATGTGCCGCGCATCGGGCATTTTGGATTTTTTAGAGACAGTTTTAAAAACAGCCTTTGGCAAGAATTGCTCAACGGGCTCAAATAATAAAGGACAACCATGGACATCCTCTCTCACATTGACGACGCACACGTCGGTCACATTCAGATCAGCCGCGCCGAGCGCAAAAATTCACTCACCGCCGCCATGTATCAAACCATGGTCGACACCATGCGAGAGTACGACGCCAACAATGACGTGCGCGTGATTTTGCTGTACGGCCTGCCTGAAATGTTCTGCGCGGGCAACGATTTGAGTGATTTTTTACACAACCCGATGAAAGGCGTGGGCAGCCCCGTGATTCAATTTTTGTACACCTTGCGTGACTTGCAAAAACCACTGGTTATGAGTGTCAATGGCGTGGCGGTCGGTATCGGCGTGACCATGTTGCTGCACGCGGATTTTGTCGTGGCGGCAGAGGATGCCAAGTTCCAATTGCCGTTCATCAACCTCGCGCTTTGCCCTGAAGGCGGTTCGAGCTTGCTGCTAGCGCAACGTGCGGGTTATTTGCGCGCGGCAGAAAAACTCATGTTTGGCGACTTTT
>CALMCL010000264.1 GCA_937862905.1 uncultured Burkholderiaceae bacterium | reverse complement strand
TCAGCACACTGGCCTATGTGCATAACATTTCAGCACAATATGGCATTGGCCGCACCATCGATTTGATCCCGGAATTCAACAATCCAAAAGACCTGTTTGGCTTCATACGGCAAGGTCAAACCATACAAAAAAATGTCGCTTAATCCATTGGATATTGGATGGTAGGTACTAAAAAAGCCCTCAGCATCAGCGAGGGCTTTTTCTCATTTGTTCAACAGCAGAATTGAATGTGAATAATTGAATGTAAATGCAGGTATTTAAATCAAAGTATTAAAAACCATCAATGGCTCTGCGTTTTATCTATTTTTTGGTTTGAATGATCCGTCAATCGCATTCCCATCGCCAATGCAGCGGCAACATTTCGAGCGGTGGTGCGTACATTTATTTGCGCCTCACCCAAAGCCTCAAGCACCGTGCATGGGCGATTCACAATGGCAAATGCAGCATCAATGCCATGCCCATGTATTGCATCAGCCCCTTCGCCAAAGCAGCCCGCCATGGCAACCACAGGGACACCCAACTGTTGCGCAACTCGAGCAACGCCAATCGGGGTTTTGCCCTGAAAGGTTTGACCATCCAGTCGCCCTTCACCTGTAATGACCAAGTCGGCACCAAGTATGGCCTCCCTCAATCCCACCGCATCCAAAACAATCTCAATGCCCTGACGCAAATGACCCTTTAAAAACACCATCATCGCAGCCGCGATACCACCACCCGCCCCCGCACCCTCCAACGGCAGTACATCAATGCCTGTATCACGCTTGATGCAGTCCGCAAAATGTCGCAAGTTACAATCAAGTTGTTCAACCATGGCCAGACTTGCCCCCTTCTGTGGACCAAACACCGCCGAGGCCCCCATTGGCCCGACCAACGGATTGGTCACATCACAGGCGATTTCAAACACGACATGCCCCACACGCGGATCTAAACCTGAAACATCAATGCGCTGTAAATCCGCCAAGCCAGCGCCACCAAAAGCGATCGCCTTGCCATGGCCATCCAACAGCCTAACCCCTAAGGCTTGCAACATTCCAGCGCCACCATCATTGGTTGCGCTGCCGCCGACACCCAACACAAACCGACTCACCCCTTGCTCCAGTGCAGCAAGAATCAACTCACCCACACCAAAACTGGTGGTCAACATTGGGTTCCGCTGTTCAGGTGAAACCAATTCCAAACCACTCGCCGCAGCCATTTCGATGACTGCGGTTTGGCCATCACCCGTCAGACCGTAAAAAGCATCGACGGGCTGACCCAAAGGTCCTGTGACCATTTGATGCACTGTGCGGCCACTCGTGGCATCGACAATTGCCTTTACAGTGCCCTCACCCCCATCCGCAACAGGTATTTTAATGTAATGCGCTTGGGGGAAAATGTCTTTAAACCCAGCTTCAATCGCCATCGCCACAGCCATGGCGGACAAACTTTCTTTGAACGAGTCAGGGGCTATCACTATTTTCATAACATCCTCCATGTGAACTTCAAGTTTAATTAAATGTGCCGCAAAAAGACATCCATTGAAGGACTTCTTTGAAGCATCCCCTTGATAAAAAAACCGATTGATAAAACAACCACCTTCTTCAATTCTTCAACGGGATCAATCATCTGGGTGTTAAATGCACCCCTGCAATCATGCAACGCACCGACCCGCCCGCCAACTCAATGGTTGGGATCTGAAGAGGCAACAACTCGGCACTTTTTTCAATCACGGTCACCTGTTCTGCCGTTAAAGAGTTCAACGCCCGTTCAGACAACACCAAAACACGGCCATTCTTGCCCGTCATTTCCAAAGCATTGCCTGCAAATTCAGCGATTTGCGCCAAACTCAACACAATCACATCACGCCCACTGTGACGCAGGCGCATCTCGACTTCTGCTCGTCGTGCAGGGTCTGCGATCAAATCCAAACAAATCATGGCGTATTCAAGACCAATGGCCATCATGACATTGGTGTGATACACAGGTGTGCCATTTTGATCTGCGGTATCAAATGCCATCGGCTCATAACCAAAACTGGTGCAAAAACGCTCTAAAATAACAGGATCGGCGCGCTTCGATTGCCCCACATAAGCCACACGCTCTACGTGATCAAACACCATCACGCCTGTGCCCTCAAGAAATAAATGATCGTACTCCAAGCCCGAATAATCGACAATTTCCTGTACACGATAATGTTGCTTAAGCATGTCCATCACATCATGTCGACGCTCTCGGCGGCGGCTGGGCGAATACATTGGGTAGATGGCAATGCGTCCACCTTGGTGGGTTGAAAACCAATTGTTTGGGAACACCGAATCGGGCGTGTCATATTCACCAAAGTCATCAAAAACGTGAACGGTGATGCCCACATCGGTCATTTTTTGAATGGCGTGATCAAATTCAAAACGTGCTTGAGCAGCGATCTTTTCAGGTGTGTCATTTGCACGGATCGATTGAAAAGCATTGTCAGCGGCTGTTTCTGGATTGGATATAAAGTGGTGTGGGCGAATCATAACCGCTGCTGCGGGCGATTGAATGTATTGAAATAACATGCATGTCCTCAAATGGGTGTGTAAGAATTTAACGCTGAGTCGTCAATCAACTCATCTAAAATGGATTAATCAATCCACTTTCAATCATTCTACAAGCTCGATCACCCCACATAAATGTCCAAAATAGCAAAAACAGGTCATAAAATGGACAATCATTCATTGTTTGATCTTCAATGACTCACTTCATGAATCTTATTCACCATGTCACTGCTTCAACTCCTGATTCAACTCTTGCTATTCATCACAGCCCATCGCTGCAAATTAAAAAACGAGCTTATTCAGCTCGTTTTTTAATTGAATCCAACCAAGAGACACACTATTCAATGCGACTCAATGGCCACCACACCACTTCGGTTGATCCCTGAGACCACAGCAATCAACGACGCGGTCACAATGTTTTCATGGATGCCCACGCCATAGGCTGGTGAAAAGTCGGCATGCGCAACTTGTACATAACATGCCGCTTGCGCATTTTCACCGGCTTGATCGCTGTGAATGTCATGTTCAGAATAATGGCCAACAGAAAATTTTGTACCCAATGAAGCGTTTAAAGCTTGTACAAACGCAGACAACGGACCATTGCCTCGACCTTCAATCACACGATCTTGACCATTGACTTTAATTTGGGCGCGCAATGTTTCGACACCTGTGTGGTGGCTGATGGTGTGGTCAATGTATTCAACAGGTGTTTTGCGTTCGATGAACTCCTCAACAAAAACATCGTGAATCTGTTCACTTGACAATTCACGTCCCGTCTCATCGGCCAAGAGCTGTACGGCACGTGCCACTTCCACTTGCAATAAACGGGGCAAGGTCAAATCGTAATCGCGTTCGAGCAAATACGCCATGCCGCCTTTGCCTGATTGGGCATTCACGCGAATCACTGCCTCATAACTGCGTCCCAAATCAGCCGGATCAATCGGTAAATACGGCACTTCCCACATGATGGTGTCGCCATTGGCCGCCGCTTCACGGTCTTTTTGACGGGTTAAACCTTTTTTAATTGCATCTTGATGAGAACCTGAGAATGCAGTAAAAACCAACTCACCCGCCCAAGGATGGCGCGCACCCACAGGCAACTGCGTGCACTCCTCTGCAATGCGAATGACTTCATTGATGTTTGAATAATCAACTTCAGGATCAATGCCTTGCGACCACAAATTGATGGCCAAATTGACCAAACACACATTGCCCGTGCGCTCACCATTGCCGAACAAACAGCCTTCAACACGGTCTGCACCAGCCAAGATGGCCAATTCGCTGCATGCCGTTCCTGTGCCACGGTCATTGTGTGGATGAACGCTGATGATCGCAGACTCACGGTTGGCCAAATGTGTGTGCATCCATTCGACTTGATCTGCAAATACATTGGGAGTCGCCACTTCTATGGTGGTTGGCAAATTTAAAATGACTTTATTGTTTGGCGTTGCAGCCCACTCAGACATGACCGCTTCGCAAATTTCTTTTGAAAATTCGAGTTCGGTCATGCTGAAGGTTTCTGGTGAATATTCCAAACGCCACTTGGTTTGTGCACTGACATCTGCGGGCAATGCAGCCAAAGCAGCTTTGATGTCTTGGATGCCTTTGACAGCAATGTCAACTGTTTCGGCTTTGGTTTTGCTGTATACCACCTCGCGAAACAATGGGCTGGTCGCGTTGTACACATGCACAATCGCATTTTTTGCCCCCACAAGCGATTCAACGGTGCGATTAATCAAATCGGTGCGCGCTTGTGTGAGCGCTTGAATTGTCACATCATCAGGAATGCGTTTTTCTTCGATGAGCTTACGAACAAAATCAAACTCGATTTGTGAAGCCGATGGAAAACCAACTTCAATTTCTTTGTAACCAATTTGTACCAGCAAATCGAACATTTTGAGTTTTTTATCAATGTCCATTGGGTCAATCAATGATTGATTGCCATCGCGCAAGTCGGTAGACAACCAAATAGGTGCTTTGGTCAACACATTGTTAGGCCAACGGCGATTGGGCAAGTCGATTTGTGGGTATGGACGGTATTTTTTGGATGGGTCCATGGTTTTAAAAGTCGTGTTCATTGATAAGTCCTTGGGTGCTATATTTTGTGCGGTTGTGTCACAAAAATATATGGTTGACCAAACATATAGGTCTTACATGTTTGGAGCAGTCGCAAATGCAAAAAACAAAAAACCTCGGCACAGCATTTGCTGAATTAAGCCGAGGTTTGATACAAAACGGTAAAAAACTTACTTCATCGTTGTTACGCGCGCAAACGTCGGCTGACGGCTTAGTAATAGAGCAGTCAGCGCAAGCAGCAAAACGAATGAATAAGTCAATGTGGTCATGCCCTTACTATAAAACAGAATTCCAAAAAATTCAAGCCCTCCTTGTCACCCTTGCGCTGTTTTAGTCTAGAAAACCGTATAATTCACAACAGAGGCTTGCCAACCCATGCATACTTGCAATTTCATATTTCAATAATCCACCATTAAGCCATGACTCAGATTGTTTCAAACACATGTTCAATTCCAGCACCCATTTTATATTCTTTTAGGCGCTGCCCCTATGCAATGCGCGCTCGCTTGGCTTTGGTTTACGCACAACAAACGATCATCATTCGAGAAATCACGTTTAAAAACAAACCCCATGCCATGCTCACCCTCAGCCCAAAAGGCACTGTCCCTGTATTGCATCTGGCCGATGGTGTCGTATTAGAAGAAAGCCGTGACATCATGATGTGGGCACTTCATGCACATGACCCCTTTGGCTTACTCACGGGTGATCTACATGCCATGCACTCTTTATTGGACAAGAATGATGTCGATTTTAAATTCTGGTTGGATCGTTACAAATACCCAGAGCGCTTTTCAGCCGATGAAACCTGCGATGCATTATTTGCTCGCCAGCAAGCGGATGTGTTTCTCTCTGAATTAGAACTTCGCTTGAACCAGCAACGTTACTTATTTGGAGAAAAGATCACCGTGGCAGACATTGGCGTGATGCCTTTTGTCCGTCAATTCGCCAGCGTGGAACCCGAATGGTTTAAGCATTCACCATATCCCGCAGTGCGACGCTGGTTGAACAGTGGATTGGACTCGCCTGTGTTTACACTCATCATGGAAAAATTTAAACCGTGGCAAGAAGGCGATGTCCCTGTGTATTTGGCACTTTCATGATGCATCCACGGCAACCTCACTCATGCATTTTAATTTTGAGGCTTTAAAAAACCGCCCTTTTCTAAAATAAAAATGGCGGTTTTTCTTTTCCAGCACCACTTCATATGAAACCATATGAAATCAAGTGGTTAAAGCATTGTTTAAAATATGTTTAGCAACATTGCTCTAAACTTTAAGCACGTACATTGTCAGGGATGTCTTCAGGGGCAATTGCACCCGTCATGATCGCCACCGTATCAGACATGTTGATTTTTTTCGGGTCAACAATCGCAGCGCGCTTGCCAAGGCGTTGAATGTGAATTCGATCGGCAATTTCAAACACGTGCGGCATGTTGTGGCTGATCAAAATCACAGGCAAACCACGATCACGCACACGACGAATCAATTCAAGCACCATATTGCCTTCTTTCACACCCAATGCCGCTGTGGGTTCGTCAAGAATCACCACGTGTTGCGCAAATGCTGCGGCACGTGACACAGCGACACACTGACGTTGACCACCCGACAATGTTTCAACCGCTTGGGTCATGGAACGAATGCCAACTTTAAGGTCATTCATGCGTGCGACGCTTTCCGAGAGCATTTTTTTCTTATCAATCATCTTGAAAAAACTGCCCAAGAAACCAGGTCGTAAGATTTCACGGCCTAAAAACAAATTCTCTGCGATGGTCATTGCAGGCGCAACCGCCAACTCTTGGTAGACCGTCTCAATGCCACGACGACGCGCATCAATCGGGCTTTTAAAGTGAATGGTTTCACCATCCAGTTTAATCACGCCTTCATCAGGCACAATCGCACCCGACAAGGCCTTGATTAAAGAAGATTTACCCGCGCCATTGTCACCGATGACCGCCAAAATTTCACCCGCTTTGAGGTCAAAATCCGCGCCGTCAATGGCGGTCACAGAACCATAACGCTTGACCAAACCGCGTGCTTGCAAAACGATGTTATCGTTTGATGAGTTAGATGTGCTCATGGCGATTAACCTTTCTTTTTGGTCATTTGATCAACGGTTACGGCAAGAATCACCAAAATACCCGTGATGAGAATTTGAAACACGGAGGGCACACCCATTAATGTCAGGCCATTGCGGAATACACCCACAATCAACACACCAATCAAAGTGCCCAAGACCAAGCCACGACCACCAAATAAGCTTGTGCCACCCAACACCACAGCAGTGATCGAATCCAAGTTATCGGTTTGGCCCGCTTGTGGATCACCCACACCAAGGCGTGCAACAGACAACAATGCAGCGATGCCATAAAACAAACCCGCCAAAGAATACACACCAAGCAATACTTTATTGGTGGCAATACCAGTCAAACGTGCGGCTTCAGGGTTGTTACCCACAGCATAAATATGACGTCCAGGTGAAGTGTCGCGCAAGAAAATCCATGTGATGAGGTACAAAGCCAACATCAACACCGCACCATAGGCCACATTGGTGCCACCGATGGAGAATGTGGTGCCGAGAAATAACATCGACTGTGGAATGTCTGTCACCGTTTGGCCATTTGAATACAGTTGGGTGATCGCAAATACAATGTTCAGCATACCTAAAGTCACAATGAATGCTGGTAAACGCACGCGGGTCACCAACATACCATTGACATAGCCAATTAAAACACACACCAAGATGCCCGCCAATACCGCAACGGCTGGATTCAACCCCAATGCTGTGGCAAATTTGGTCATGATGATGGAGCCGAGCGCCATCGCCATACCACATGACAAATCAATGCCTGCGGTTAAAATGATGAGCGTCTGGCCAATGGCAATCACGCCAATCACCATCACCTGTTGCAAAATTAAAGAAAAATTCTGACCTGACAAGAAGCGATCAGATTGAGTGGCAAAGAAAATGCACGCACCCAATAACGCAATAAATGCGCCCATAATGGGATTGGCGTACAAACTTTTAAGTTTTGGATTCATAATTCCCCCGATGAATGTCAAAAAAGCGTCGCTTTTTTAGATTCTTATAATGCATCACCCAACACAGCACTGCTGGACACACGATGTTTGATGGCAGAGAGGTGAGTAAAACCCAATGACTTTACCCACCCCTGTTGCATGTGATGATGCTGTTGCTTGAAACGATATCTCACGTGTTAAAAAATAAGGAAGAGAGAGGAATCCCTCCCCCTTCCTTAAAACACATGAAAATTATTTATTACCCCAGCATGCGCCGAGGCCAAAAGCTGAATCTTTGCTGGTCACGCCGTTTACAGGTGAGTGAGCAATCAACTCAACGCCAGTGTCTGTGTAACCCGATACTTTTTTACCTGTTTTAGCATATTCAATACCAGCAGCAACACCCATTGCAGCCATTTTCAAAGGATACTGTTGTGAAGTTGCAGCGATTTTGCCATCAGCCACGTCTTTCACACCTGCGCAACCACCGTCAACGGAGACGATGACCACATTTTTCTCTTTGCCTGCGGCTTGCAAGGCTTTGTAAGCACCAGCAGCAGCGGGTTCGTTGATGGTGTACACGAGGTTGATGTCAGGATTTTTTTGCAAGCAGTTTTCCATCGCGGTTTGACCTTTGGCTTGATCACCAAAGCTATCTGCCATACACACCACTTCAGCCGTTTTAGCCAAATCGTTAGATTTTGCATCCAATGATTTCAAACCAAAGCCTGCCAAGAAACCATTATGACGTTGTGCGCCGACTGGGTGACCTGGGAACAAGTCCAAAGTGGCGATTTTAGCTGGCTTGCCGTTGATGGCTACTTTTGCATATTGACCAATCAACTCACCCGCTTTGTAGTTGTTTGTGGCAAACAAACCATCAACCGCTTCAGCAGGATCTGTCGGGCTGTCCAGTGCAATCACCATCACACCAGCAGCTTGTGCTTTTTTGATGGCGGGAACGATGGCTTTTGAATCACTTGGTGTGATCAAAATGGTTTTTGCGCCTGCGGCAATCATGTTTTCCATGGCCGTGACTTGACCCGCATTGTCACCATCGGCTTTACCCGCAGCAGTCAATAACTTCGCACCTTGTTTCTTGGCTTCTTCTTCTGCGCCCTCTTTCATTTTGATGAAAAAAGGGTTGGTTTCAGTTTTTGTGATCAAACCAATGACCACTTCTTTACCTGCATCGGCTTTTGGTGCTTCAGCAGTTTTGGCTGCATCTGCTGGTTTTGCAGGTTCAGCCGGCTTTTGACAAGCGGCTAAAGAAAAAGCCATGATGGCGGCTGCACAAGAGGCCAATGCAAATTTTGGGGTGATGTGTTGAATCTTCATTGTTGTCTCCTAAAAGAGGATGTTGTTGGATGGTTTATTGCATCATTAATAAATCTGCGTTTACTCTAAAGTGCGCCAAGCAAAATGGGTTTGCTGCAACTCACTTGAAACGATTATTGCACAGTTTTTTTAAATGCGCAAGCGTTTGCGCAAGCGTTTGCTAAATTAAGAAAACGTTTGCTATTCTATAAATGATGTGAAAAAATGCTATCATCTCAACAGACCGTCACCCCGTTCAACTGATAACAACAGACACAATCATACAATGTCATACGATGCACAGCGTTGTATCTTACTTATTTAGACAAAACAGATAAAAGGAATCATCATGCTTAAAGGTATTGACCCATTATTAACAGCAGACGTGCTTAAAATTTTGTGCGAAATGGGGCATGGGGATGAAGTGGTTGTGGTTGATGCGAACTTCACTGCTGCCAGTCTTGGGGTCGGAAAACCTGTCCTCCACCTGTCAGGCGCAGATCTAGGGCGCGCCTGCCAAGCGATTTTATCTGTATTTCCACTGGATGCGGATGTGAGTCAACCCGTCGCCTACATGAAAGTCAGCCACACAGATGTGGGTTATGTCTCAGCCGTACAAGAAAATGTGGTAAATTTAGTGGTTCAAACAGGCGGCACAACAGAACAATGCGAAGCCGTTGAACGTTTTGCGTTTTACGATCGAGTTAAAACAGCCTACGCCATCATACAAACCAGTGAAATGCAACCTTACGCGAATTTTATATTCAAAAAAGGTGTCATTTCCTTATCAAAATAAGAGACACACGTGGCCACCATCGTTGACGTCGCACGCGCGGCAAAAGTATCCACCTCCACCGTTTCACATGTCATAAACGGCACCCGTCACGTTCATCCAAAAACGGCAAAAGCTGTGCACGATGCCATTGATGCTTTGGGATACATTCCCAACAGCCTTGCCCGTGCGCTCGCAGGTGCATCATATCAAACCATTGGTGTCGCGATTTCAGCCCTGAACAACCATTACTTCCATGAGACACTGCATTGGTTGGACAAAGAATGCACAGAGCATGGCGTGATGATGATTTATGCAGATCATCACGATGAAGCTGAACGTGAATTGCACGTCATTCAAGCGTTACACCAGCGCCGTGTCGATGGCATTTTATTGGCTTCTGCGGGCACCAGTGAAGCCACTTTAGACTATTTAAAAAAACACCGCATTCCAACGGTGTTGATTGATCGGTTAAGCACTCAAGAATTCGATCAAGTTGGCGTTGAAAACACCGAAGCCACTCAAGCCATGACTGAACATTTAATTGAACATGGCCATCGCAACATCGCATATCTGATTGGGAAACCGCACATTTCAACAACCGATGAGCGTTTGGCTGGCTTTTACGCGGCTCACAAAAAGCACGGCCTAAAAGTCAATGCCAATTACCTGATCTGTGGTGAATCCAACAGTGTGGTTGCGCGTCAAGTCACCGAGCGCTTGTTGGCAATGAATCCACGTCCATCGGTGATTTTTTCATCCAACAATTTGATGACCATTGGGGTCATGCAAGCACTGCGTGCCGCACACATTCGCGTACCAGAAGAAATGGCCTTAGCAGGATTTGATGATTTTGACTGGGCTGATTTATTTGAACCGCGTTTATCTTTGATTGCTCAACCCATCGAACAAATTGGCGTGAAAGCGGTTCAATTGTTGCTTGAACGCATTAAACATCCAGATGCGCCCTACCAAACCATTCAAATTGCACCTGAAATAAAAATTCGTCATTCGTGCGGTTGCAGCGAAAATAATTGACATCAGTTGCATGGCAATGCTTTGCGAGCAAAAGCGCTGCACCATTTATCTAAAAAAGCCTCACAAACGCTCAGTAAGCCATTGATTACAATAGAAATTGTTGCAAATTAACCACAACAACAGCCCTTTGTTTTTGATTTTTTTCTGCTATGATCTGCACTCATGCAAAAAAGCATGAACGTTCATACCAATAAAAACAAGGAGACAGAAGATGGGCATGTTTGATTACAAAGACTACAGCAGCGGCGAGTCTATAGAACTGTTGGAAACGTCTTATCGATTGGCAACATATGCCAACATCAATGGATTTTTAGGCATCGAGCAATCAGGGTCAATCGTACAAAGCATCGCCGATACCCTGCTCAGCCCTGGTGTGTATCCCAACACGATAGACAACAGTTTGCCTGCTGGTTGGCGAGAGCTGACCCCAGCCGAGCTGTCCTTACCCAACAGTGCCTTGGATGCGACTGGACATTACATCATCGAAAGTCCTCTTTTGGGCAGCGTTCCAACAGGTGAGCAAGCCAAGTTGCTTGGTGAATATGATGCACAAGGCAAGCTCACTCGCGTTGCCATCAGCTACACAGGCACAAATTCATTGGTGGATGTGCCCGACTACCTTCAACTGAACAGCGGCGAAATGGCGCCCAAGTTGGAGCCTTTGTTAAACGCCCTTAAAGCATTTACTCTAAAAAACGGCTTGACCGCAGAAGACGTCATCGTGACGGGCTACAGTTTAGGCGGTGGCATTGCCAATTTGGCAGCCGAATATCGTGAAACCTTGTCGGGTGGTTTTTTTAAAAATGCCAACTTTATTGGTGTTGAATCGCCTTTGATTTATGACGATGCATCCGTGATTTTAAATTATGGTTACGAAAACGATGTGGTGCATCGTGCTGCGGGCAGCAGCGACAGCATCTTGACCGCTTTAACAGAAGCTGATCTTGGCTTGGTCAATCCCGATAAAAATTACAGCAGCAGCATCGACAACACCATTTTATTTGATGACATGTACGCCTCTGCATTGTGGTCATTGCCTTTTTCTTTTTCGTTGCTGAACATCCCCGTGTCTTGGTATGCCCACATTGATGGCGTGTTCACCGATGCGTATGCACGGATTGCAGACAATCCTTTTTACAATTTAATGGAAAAAGACAGTGCCACTGTTGTCGCCAACCTGTCGGCACTCTCCCGTGGCAACACGTGGGTGCAAGACAAAAACACTTCAACCTCCAGTCATTATGGCGCACCATCCTTCATCATTGGATCAAAGTATGACGATTTATTGCAAGGTGGTAGCAGCAATGATTATATTTATGGCGGTGATGGCAACGATAAAATCCGCACGGGCACAGGCACTGATCATGTGGATGGCGGCAATGGAATCAATGAATTACAACTTACAGGTACAGCTTCCGATTGGACCGTCTATCGTTTATCCGATGGAAGCGTGTTCATGGACGCCAAAGACAAATCAAACTTTGTAGAAGCCGATCACATTCAAAATATCTCTTTTGAAAATGACTTGGCTTCTCAATACAACCCTTATGCCGTTGGCAACAGCGCTTTGATTGATCAGCGATACAGCCCTATTTTTTGGTATTTGAATAAAAACATCGCCTATCAAAGCGCCATTGAAGGCAGCAACGCCAATGACAACCTGACTGGTCGAATCGTGTTTGGCCAAGTGGGTCATGATCGGTTGATGGCGACAAGCAATCCCAGCTTGTTGCATGGCGGTGAAGGCAATGACACTTTATTGGGCTATATCGCCAATGATCGATTGTACGGTGGTGAAGGTAAAGATGTCCTTGTGGGCGGCAAAGGAAATGACTATTTAAATGGTGGCGTGGGTCAGGACCTCTATCAATTTGCCCGAGGCGATGGTTTGGATCACATTGCTGAATCCAGTGGTTCGGACACATTGGCATTCAACAGCAATGTCAATGCCAATCAACTGTGGTTTAGCAAAACAGGCAATCATTTGCTCATCAGCGTCATCGGCAGCACAGATCAAGTGATCATCGATGATTGGTACAGCAATTCAAATTTCCAAGTTGAAACCATACAATCATCCGATGGCAAGATATTAAGCAGTAATAAGGTTGATGCTTTGGTCAATGCCATGTCAACCTTCAGCCCACCGACCTCGGGTCAAACCAACTTGCCGACAAACCATCAAACAGCATTGAACCCCATCATTGCAGCCAATTGGGTTTGACACAACCAATGTAATTACCCCCTGACCTTTGCACTTGATGGCGCCAAGGTTGGGCGGCCTCACTCTACCGCCGACATATTTATCCCTTCCTTACATTGAGCTTCCATCCGCTGGAATTTATTTAAAATACGGGTTATTGAATAAAACAAAATAAAATCAATAAGTTGAATCTTATTCTTAAAGTCACATCGACATCACTTTATTTGTGAAATACGCAGTTTTATGCTTTAATGTATTTTTACAAAGCTGAACCTTTCACAACAAAACCACTTTGAGTTTTTATTCAGTTCAGTCGCACACAGGAGACAACCATGCGTGCCAATACCCAACTGCGTGACCATCGACTCAAAACCGAGCGCGAATGGCAGCAATTTGTCCGTGACAAATCAATGTCCAGTGAATCATCATGGCTGCAACAATCATGGGGGACATCGGCCTCAAACATCACATTGGAGCAAACCTGCGCCCCGATGGATGACCCTGAATCGGTGCGGCGGCAATTTATTGCAACCGAGCTTTACCAAGTGGCCAAACCTTTGTTAGATGAACTGGTTCATGCGGTGACGGATTCTGGGTTTGCTGTTGGATTCAGCGATCCAAGCGCCACACTCCAGTGGACGGCGGCCAATCGTGTGATGCAAAAACGCGTTGAAAAAGCACATTTTTTGCCTTCAGCGCATTGGGATGAAGCCAGTATGGGCACCAATGCGGTGGGCTTGGCGGCTCGGATGGTGAAGCCTTTTGCAATTTTTTCGGCACAACATTATGTCCCAAGTTTGCATGAATGGGTGTGCTATGCCGCCCCAATCGTTCATGGCCCATCGGGTCATGTGGCTGGCGTATTGGACATCAGTGCGCCGTGGCAAAACTCCACCCCAATGGCGCTCGCCACAGTGAGCCACTATGCGCAACAAATTTCTCAACTGTGGTCAACCATCCAACTTAAACCCAGCTTTTATTTAAACCTTTGTGGTTGCTCTCATGGTCAATGGTTGGGCAGGGCTGGATTGCCTCGGCGCTTACAAGAAATTTTTCTAACCCTGGCCTTACATCCAGAGGGCTTGAGTTTAGAAGCGCTGCACGCACACGTGTATGGCGATGAGCCAGTGTCTGTATCGACCTTAAAATCCGAAATTTCTCACTTGCGACAACATCTGGGGGAGATTTTACAAGCACGTCCCTATCGTTTGGCGTTGGCTTTGCAAGTCCTGCCCACCGATGCCCATTTGGTTGAACAGTTCATGCTTGCAGGTCAATTCAGCGATGCCCTCAATTTATACCAGCGCCCGGTATTGCCCAACTCTCAAGCTCCAGCCGTGGTTGAGTATCGAAATTATTTGCATCAACTGGTGATTCGCTCTCTGGTGAGCAGCAACAATGCCGATGCGTTATGGCAATTCACCGTGATGCACGAGGCAGAATACGACGTGCTGCTGCGTTTGACGCAACTTTTGTCTGACAGTGATGGTCGCCGCCCAGCCGTTGAAGCAAAGCTTGCACAGCTGGAGTAATTGGTTCATGTAAAAGTTGAGTGATGCCTAAAACATAATGGGCGGACTGAGAATGCTCAATGAATGAACAAAGTCCTCGCACAAGGTAAGCCTTCAACAAAAAGCATTTCGTACAATAAGTGCCGCTCGACAACATTCAATCAAAAAAGTTTTGGATTTTTTTGATGGTGGGGATTCTGATGAGAATTCATTCGTGAATGAATTATTTTACGCCGGTTCAATAATCAATCTTTCCAGCAATCATCATTCAACCTGTTTTCAACCTTCGATGTGACATGATGCGTCTCAAGCGAAATACAATCCTTCGCTTAACCTTATACAATAATGGAGACCATCATGATTTATGCAAACCCAAATACCCCAGGCGCTTTAATTGATTTTAAAGCCAAGTATGACAATTTCATTGGTGGCCAATGGATCGCGCCAGTAGACGGTCAGTATTTCGAAAACATCACACCTGTGACGGGTCAAGTGTTTTGCCAAGTGGCGCGCTCAACATCAAAAGACATTGACTTGGCATTGGATGCTGCCCATAAAGCAAAAGATGCTTGGGGCAAGACTTCAGTGACTGAACGCTCAAACATTCTCAACAAAATCGCTGACCGCATCGAAGCCAACCTTGAAAAAATCGCAGTGGCCGAAACATGGGACAACGGTAAAGCCGTTCGTGAAACGCTGGCGGCTGACATTCCATTGACGATCGATCACTTCCGCTACTTCGCCTCAGCCATTCGTGCGCAAGAAGGCTCATCCAGCCAAATCGACAACGACACGGTTGCTTATCATTTTCACGAACCACTCGGTGTGGTCGGTCAAATCATTCCTTGGAACTTCCCCATCTTGATGGCGGCATGGAAACTGGCACCAGCACTTGCAGCAGGCAACTGCATCGTCATGAAACCAGCCGAACAAACCCCAGTCAGTTTGCTGGTTGTGATGGAAATCATTGCAGATTTACTGCCTGCTGGCGTATTGAACATTGTCAATGGCTTTGGCGTCGAAGCGGGCGCACCACTGGCCTCCAGCCCACGCATCGCAAAAATTGCATTCACAGGCGAAACCACAACTGGTCGCCTCATCATGCAATATGCCACCCAAAACATCATCCCCGTCACCTTGGAACTTGGCGGTAAAAGCCCTAACATTTTCATGGCCGACGTTGCCCGAGAAGATGACGCATTTTTTGACAAAGCGGTTGAGGGTTTTGTGTTGTTTGCCCTCAATCAAGGCGAAGTTTGCACCTGCCCAAGCCGTGCGTTGATTCACGAATCCATTTACGATCAATTCATCGAGCGCGCCATTGCCCGCACCAATGCCATTAAAGTTGGCAATCCGTTGGATACAGAAACCATGATGGGCGCACAGGCATCAAATGATCAACTTGAGAAAATTTTGTCATACATGGACATCGGTCAAGCAGAAGGCGCACAACTGCTTGCAGGTGGCGGACGCAACACATTGGAAGGCGATTTGTCTGGTGGTTATTACATTAAACCGACCATTTTCAAAGGCCATAATAAAATGCGCATTTTCCAAGAGGAAATTTTTGGCCCCGTCGTCAGCGTGACCACTTTCAAAGACAATGAAGAAGCCTTATCGATTGCCAATGACAGCATGTTTGGCCTTGGCGCAGGCATTTGGACACGCGATGCCAACACCTCTTATCGTTTTGGTCGAGGCATTCAAGCGGGTCGTGTGTGGACCAACTGCTATCACCTCTATCCTGCCCACTCGGCATTTGGTGGCTACAAACAAAGCGGTATCGGTCGCGAAAATCATTTAATGATGCTTGACCATTACCAACAAACCAAAAACATGCTGGTCAGCTATAACCCGAACAAAATGGGCTTTTTCTAAGCCATTTTGAGGTCAATTATTCATAAAAATGTGTGCTTTCCCTTTACTGATGTTCATCATCAGTAAAGGGATTTTTTCAAAAAAGGAAATGACCATGAATCGTGTAGACGTCACCGCAGATGCAGACAAATGGATTCAATCGCTGTCCGAAAAAAATGGCCCTTTGATGTTTCATCAATCTGGTGGTTGTTGCGATGGCAGCAGCCCAATGTGTTATCCCAAAGGTGCTTTTCTGGTTGGCAGCTCGGATGTTTATTTGGGAGATGTTTCAGGCACACCCTTTTTTATGAGCGAATCACAATTTAGGTATTGGCAACACACCCATTTGACACTCGACATTGTGCCAGGACGTGGCAGTGGATTTAGTTTGGAAGCGCCATTTGGCGTGCGATTCTTGATTCGCTCTCGACTTTTTTCTGATGAAGAATGGGCTCAAATCACACCCACGATGCCAGGCGATCAATGGTTGGCAGCGGAGTCCCTGAACGCACCATCATCGGCTCATACAAAGCAACATGATGGCCACAGAGGCATATGAACAAACAAAAAGAAATTAAAAATGGGGATGTAACGTGATGATTTAAGTTAAAACTTGAATCAAGTGAACTTAAGTACAAATTAAACATAAATTAAGAAAAATCAAAAGGTTATCAAGAGCCACCTTTTAGACATCGTTGCATGGAACCCATCTTGCGCTTCAAGATATGTCATCCCTTACCTTCTCAAAGGTTCAGTTCTACTGATTTCTAAAGAACATGATATGCATGCGCTTTATTCAGAAGCCACATTCAAACAATTGCGAAGCAAGGTTTTACTGTCGATTAACAATAAACGCGCCGAACTCCCCTTTGTTAAAAGCAATAAAAAGGCCTTGTGCACAATGCACAAGGC
>CALMCL010000263.1 GCA_937862905.1 uncultured Burkholderiaceae bacterium | reverse complement strand
GGGAAGAACGTTGGTATAGCTCAGGATAGGATTGCTGTAAGTCCACTAATTTTGCTGCATCGTTATAAATGATATAATCTGAATCATGTTTTTCATTGAAATAATTTTGATGATAAGCCTCTGCTACATAAAAATCCTTCAAGGGCACACTGCTCGTCACAATAGTATGGTGAAAAGCCCCCTGCCGTTCAAGCTGTGTGATGTAAAGCTGCGCCACACGCTGCTGTTCAGCATTGACATAAAAAATCGATGAGCGGTATTGAGTGCCTTGATCTGGCCCCTGACGGTTCAGCTCGGTTGGGTCATGAGCCACCGAAAATACACTTGAAGCAATTGGCCGTAACTGATTTGAGATGGATCGAAGGTGATTTTGACCGCCTCCGCATGACCTGTTGTGCCTGAACTGACCGTAGCGTAATTCGCGTTTTTTGACGACCCCCCCACATAACCAGCCACCACCTTTGTCACACCTTTGACATGTTGAAACACGGCCTGCACCCCCCAAAAACAACCGCCTGCCAGAACCGCAGTGGCTTCGCTTGGTGCAATGGCAAGGGCCATGTTTTCAATCGGCGCTTCAATTGCCTTGGCATGACTGACGCAGGGCATCCATGGGATGCCGATCAAAACCAAAAACAAAACCCTTGCTGAACTTAATGTACTGATTGTACTGGCTGTACTGACCTTGACTGTATTGAACATGACGGCCTTTCCATTAAAGCAAAGTAATAAAACTTAAAGCCACAGAATTGATGCAATAGCGTAAACCCGTGGGTTCGGGACCATCATTGAACACATGCCCTAGGTGTGCTTCACAACGGCTACAACTGACCGCTGTACGGCGCATACCGAAACTGTTGTCAACTGTATTATGCACATTTTCTGGCGCAATCAGCGCCCAAAAACTGGGCCAACTCGTGTGTGAATCAAATTTTGTATTGGCATTGAACACAGCCGTATCGCAGCAAATGCACCGATAAATACCTTGCCCATGTTGATCCCAATATTTCCCTGTAAACGGTGCTTCTGTGCCTGCACGTCGGGTGATGTCAAAAGCCTCTTGCGACAACTGAGCACGCCATTGCGCATTCGATTGTGTGATGGCCTGAACGCGTTCAGGTAAACCGACTTGACCGCTCGCCGAGACTTGGACAATCCACACTTGGCGTGCAGTGGATTTTGCAGCCACCTCAATGCCGACAAACATCAAACCAAACGCGCCCCAACTGGCATGTTGAAGAAATTGGCGGCGATTGCATTGAGGAGACATGGCATTTCCTTTGTCAAAAGAGAAAAAATGTGTGGGCATCATGACGGACATGATGGTCTTGTTTCAGATGGTCTTGTTTCAATTAGACGCTTCAACCCGTTTAAACTTACAATGAAATTCAAAATGCCATGATCAAAAAATAGACGTGAAAACAATTGAAACTTACCAAAACAAATGGAAACCAACAATTGCATGATTTAAAATTAAAGCGCCTTTGCTTTAAAATTGAAGAAATTTTGCATAAACAGCCTTTTCGATGTCCTTTTGGCATGAAAAAGTACAAATTTCCCCTTGAAATACAGGCTCACGCCACCAATTAGAATTCAGGCGCATGAAGAGCATGCGTAAAAGTTTAAACATCAACCAACAGTAAAATATGGAGAATCACATGGGACGTATCATTGGTATTGACTTGGGCACGACAAACTCATGCGTGTCTATCATGGAAGGCAACACGCCTAAAGTCATCGAAAACGCAGAAGGCGCACGCACAACACCGTCTGTTATTGCATACATGGACAATGGCGAAGTGCTGGTCGGCGTACCCGCCAAACGCCAAGCTGTCACCAACCCGAAAAACACGCTGTACGCGATCAAACGCTTGATCGGCCGCCGCTTCGAAGACAAAGAAGTACAAAAAGACATCGACATGATGCCTTTCAAAATTTCAAAAGCCGACAATGGCGATGCATGGGTGACGGTACGTGACGAACAATTCGCACCCCCACAAATTTCTGCAGAAGTTTTGCGCAAAATGAAAAAAACCGCTGAAGACTATCTCGGCGAAGCCGTGACTGAAGCGGTCATCACCGTACCTGCGTACTTCAACGATGCACAACGTCAAGCCACCAAAGATGCGGGTCGCATCGCAGGTTTGGACGTCAAACGTATCATCAACGAACCGACAGCCGCTGCATTGGCATTTGGTTTGGGCAAAAAAGAAACAGGTGACCGCAAAGTCGCTGTGTATGACTTGGGTGGTGGTACATTTGACGTGTCAATCATCGAAATCGCTGACGTGGAAGGCGAAACACAATTTGAAGTGTTGTCAACCAACGGCGACACCTTCCTCGGTGGTGAAGACTTTGACCAACGCGTCATCGACTATCTCGTCGACGAGTTCAAAAAAGAACAAGGCGTTGATTTGTCAAAAGATGTATTGGCCTTACAACGCTTGAAAGAAGCCGCGGAAAAAGCCAAAATCGAATTGTCTTCATCGGCACAAACTGAAATCAACTTGCCCTACATCACGGCAGATGCGAGCGGTCCAAAACACATGGCCATCAAAATGACGCGCACCAAGCTCGAAGCTTTGGTCGAAGATTTGATTGAACGTACGATTGCACCTTGCCGCACGGCCTTGACCGATGCAGGCTTGAAAATGTCTGACATCGACGACGTGATTTTGGTCGGCGGTCAAACACGCATGCCAAAAGTGCAAGAAAAAGTGAAAGAGTTTTTCGGTAAAGAAGCACGCAAAGACATCAACCCAGATGAAGCGGTTGCCGTGGGCGCAGCGATTCAAGGTCAAGTTTTGGGCGGCGACCGCACCGACGTGTTGTTGCTCGACGTCACGCCATTATCTTTGGGCATCGAAACCATGGGCGGCGTGATGACCAAGATGATCAAGAAGAACACGACCATCCCGACCAAATTCGCG
>CALMCL010000262.1 GCA_937862905.1 uncultured Burkholderiaceae bacterium | reverse complement strand
GTGCTTTTTTATCAAGAGGATGCAGTTAAATCAAAGTGATGTCATTAAACAATGACGGCATCAACCGTTCCAATCAACGGTCAATCCATACCGACATTCACCATCAACTTCATTACGGCCTGCGGATTGTCATCAATATGGTGATAAGCATCAACCCATTCAGACAAAGGATACTTTGCATCAATCAACGGTTGAATGTGCAAACCTTGATCCAGTAAATCTTTGGCTTGCAGCCAGTCATCGCGCCAATACATCATTGAACCTTTCACATTCAGCTCATGTTCGCCAACGCGTGCCATGTCCAGCTCAACAGGACGACCATACACACCAACGATCAGAATTGTGCCTCCTTTTTGAATGGCAGGGATGAGTGCTTGGATGGCTGGTGGCGCGCCAGCGGCCTCAACGGCCAGTGCAAAACCATCGTTTCCAAATACAGCGGCGGCCGCATCGGCCAACGAGGTGCTCATCATGTTGGCCGTGTGTTGAATGCCACACGCGTGTGCACGCTCAAGTCGCGCATCCTGAATGTCAGTGAGCAATACACTGGCTCCCATGCGCTGTGCCACTTGCGCAATGAGATTGCCAATTGTGCCCGCGCCCATCACCACCATGTTTTTTCCAACAAGGTCACCCAAACGTGAGACGGCATGCGCTGCGACTGCGACAGGCTCCATGAATGCACCTTGATCCAGCGTGAAATGTGCGGGCAAAGACACAATCCGCTCAGCATCTGTGACAAAAAACTCTTGCCCACAGCCATCGGCTTGAAAGCCACGAACTTTGAGATTTTCGCAAATGTGAAATTGACCAGACAGGCACGCGTGGCAATGCCCACACACAATTTGCGGCATGGCGGTCACCAAATCACCAACGGCCAAATGGTTGACCCCCTCCCCCAACTGGTCAATGTGACCACAAAACTCGTGGCCTTGCACCACAGGATAAGGGGTAAATGGATGTGTGCCATGCCACACATGAATATCAGAGCCACAAATGCCAATTTGGCGCACACGAATCCTGACCTCCCCTGCTTTCGCCTCAGGCACGTCCACCTCGCGCACGGTCAAACTTTTTGGTGCCAGCATGATCAACTGTTTCATCTCTTGAACGTCCTTTGTGCGGTTATGCGGTTAAAAATGAAATTGTTTTCATGGCGCGGCGAATGGATGCAATGACGCGTTCATCACCGGCCAAACCACCCCATAAATTCACATCGGCACAGAAAGCGGCGATCGGATCAGCCGCTTGACAAATCGCATGACCCACGGCTGGATTCATCGCTTGATCTTGGTATTCGAAGCTGACTTGACCTTTGTCCCAACGTTGCAAAAAGGCCAGAAACAAGGCGGGCAACACAGCAACAGAGTCAAATGAAATCCCCTGTGCAATGCAATCACGGAATGTGGGCACAATGTAACCCGGGATTTTCGAGAAGCCATCCATGGCCACGCGTTGATTGGTGTCTCGAATCGCTTCATTGCCAAAACGTTCCAGCACCACATTGCGATACTTTGCCAAATCAATCGGGCTCGGCGACAGACAAGGAATGACATCATCGGTCACGTAGTTGTAAGCCATCAAATGGATCGCAGGGTCTTGTGTGCCTTCATGAATGTACTGATAGCCTTTCAAAGTCCCCGCCCAAGCGATGCAGCTGTGCGTGGCATTGAGAATGCGGATTTTGGCTTCCTCGTGCGCGGAAACAGATGCCACCATTTCGACACCAACGTGTTCCCAAGCGGGTCGCCCTGCGCAAAAGTTCTCTTCAATCACCCATTGCAAGAAATCCTCACCCATCAAAGCGGCCTCATCGTCTCGACCTGTCGCCGCTTTGACGCGTGCTTTCACCTCAGCCGTTGGACGGGGCGTGATCCGATCCACCATGTCATTTGGACAGGTGGTGTTCGCTTCGACCCATGCTCGCAACCCTGCATCATTAATATAATCAATGAATTGCAAAAAGCCCGCGCGAAAACGTTCGCCATTGTGGCGCAGGTTATCGCAATTGAGTAAAGTCACTTTGCCTGCGCCACTGTGAATGCGTGCACGTAAAATGGTCACCAATGCGCCATAAATCGTTTGCCCCACTTCCCCTGCACGCACACGATCAATGTCTGCTTTCAAATCAGCAAAGCTCAAATCCAAATTATTTTTGTCATCGACATAATAACCCGCCTCGGTGACGGTGAATGAAATGATGCCTGTCGCAGGATGAGAGCCAATTTCGATCAAGCCCGCAAGTGAAGGCTCGTATGGCACGACGTAGCGGATCGCATCAATGACTTCATACTGATGCTCGCCTGAGGGTGAAATGGTTTCTAAAGTATAGTGACCTTGATTTTTTAAAGCATCAATCACTTCGGCCATGTCTGGACGCAAGTGCCCACCCGCCAAAACCCAGCTGGTGTCACCTGAATTGATCAATTTTTGAATGTAAACCGCTTGATGGGCGCGATGGAAAGAGCCCAGCCCCAGATGCAGCATGATTCTGCTGTTTGGATTGAATGTCATGATAAGACCCTCTTCTCTTGCGGCTGAGGGTCTTCGTGGAAGCCCTAATCAGCCTGTGATAGTAAAAACTCTGCGGTTTGCTGATCCGTGATCAGCCCCTTTAACCAGCCGCCTCGGAGCGCAGCTAAAATTGCACGATGTTTACGCACACCACCCGCCACGCCAATCACAGGACGCTGCAATAAAACGCCTTGAGTGAAACTGGTCACACATTCATTGATGGGGTGATTAATGATCAACCCTTGCTCATCAAATACCCAACCCAAGACATCGCCCACAGCGCCTTTGCGCAACAACTCATACATCACGTCGGTGGTGATGAAACCATCCTCAACCAATGGGCATTTTTCACCCAGCCAGCCAACGCCAATCAAGGCCACTTGGCAGTCGGTGTAACAACCCAACTGACGCCGATAAGTGCGTGTGCTGTACCAATAATCACGGTCTTCCAAGCTCTCTGCAAACAATGGGATTGACAAGATGTAATACTTACCATTCGTCTTATCGGCCAAACTCAAGCTGGCATCGTAGCGGTTAAATGACCCATCAAGCACCACAGTCCCTGCCAATGACACCACTTTAAAATCATCCAAATGGTGACGCGACACTTCATGGCAAATCCCACGCACCGCACGGCCTGTGCCCAATGCAACACCGCTGATTTTTGAACGGCGCAGCACCTGCTCTAAAAAACGCCCACCAGTGACGGCAATCGCTTTATCAATTTGGCTTACTGTGGCCTCTTCGACAGGCGCCACTTCGCATTCGCTCAAATTAAACTTCTTTTTCAAGCGCTCTGCCAAGTCCATTGATGAGGCAATGCTGTGGTCAATTTTGACCTGCACCACACCATTTTCTAGGGCCAGACTGAGCAAGCGCTGCACCGTTGGGCGCGATAAGCTCAATTGTTTTGCAATGTCTTGCTGGGTCACATTACCGATGTAATACAACCATGCAATTTTCGCTTGTAATTCCAGTTTTTCATCCATAGTATGTTCTGACGTGAGATCGATTTCGTTCAAATTGGTTCGTCCATTTGACTCACGCCAGAACGTATTTAGACGTACTGAGCGTGTATTTCTTGCAAATGACGTGGAACCGCCTTACCGCTTGAGTCAAACAAATAAGCCAACTCAGGGTTTACACCGATGCGCAAAGTATGGTTTTGCTCTGCACGGAATACGTCCGCAACACGAATCACGACGGGTTTATCAAACCCAGCCAGTTGCGCGTACACCATGGTTGAGTCACCCATTTGTTCGCATAAGGTCACGGTAACACCAAAACCTTGGTCGGAAGATTGTACGCTCAAATGCTCAGGGCGAATGCCCAAGGTGGCTTTTTCACCCGCTTTAAGCTGTTGGCGACCATCACATGCGACCTTGATCGATGAACCATCGGTCATGCGCACCACGGCAAACTGATCATTGGCCGATTCCACTTGCACAGGTACCAAATTCATTTTGGGTGAGCCAATGAAACCTGCGACAAACAAATTATTGGGTTGATGGTACAGTTGCAATGGTGTGCCGATTTGCTCAACACGGCCCTCAGAGAAAACCACGATGCGATCGGCCAATGTCATGGCTTCAATTTGATCATGGGTCACATAAATCATGGTTGCGCCCAGGTCTTGATGTAAACGTGCAAATTCGATCCGCATTTGCACACGCAAGGACGCATCCAAGTTTGACAAGGGTTCATCAAACAAAAACACTTTTGGTTTGCGCGTGATCGCACGACCAATCGCCACCCGTTGCCGTTGACCACCTGACAGGGCTTTTGGTTTGCGGTCAAGCAAATGTTTGATGTGCAGAATTTCCGCAGCGTTGTTGACCGCAGCGTCAATCTCCGCTTTAGGCACACCTTGCAAACGCAAACCAAAGTTTAAATTTTCTTCCACACTCATGTGCGGATACAGGGCATACGATTGAAACACCATCGCAATGCCACGTTCAGCAGGCGATAAATCATTCGCGGCTTTGCCATCAATGACCAATTGCCCTTCACTGATTTCTTCCAATCCTGCAATCATGCGCAATGTGGTGGTTTTCCCGCAGCCCGAGGGTCCAACGAGCACGATAAACTCACCGTCTTTGATGTCAATATCGACACCTTTCACGGCATAATTTTCCGTGTATTTTTTTGCAATGCCTTTGAGTTGTACTGTTGCCATTTCATGTCTCCAATAGTCTAATTGTGAGGAACAAATTCTTTTTAATTGCCCCAGCCGGCACTGCGGCTGAGCACTTGAGGAAGGTATTGCATCGAATCAAATACAGTCAAAACCCCCATCTCCCGTAAATCTGCCGCATGGTGCATGGGAATGTGCAGACCACCCACAAAACCAATCACCCCCATGCCTGCGGCCAATGCGGCCAAAACGCCTGAACAACTGTCTTCAATCACCACACACTCTGCAGGATTTAACGCCATCTCATGTGCGGCCAACAAATATAAATCAGGCGCGGGCTTGGGCTGTTTGACTTGATCTGCACTAAAAACCTTAACGTCTGATCGTGCATTCAAACCCACCTTACTGATCGCTGAAACAATGCGTGCCATACCACTGTTGGACGCCACGGCTTTAAGCCGCGGGTGATTGACCAAAATTTCAACATGTTTGACGGGAAAAGCGTGCTGCTCGATGGTGGCATCGGTGACGATACGCAAGTGTTGCAAAAAACCATCTGGAATCGATTGCTCAGCAAACTGAGCGACTTGTCGCACCAACTCCTCGGTTTTTTGACCAAATGAACTGCTCAAAAAAGCATTGCAATCCACATTTGAAAACACCGCTTGCGTTTCGCGCACCAACACCTCATGTGCCACGACCTCACTGTCGATTAAAACACCATCACAATCACTGATTAAAGTCGTATAGCCAGCCATCTTCACACCACCTCATTCCACTTTACTTCACTGCACCAAACGTCAAACCACGCACCAATTGTTTCTGACTGAACCAACCCAACACCATGATCGGCGCCACGGACAACACCGAAGCCGCTGATAATTTCGCCCAAAACAAACCTTCTGGTGAAGAGAATGTTGCAATCAACTGGGTCAATGGCGCGGCGTTGGTGGTGGTCAAGTTCAAGCTCCAAAAGGCTTCATTCCAACACAAGATGATGCTCAACAAAGCAGTTGAAGCCAGACCAGGTAAACTCATGGGCAAAATCAAATAACGGATTTCTTGCGCCAGCGTCATGCCATCCAAACGCCCTGCTTCCAAAACTTCTGTTGGTAAATCTTTGAAGTACGAGTAAATCAGCCACACCGTGATCGGCAAATTCATCAGCGTATACACCACAATCATCGCAGCGGCATTGTCCAACCAACTGAATTTTTGAAACACCACATAAATCGGCAACAACACACTGACTGAAGGCATCATTTTGGTCGACATCATCCACAACAAAATATCTTGTGTACGACGGGTCGGATACAATGCCATTGAGTACGCTGCAGGCACTGAAATCAGAATCGACAACAGTGTGGCACCAAAAGCGATCAAAATCGAATTGCCCATGTGATGCATGTAATTCACACGCGACATGATCTCGTGATAGCCCTCTAATGTGGGCGAGAAAAAGAGCAACGGCGGTGAAGAAATCGCCATTTCTTCCGTTTTAAAACTGGTTAAAAACATCCAGAAAATTGGAAAAAACACGATTAAAGCAATGGCCCAACCAAAAATCGTGATCATCAGGGTTTGAAATTTTGAATTTTTCATGGTGTGCTCCTTAAGCTTCTAAGTTTTTAGAGGCCGTGCGAATCAAGAAGAACGACACGATGTTGGCCAAAATCACTGCAATCACGCCACCCGCTGAAGCCAAGCCAATGTCAAACTGGGCCAAACCGCGCAAGAAAACGAAATACGTCAAGTTGGTCGTGGAGTTACCTGGACCACCACCCGTGGTGATGTGGATTTCAGCAAATGCACTCAGCAAGAAAATGGCTTCAATCATGACCACCACAGAAATCGAGCGTTTCAAGTGAGGGATGATGATGAACCAGAAAATATGCCAAGGCTTCGCACCATCGAGTTTCGCCGCTTCTTTTTGCTCCGAATCCACTGATTGAATCGATGTCAACAAAATCAAGAAGGCAAAAGGCATCCACTCCCACGTCATGATGATAATGATCGACAGCATTGGGTAATCTTTGAACCAATCAACTGGAGGTAAGCCAAAGAAATGTGAAATCGCTGCAAAAACACCGTACACAGGGTGAAACATCATGTTTTTCCACAACAATGCACTCACCGTCGGCATGACAAAAAATGGGGCAATCACGAATAAACGTGCAATGTTGCGACCTTTAAAATCTTGATCATACAACCACGCCAACAGTGAACCCAGCACCACCGACAGCAGCAATACGGTGCCAATCATCAAGATTGAATTCCAAATCGAGACCCAAAAATCGGCATCTTTAACGAGGTACTTAAAATTATTAAACCATGCGAATGATGTCGTATCCGCGCTCAACAGATTGAAATTGAGCAGAGAGTAATACAACGTCATCACCAATGGCACCACCATCCAAACGAGCAACATCGCCACTGCTGGCGTTAGCATGAGCTGAGCAAGCAACAACTTGGGATTGCTTTTCTTTGAACTTGAGGCACTGATTGAAGCTGACATGGCATTCTCCTTTCTTATAAAAAAAGAGAAGCGCGGCACTGGGTTACCGGAGACAAAGAAACTTGTGACCGCGCTTCGAACCATTAAGGGGTATTGTCAAAAAGCAATCATATTGATTTTGGCTTTTATTCAACTGAATTATTTGTGTGACACATTGTTATTGTTTGAACGAGCTTAAACAAGTTTGAACAATCAAGAGAGAAGCGAGTTAGATCCCCTGAATCTCCTGATTCATCCCACCCTCACCACCTCCCTGCAACCACTTCGCCGAAACGAGAATGGTTGCATCGAGTGATGGTTGGATTATTTCAAGTAACCACCTTGTTCAACTGCTTTTTTGGCTGCTTCATTACCTGCATTCAAAGCATCATCCACTGACATTTTGCCAGCCAACGCACCTGAAATGGATTGACCCACTTGTGTACCAATCGCTTGGAACTCAGGGATGCCGACATATTGAACACCCACATAAGGTACGGGCTGAGCCGTTGCATGCGCAGGATCCACTTTACTCAACGCGTCAATCACGAAAGAAGCAAATGGTGCTGCTTTTTGGTATTCAGGGTTGGCATAAGTTGATTTACGCGTGCCAGGAGGAACAGCACCCCAATTGCCTTTAGATTTGGCCACTTCTGCGATGTACTCTTTCGACGTTGCCCAAGTCACAAATTTCTTCGCAGCGTCTTGCTTGGTTGAACTGGCTGGCACAGCCAAAGACCACGCCCACAACCAACCTGAAGCATTGGCGTAGCTGCCAACTGGCGATGGTGCAAATGCAATTTTATCGGCCACTTTTGATGTTTTTGGATCGTACAACATGCCTGCCGCCACAGAAGCGTCAATCCACATGCCGCACTTGCCTTCTTGCATCAAAGCCAAGCTTTCGTTAAAGCTGTTTGACGACACGCCTGGAGGGCCGTATTTGGTCAGCAAGTTGATATATTGGGTGATGGTTTTTTTCCATTCTGGTGTGGTCAACTGTGGGTTCCATTTTTCATCAAACCAACGACCGCCATTGGCATTGATCATGGTGGACACCAAAGCCATGTTGTCACCCCAACCCGCTTTACCACGCAAGCAGATGCCATAAATGCCTTTTTCTTTGTCATTCATTGCCGCTGCAAATTTTTCGATGTCATCCCAAGTTGGTTTGGCTGGCATTTTCAAGCCTTTGGCATCCATCAAATCTTTACGATAGTAAGTCATTGATGTTTCACCATAGAATGGCAATGCATACAATTTGCCGTCAACAGACAAACCATCGCGCATTGGCTTGATCAAGTCATCCACATCGTAGCCTGCACCCAGGTCTTTCATTTCTGTCAACCAACCTTTTTTTGCCCAAATCGGTGCTTCGTACATGCCAATGGTCATGACGTCAAATTGACCGCCTTTGGCGGCGATGTCTGTGGTGACTTTTTGGCGCAGAACGCCCTCTTCAAGCACAACCCAGTTCAATTTGATGTCTGGATTGGCCGCTTCAAATTTTTTCGACAACTCTTGCATCACCACCATGTCGCCATTGTTGACCGTCGCTACAGTCAGCGTGGTTTGACCGGCAGCAGGTGCAGCAGCAGGTGCGCCTCCAGCTGCTTTTGCTGGTGCGGCTTCTGGTTTCTTTTCGCCACCACAAGCCGCCAACAAACCAGCAACCGCAACAGCTAAACTGAGTTTACGTATCATTTCATGTCTCCTAAAAGGAATATATTTAGATTAATGTGTTCGAGTTGGACTCGTAATGGCTTTTATATGCCACTTTCACCGCCTATTGCTTTACAAATGTAAAGCAAGTGGGCAAATGATAAGGTAAAACATCCGCATTGAAAACAACTTTCGATGTTGCAATGCAGAAATATAAATACGTACTGCGATAAAAAAGTCCGCAAAAATGCGGACTTTGTCGTCGTTCGGTTGCAAT
>CALMCL010000261.1 GCA_937862905.1 uncultured Burkholderiaceae bacterium | reverse complement strand
GCTTGAGTACGTTGGATTCAGCGGTGGCTTCTTTGTCTACAAACGTATCAACCACGGCTTCGACGGTGTTGAGTACAGCCAACAGCACGATTGCATCATTGTCAACTTCAACTTCGACGGGCTTCAGCACGGTCAACAGCAGCGTGGCTTCTTTATCGACTTCGACATCAACAGGCTTCAGTACGGTCAACAGCAGTGTGGCTTCTTTATCGACTTTGACATCAACAGGCTTCAGTACGGTCAGCAGCAGTGTGGCCTCGTTGTCAACCTCGACATCGACTGGTTTTAGCACGACAAACAGTGCGATTTCGTCGCTGTCTACTTCAACTTCAACGGGTCTGAGCACTTTGGGCAGTGCAATTGCATCGATTTCGACATCGTTTAGTTCATCTGGCAGTGCGATTGCATCGTTGTCGACCTCAGTATCAACAGGTTTTAGCACAACCCGCAGTGCTGTGGCCTCGTTGTCCACTTTAACTTCGACTGGCTTTAGCACAACAAACAGTGCGGTGGCTTCTTTGTCAACATTGACTTCGACAGGACTGAGCACGACCAATAGCGCAGTGGCTTCTTTGTCGACAGGGCTGAGCGCGACCAACAGCGCAGTGGCTTCTTTGTCAACATTGACCTCGACAGGTTTGAGTGCAACAAACAGTGCAGTGGCTTCTTTGTCAACCACGACTTCGACAGGCTTAAGTACTGTGAACAGTGCGGTGGCTTCTTTGTCGACCATTGTGAGCAAAGGGACGAAATATTTCCAAGCGAACTCAACAGAAGCTGGAGCGATGGCCAGCGGCACCAATTCGATTGCGATCGGTCCCAATTCTGTGGCCAGCGGTGAGAATTCGTCGGCCATGGGCAATGGGGCTGTGGCCAGTGCCTATAACGCTGTTGCGATTGGCACAAGTGCGACGGCTTCTTCTGCCAACTCAGTTGCTTTGGGTGCCAATTCGGTTGCAAATGGCTCAACCTTGAAGCAGGCGGCCTACAATCCAGGTGGCAGTGCAGCAGGCCTCACTCCTGTGGGTGAGGTTTCTGTGGGCTCCTCTGGATCTGAGCGGCGCATCACCAATGTGGCCGCGGGTTCGGCTGATACCGATGCGGTGAATGTGAGTCAATTAAAAGGTTTGAGCAGTGAGGCTCACACGTATACGGACAATGTGGGTAAAAAAGCATACGCGGGTGTGGCCAGTGCGATGGCGATGGAGAGTGCGCCTTACATTGCAGGGACTTGGACTTATGCGGCAGGTGTAGGTTATTACCAGCAACAAGGGGCGATTGCAGTCAGTGTACGCCGGACATCGGACAACAACCGCTGGTCTTTGACGGGTGGTGTGTCTGCGACTCGTAATGGAGGCGTGGGTGCTCGAATGGCCGTCACGGGTATCTTGGGTAAAACGAATTAATTTACAGAAAGGCCTGTGAAAGCAAAATACCAGAGCAATGACAGGCCATTGGGTTGAACAAGATCAAGTATTGCCAAAGACAAATGTTAGGAAAAAAGATGAATACGACCAATCAGTTATCGAATCACTTTAAATTCGCGACCTTTTTATTTTCAAGCGCCCTTACTGTTGGGCTTGGTGTGGCACAGGCTCGTGAGCATTCGACCGCAGCCCATTTGTTGTGGCCAGCCGTTAGTGCTTCTAATTTAAGTGTAGGGGCTTTTCCTGATCCGCGAGATCTCCGTAGGGTCATTGTGAGTTTGCCCAAGCGCGAGGTTCGACTCTTGCTAAGTGACCCTCACTTTGCAGAAGGCTTGTTTGAAGTGCGTGAATGGGATTATGTCTTTAACTTTTTGACGGGTCGAGGTCAAGAATATCAAACCTGCCAATACAAAGTATTGTTTGATGACAAAATGCGCGTTTCCAGCACCCATTGGCGTGACCAATCCTGTGCCGATTATCTCAATGAACAACCCAAAGTTGTGCCAACGGTGACCCCAGTTGCACGTTTAATCACTTTAAACACGACGGGTTTGTTCAAGTTTGCGGGATCTTCCTTGAAAGATTTAAATGCCAAGGGGCGATCTGATTTGGAAAACACAGCCAAAAGCATCGCTGGTGCGCGTGCGAAAATCAATTCTGTTCATGTGGTGGGTCATGCCGATCGATTGGGTGTTCAGTCAAATAATATGGCATTGTCATTGCAACGTGCGGCCACAGTTCGTCAGTATTTGGTGGGTCTCGGTGTACCCATGGACAAAATCAGCATTGAAGGGAAAGGGACGTCTCAACCCATCGTTCAATGCTCGAATAAGTTGCCGCGAGAGAAGTTGGTGGCTTGTTTGGCACCCAATCGACGTGCCACAGCATTATTTGAGGCTGAGCAGTCAAATTAAGGCCTCATCAATCAATCAGAAGATCATAAAAAATGCGAACGTTAAGGTTCGCATTTTTTATGATCTTGTTTTGCTGAAGGATGATTGTATCGTGAGGGGGCTTATAATTGCTATAAAGTGACCTGTATATTGAGTTGTTAATTACCAATAAAATTGACTGTAAATAGAAATAGACGTAAACTCAGTTCATGGTTAGTGGACTGGAAATTAGGAACCAGCTCACGTTCCGACGCATCATGAGGGAACTCCCCCTCCTAACCAAAAAGACCAGCCTTATGGCTGGTTTTTGTCATTTGGAAGGTTGCCCTTTAGTGAGATTGTATTGCTTTACCCTTGGTCATGGCATGATGCGTCTTTGTGCAAAACTTAATTATTATTTCACGCTTCTTTTAATGGAGCAGGCTGGGCAATACATCAACCAGCTTGTTGTTGTCCTGCGCAATCGTCGCGTGATACACCGACATGCGCCAGCTTTGTTCTGATTTTAAATACACTTGGGTGGTGTGTAAATTAAAAGCTTGAATTTCCCCATTGGCTAGGGTCAACTGGACGTGAATCAGCAAGGTGTGTACAGCAGTTAACAGGTTGTCAAATGTGTGGGTGGCCAAAATATGGGCGTTAAATTGCCCAAGATTGAACAAGGTTTCCCACATTTCGCGAACCGCAATATGGCCTTGTGCATAAGGTAAGTTGGGAAGAATGCAAATGATTTCTTCGTCTTCTGACCACAACTTCATCATCGCATCAATGTCACCAGCAGAGAGCGCTGCATAAAATGACGTCTCCAGCTCACTGGCACTGCCAAACATGGATTTGGGCGCACGGAGTTTACGTGGCATCTCAATGGCCTTTAACCACTTCACCTGCTTTGAGGCGATACACCGTGCCACAATATGGGCAAGCGGCTTCACCATGGCTGACGTCAATGAACACACGAGGGTGACTGTTCCACGCTGTCATGCTTGGGTTTGGGCAATAAGCGGGCAAATCACGTGCCAAAAGTTCGACGACATTGTTGCTTTGAGAAGTGGTATGTGCTTGACTCATAATCTTTTCTTTAGATAAAGTGAAATAAAGTGAAGTGGCTTATTCAACTGCATTTGTACATTTGCTCATCAGCGACAAGCAGTTGATTCAGTTAAAATTGATGCGTCATTATAGCAATAGGGTGTGATTTTGTGTAGGTCTATCACATTCATCAGCGTTTATTAATATCTATAACATTGACCACACGGCGCATCGACATCCAGCGCGTTTCATTCATGGGCGCATGCACGCCACTAACCGGAGTGGAAGAGACGATGTTAAGTCGCAGTGCTCAATGGGTCAATCATTGATTGATGCGCATTGTTTTTTCTGCCTTTGACTGGGCTCGCTGTGTGCAATTTTAGCTGCGCACAACCACA
>CALMCL010000260.1 GCA_937862905.1 uncultured Burkholderiaceae bacterium | reverse complement strand
TCTTGAAGGAGCGGTGTTAACCTTTAATAGTGAGGTATTAAGCGTTGACCAGCTAACCAGTTCCCTCCCCTTCAAGGGGAGGGCTAGGGTGGGGATGGGTTTGTTTCAACGCAACCACCCGCTCATAAATTCGTTCTAAAACAGATTCAGTCTGAGTGAAAACCGCATCATTCCAAAATCGTAAAATTTCAAAACCTTGTGAGCGTAAAACATCGTCGCGCTGCTGGTCGTAGGTATGCGATTCCAGATGCTGCCCACCATCCAATTCAATGATGAGTTTAATCTCTAAACTGACGAAATCGACAATGTGGTTGTCGATGGCATGTTGTCTGCGAAATTTGACGTTTTCAATTTGTTTGTTGCGTAGGTGTTGCCATAGAAAACGTTCGGTGTCGGTTGGGTTGTTGCGAAGTTCTTGTGCGAATTGAGCCGCTTTGATGTGAGGGCTGGGTTTGGTTCGCATGGAAAGTTCTTTCTTTAAATTTTACATCTTAACCCATCCCCACCCTAACCCTCCCCTTGAAGGGGAGGGGACTGGATTTTTGCTGTTTGTGGTCATTCTCTAAGTGAGATATAACAGAGTGAGCCGTGCCCATTTAGCTGGGCGCTCCTTCCGCTTCAAGGGGGAGGTTGGGAGGGGGATGGGTTATGACCTCACTCAACCTCGCTCAGACATCGGCACAAATTCCAAATCCTCTGGCCCCGTGTAGTTTGCACTTGGACGAATAATCTTATTGTCAATCCGTTGTTCAATGATGTGCGCGCTCCAACCTGCGGTACGGGCAATCACAAACAACGGCGTGAACATGGCGGTCGGTACACCCATTTGGTTGTACGATACCGCTGAGAACCAGTCCAAGTTCGGGAACATTTTTTTCACGTCCCACATCACAGATTCCAAGCGTTCAGCGATGTCGTACATGCGTTTGTCGCCAGACTTGACTGACAAATCGTGCGCCACTTTTTTAATCACGACGTTGCGTGGGTCTGAAATGGTGTACACGGGATGACCGAAGCCAATCACAACTTCCTTGGCCTCAACACGACGACGGATGTCGGCCTCAGCATCGTCAGGTGAGTTGTACCGTTGTTGGATTTCAAATGCGACTTCGTTTGCACCACCGTGTTTGGGCCCGCGCAGCGCGCCAATTGCGCCTGTAATTGCTGAGTACATGTCTGAACCTGTACCCGCGATCACGCGAGACGTAAAGGTTGAGGCGTTGAATTCGTGCTCAGCGTACAAAATCAATGACACATGCATGGCTTTAACCCATGGCTCAGGCGCAGGTTTGCCGTGCAATAAATGCAGGAAGTGACCACCGATGGAGTCATCTTCGGTTTCAACGCTGATGCGCTTGCCATTGTGTGAAAAATGGTACCAGTACAGCAGCATTGAGCCAAAAGAAGCCAATAATTTATCGGCAATCTCGCGTGCACCCGCTTGGTTGTGATCGTCTTTCTCTGGTAACACATTGCCGAGCACCGATGCGCCTGTACGCAACACATCCATTGGGTGCGCTGATGGGGGGAGTTGTTCCAATACTGCCGCGACCGCAGCTGGTAAGCCGCGCAGTGATTTTAAACGTGTCTTGTAAGCGGCCAATTGGGCTTTGTTCGGCAACGTACCGTGCACCAATAAATGCGCCACTTCTTCGAATTCACATTGTGTTGCCAAATCCAAAATATCATAGCCGCGATAATGCAAGTCGTTGCCTGAGCGACCCACGCTGCATAACGCCGTATTGCCTGCAGTCACGCCTGATAGGGCAACGGATTTTTTGGCTTTAGGTGCTGCGGGTGCAGTTGTGGTTTCAGTAGTCATCGTATCTCCATGTCGAAAAATCAGAAATCTAAATCGTTGAGTGTCGCCAATATGTGTGATCTGGGTGTGCCACTCAACTTTGGTCAAATCAAATAAAATGTGCGCTGTTAATGTATCGCGCCTTGTCACACCATTTTATTTGCGTAAAAACATGTCCAGTTTGTCTTCAAATGCTTGGTAGCCGATTGACGCATACAATTCCATGCGTGTTTGCATTGTGTCCACCACGCCCGCTTGCGTGCCGTTTTGGCGCAATTGGGTGTAGACGTTCAAAGCCGCTTTGTTCGCAGCGCGGAACGCTGACAAAGGGTACAAGGCCATGGCCACACCAACCGATTCGAGCTCTTTGGTTGTGAACAAAGGGGTTTGACCAAACTCAGTCAAGTTCGCCAAAATCGGTGTGTTTGGCAAGGCTTTAACAAACGCCGTGTACATGTCCAAAGTAATCGCTGCTTCTGGGAAAATCGCATCTGCACCCGCTTCAACATAAGAGACCGCACGGGCAATTGCGGCTTCGAGACCTTCAGACGCAATCGCATCGGTGCGTGCCATGATCACGAAACTCTCATCGGTACGCGCATCAACGGCTGCTTTGATGCGATCAACCATTTCATCATTGGGCACGATGGATTTGTTAGGGCGGTGACCGCAACGCTTCGCGCCCACTTGGTCTTCGATGTGCATGGCCGCAACGCCCGCTTTAATCATGCTTTTTGTTGTGCGTGCAACGTTAAACGCCGATGCACCAAAACCTGTGTCGACATCGACGAGCAAAGGCAAATCGCACACATCCGTGATGCGGCGTGCGTCAATCAGCACGTCTTCTAAACCTGTGATGCCAAGGTCAGGCACGCCGAGCGAACCCGCCGCCACGCCACCGCCAGAGAGGTACACAGCTTTATAGCCTGCTTGTTGAGCCAATAATGCGTGATTGGCATTGATTGCGCCCACAATTTGCAATGGTTTTTCTGCAGCAAGTGCAGCACGGAAACGTTGTCCAGCAGTTTGAGTTGTCATGGTCATATCTCTTATATAAGTTAGAGGAGTTGATGGATTCGATTTTACGATGAATTCCTTACAATAAAATGACGTTTTTGTAAGTATATTAAGCAAATTCAACCGTTGGGAGGGGCTTGAAAATGATTTCTGCAATTGAGCACCATGGGGAGCGCCATGAAGAGCATCATAGGTGAATGTATGATGAATTTATTATGAATGCATGATGAATACACTTTATTGTTTGTTATGCCTTTGTTATGTCAAAATTCGTCATATCATTGACTTTCAAAAATTAAGGCGTGTGATTAAATTAAAACGCCCTGATTGTTTTGTTTAAGGGGTTTTTTACATAAACCAAAGGGGACTTAAATGTCGAAATGTTCTAAATATGTGGTTGTGCTTGGATTGTCTCTGATGGGGTCATTGGCTCAGGCTTGTTCTGATTTGCCAAACATTTGTGCGGAGCATGAACGCATCAATCAAGAAAACATTGACAACGCGAGGGAGTTATCAGAGCAGATTTATGACGATGACAATCGGAAACATGAAGACGCTCAGTATGATGACTATTCCAATCGCCCAGTGAGAGAGAATGATCCCATGCAGAGCAAAATGTCAATGGCCATTCGTAGTGCTGTGAATGCGATAAAAACAGCTTCTGAGCAATCAAAAAACGCTGAGCGGGCAAAAAATGATCCGCAATTTAAGGCGTATTACAATGGTGCATGGGACTTTTTTCAGGATAAAAAAGATGCCCCACCTGGCGAATATTGTGCGGCTTTTTATTGGAAAAGAAATGGCTTTGTTAAATTGTCAGGGCCTGCGGGTGATTACAAAGGTGCTTTAATGACTTTTTATGGTCAAGACATTCCCCGCCCGAGCAGTGTGCAAAAAATAAGGGTGACGTTGAACCAATCCAATGACAAACCTCAAACGGTGCAGGTATTTAACTATGCCATGTCAGGCTATGATTACGGTGCGATCACGATGGCGGTGCCGACGATTGAGGCGCTGTTGGAAGGCATGGAGGAAACCCAAAGCTTTGAGTTGGTGATGGATGGTCAGTCCATTGCCAAAGTGGATTGGACGGGTGGTTTGGCTGCGAGAGACAAATTACGCAAATGTGTTCGCTCTTGAGGTGTTGGTCGCTTATCCGTTCCAATCTTTTTTGTTTTTATTTTTATTGAATGACTCAGTTGTGTTGTGAGCCGCTTGTTTTTTATATGTTTTACTTAAGCCCCTTTGTGAACGCGAAGGGGCTTTTTTTTGGCGTAGAATGCGCTATTGGCATTCAACGTAGAAATCTTTCGGAATTAATTTATGGCAACCAAGCCCAAAACACAGTATGTATGTAATGAATGCGGTGGCGTCACTGCGAAATGGTCTGGGCAGTGCCCGCATTGTCAGACGTGGAACTCATTGATTGAAACCGCAGAACAAAAATCCACCAATAATCGTTTCGCCTCACTTGCGCCGAGTGCGCCTGTGCAGTCGTTGGCGCAGATTGATGCGGCAGATGTGCCGCGTTTTTCCAGTGAGGTGTCTGAGTTTGATCGGGTGTTGGGCGGTGGCTTGGTGCCTGGTGCGGTGATTTTGATTGGTGGCGACCCTGGGATAGGCAAATCGACGTTGTTGTTGCAATCGCTTGCGGCATTGTCCAAAAACAGAAATGTTTTGTATGTCAGCGGTGAGGAGTCGGGCGCTCAAATTGCTTTGCGAGCGCAGCGGCTGGGTGTGTCTGATGCCCGCATGCAGTTTCAAGCTGAGATCGGCTTGGAAGCCATCATGAACACGCTGCAAACTTTAAAACCCGATGTGGCCGTGATTGACTCGATCCAAACCATTTACTCGGGTGAGCTGACGGCTGCGCCTGGCTCGGTTTCGCAGGTGCGCGAATGTGCGGCGCAGTTGACTCGGGTGGCGAAAGCCACGGGCGTGACGTTGATCATGGTCGGGCATGTGACCAAAGAAGGCAGCCTCGCTGGGCCGCGTGTGTTGGAGCACATTGTCGATACGGTGTTGTATTTTGAGGGCGACACACAGTCGTCGTTTCGTTTGATTCGTGCATTTAAAAATCGTTTTGGCGCGGTCAATGAGTTGGGCGTGTTCGCCATGACCGAAAAAGGTTTGAAAGGCGTGACCAACCCATCGGCGATTTTTCTGTCGCAGCACAATGCTGGTGTGGCGGGCTCGTGCGTGATGGTGACACAAGAGGGCACACGACCGTTGTTGGTTGAAATTCAAGCGTTGGTCGATGCATCACATGCGCCCGCGCCACGGCGTTTATCGGTGGGTTTGGAGCAAAACCGCCTCGCCATGTTGTTGGCTGTGCTGCATCGCCATGCGGGTGTGGCGTGTTTTGATCAAGATGTTTTCATCAATGCCGTTGGTGGTGTGAAAATCACCGAGCCTGCGGCTGATTTGGCGGTGCTGTTGTCGATTGTTTCCTCCATGCGCAACAAGCCTTTGCCTGCAGGCTTGGTGGTGTTTGGTGAAATTGGTTTGGCAGGTGAAATTCGTCCTGCACCGCGAGGCCAAGAACGATTGAAAGAGGCGGCAAAATTGGGTTTTACCCATGCTTTGATTCCAAAAACAAATGCGCCAAAACAAAACATCGATGGCTTGAAGGTGATTGCAGTTGAACGAATTGATGAGGCGATTGATCGGTTGCGGGCGATGGATTGAAGCGGTGTCTTGGCATGCTGCCTTCTTGTCTTCAGGATTCTAAACATGAAGTTTTGGTTTTGTGGCGAAAGCACCGCTGCTATGCTGTGCTTTGGCATCGTCCATGCCCAAGCAAACGCCCATGGTGGTGTGAGGAAAATAAATGGGGTCGCACTAGGATGGGTGTAGGCTGAAGACTTATTTTGCGTTCATTTGGATGGGGTTATTAATGGAAAACCTTCAAGCCAGCAAATAGATCACCTTCGGATTGCGCTGATGATGTCAGTGATTGATGTAAAAAAAGCCCAGCGCAAGGCGCTGGGCAAATTCTCTTTTATTCCTAAAAGAGAAGAGGGTTCAGTGAAAAAAACGGCATTTTACATGCAAAAAATTGCTTGCTCATGTGCGTTTTTTTTAATTGTCGCTATTGTAACGCGACAAACTTAAATCCGTGTGCTCAATTTCAGCTTCTTTTTGGCTGATTAAGTCCGCAATCAATTTTCCAGAGCCACAAGCCATGGTCCAGCCGAGTGTGCCATGACCTGCATTTAACCACAGGTTTTGAATCGCTGTATTGCCGATGATTGGCGTAGAATCAGGGGTTACGGGGCGCAAGCCCGTCCAGAATGAGGCCGATTTTGTGTCGCCTGCATCTGGGTACAAATCATTCACGACCATTTCTAATGTTTCTCGGCGAGAGTTGGGCAGGTCTTTGTTGTAACCGCGCAACTCAGCCATGCCGCCGACTCGGATTCGGTCATCAAAACGGGTGATCGCAATTTTATAGGTTTCATCAAGAACGGTTGAAGTCGGAGCGCGTTCCGCATTTTTAATGGGGACGGTAATAGAATAACCTTTGATTGGGTAAATGGGGACGCTCAATCGACCTTTAAGCAATTGAGGGGTGTAAGCCCCCAAAGTGCACACAATCGCATCTGCAGTATGGGTGACATTGCCGCAGCGCACACCTGTCGCGACATTGCCGTTGATCACCAATTCATCAATGGTCGTGTTGTATAAGAACGTCACACCCTGTGCAACACACATTTCGGCCAAGCGAGTGGTGAACATTTGGCAATCGCCTGTTTCATCATTGGGCAAGCGCAGGCCGCCCACCAAGGGGACGCGGCTGTTTGCCAATGCGGGTTCGGCATTTAACAATTCTTTGCCATTGAGCAGCTCGTAGGGAACGCCCAGTGTTTTTAAAACTTGAATGTCTTTGTCCGCGGCTTCCATTTGAGCCGATGAGCGGAATACTTGGGTGGTGCCTTTTTGGCGGCCTTCATAAGAAATACCTGTGTCGGCTCGCAGTTGAATGAGGCATTCGCGAGAGTATTCGGCCAAACGAACCATGCGCAATTTATTGCGTTGATAGCGTGTTTCATCGCAGTTTTTTAACATCGCCATCATCCACTTGATTTGATCAAGCGTCCAATCCGGACGAATGGTCAGGGGTGAGTTTTTGGCAAACATCCATTTCATTGCTTTGGTTGGGATGCCGGGCGCTGCCCACGGAGAGGCATAGCCTGGAGAGATTTGCCCGGCATTGCCAAAGCTGGTGTCCAGTGCTGCGGCTTCATGACGCTCAATGACCGTCACTTCATGCCCAGCTTGAGAAAGATAGTATGCGCTGGTGACGCCAATAACACCGCTGCCTAAAATAACGATTTTCATGAAAGCCCACTAAAAATAAAAGGATGGAGAATGTTCGCACAAAAAACGACAGTGTGCACGATAATTTTTGCTATCATATTCAAAAATTGCTAGAATTACTTACTGAAATTTTATTTTAATTTGATAATGATTGGGGTTTTATGCGAGTCGAGAAAAAAACCAGCAAAACTTTGGACAAGATTGACCGAAGAATTTTAAGTATTTTACAAAATGATGGTCGGATTGTCATGACTGATTTGGCTGAGCAAGTTGGCTTGTCGCTCACCCCTTGCATTGAGCGTGTGCGCCGTATGGAGCGTGAAGGCATCATCATGGGGTATCACGCACGTTTGAATCCAAAAGAGCTGGGTGCCAGTTTGCTCGTGTTTGTTGAAATCAGTTTGAAAGACATGGCCAATGGCAAGTTTGAAGAGTTCCGTCGTGCCGTGCTTGAAGTGGATCAAGTGCAGGAATGCCACCTTGTGTCAGGTGATTTTGACTATTTGATTAAAGCGCGCATTCGTGAAATGAGTGAGTATCGTTTGTTGTTGGATGTTTTGTTGCGTTTGCCTGGTGTGGTCAACTCAAAAAGCTATGTGGTGATGGAGGAGATCAAAGAAACTTTGGCTTTGTCTTTGAATCAAGCCAGCGTATCCCCTATGATGCAGGCATAATCCTTTTCGCCGTCATTTGCGGCGTTTGGGTCTCATGCGCAAGAAAGTTGCAAAGCTTCTGTTTTTTGCCGTATAATGCTGAGTTTACAAGTTTCGTGGTGCGCATGGTGTGCGCTTTTGAAAAACGTTGTTTATATATTCGTTAAAGATTAAAGGATTTATCATGGTAGTGATTCGTATGGCTCGCGGCGGTTCTAAAAAGCGTCCTTTTTACAACATCGTAGCAGCTGATTCACGCAACCGTCGTGATGGCCGTTACATCGAACGCGTTGGTTTTTACAACCCATTGGCAGCCGAAGGCGTTGAAGGTTTGCGCATCGCCGCTGATCGTTTGACTTACTGGCAAAGTGTTGGCGCACAATTGTCGCCAGCTGTTGCACGTTTGGTTAAAGACGCTGCTAAGTCAGCAGCTTAAGCATTAAAAATCATGGTCGCGTTTAAGCCCAAAGCTGCCTCTGTGCAGCGTGATGATGTTCAAACGCAACCGACAGATTTGGTCGTTGTCGCGCGCATTGGCGTGGCTTATGGCATTAAGGGATGGGTTAAGCTCCATCCCTTTTCCAATTCACCAGACGCTTTGTATGATTCAAAAAGATGGTGGATTACCCCTTATTTGGGTGCTCAATCGGATGCGGTTGATGTGTCTTCTTTGGCTTGGCAAGCGGTGTCACCTGTGACTTTTAAGCAACACGCAGACGCTTATGTGGCTCAATGCCGAGAATGGAATGATCGCAGCGATGCGGAGAGGCACAAAGGCTGGCAAATCGCCATCTCACGTGCAGATTTTCCTCAAACGGCGGATGATGAGTTCTATTGGGTGGATTTGGTTGGGGCGCAGGTCATCAATCAAGATGCCGTTGTCTTGGGCGAAATTGAAAGCTTACTGGAGAACACGGCTCAAACCGTGATGCAAATTGGTGTACCGACCAATAAGGATGCGCCTGAGTACCTCATTCCCTTTGTGTCTGCATTTGTGGGGGAGGTTGATTTGAGGTCTTCACCCAAAACAGTGCAGGTGATTTGGGATGTTGATGCCACAGCATAATCTGTTGTGCTTGTATGTGATTCTGTTTGCATTTGATATTGCTTGCATTCGTTGTATTCAATGACCGCTTTGATGCGGTTGTTTTTTATTTAACTCCCCACTTTTTAATGAACGGCATTGAATGATTGCCCTTGACATCATCACTTTGTTTCCTGAAATGTTCACTGCGTTGACTGAGCAGGGGGTGGTCAGCCGTGCATTTAAGCAAGGCATGGTGGATGTGAAGTTCTGGAATCCACGAACTTTCGCACTCAATGCCTATAAAACAGTGGATGACCGACCTTATGGCGGCGGACCTGGGATGGTGATGATGGCCCCGCCTCTGGCTGCTGCCATTCGCGCTGCCCGCTCCCGTCAAGCAGCATTGGGAAAAGTGCCGCATGTGATTTACCTCTCACCTCAAGGGGGGGCGTTGACTCAAAGTTGGATTGCGCAGTGTTTGGATCATGTTCAACCGACCGATGGCAATCATGCAATGCGTGGTTTGGTTGTGTTGTGTGGACGCTACGAAGCGGTGGATGAGCGTTTGTTCACTTTGGGTTTGATTGATGAAGAGCTGAGTGTTGGAGACGTCGTGGTGTCTGGCGGCGAATTACCTGCCATGCTCATGTTGGATGCCCTGTTGCGCTGCGTGGGCGGTGTCTTGAATGATGATTTATCGGCTCAACAAGATTCTTTTAGTCCATCTGTGGATGGGTTGTTGGATTGTTCGCATTACACGCGACCCGAGTTATTTGAAGATTTGACCGTGCCAAGCGTGCTTTTATCCGGAGACCATGCTAAAATAGCTGTCTTTCGTCGCCAGCAAAGTTTGTCCAATACGATGCGTAAGCGTTTTGATTTAATCGAACGTGCACGTGCGTTGGGTCAGTTGAGCAAGGCGGATGAAGGTTTTTTAGAAATGCATTCAAAATCTGAATGACTTTTTGAAAATAGGGGTGAGCAGGTCGTCTGTTCACATGAATTGGTTTTTTGATGCAACATCTGTTGCGTTAAAAATCATCCATCCTCTGGTCATCTACAATAAAAACCGATGACAAACGATGGTATTTGGAGTTTAAAATGAATTTGATTCAAATTTTAGAGCAAGAAGAAATCGCTCGTTTGGGTAAAACCATTCCACCGTTCGCTCCTGGCGATACAGTGATTGTGAGCGTGAACGTGGTTGAGGGCGCGCGTAAGCGTGTACAGGCTTATGAAGGTGTGGTCATTGCAAAACGCAATCGTGGCTTGAATTCATCATTCATCGTTCGTAAAATTTCTTCAGGCGTGGGCGTAGAGCGTACATTCCAATTGTATTCTCCGATCATCGCTGGCATCGAAGTCAAACGTCGTGGTGATGTTCGCCGTGCGAAATTGTACTACTTGCGCAGCCGTTCAGGTAAATCTGCACGTATTAAAGAAAAATTGCCTGCACGTAAAGTTAAAGTTGCTGCAGTTGCCGCAGAATAACTCACTGGTTGAGTTGTGCTGGCATAAAAAAACGCTGACTTTGGTTGGCGTTTTTTTGTTTATGATGTTTTCAACCATCACACAAGGGTTTTTACTTTGTGATGAATCGTCAAAGAGGCTGTTTGATGCGCTTACCTGTGTTTAACCCCCGCGAGATTCCAAGTGATTCATTCAATGAAGATTCGGGTTTGCCCGCATGGCCTGATCGGCAGATCACCCGTGAGGATCTGATGCGTGCATTGGCTCACCCTGTCCAAGGTGTGACGGAGCATTTACTGCGTCGAGACACCCTGTTAACGGAAGCAGAATTACGCCCCGCTGCGGTATTGATTCTTTTGCTGGAGTCGGAGCAGGGATTTGATGTGGTTTTGACGGTGCGTGCGGCTCATCTTCGCCATCATGCAGGCCAAGTGAGTTTTGTCGGGGGGCAAGTGGAGGTGGGTGAAACCATGGAGCGAGCCGCTTTGCGTGAAGCGTATGAAGAGATTGGAGTGCAGCCCGATGACATTGAGGTGCTCGGTGAGTTGCCTGTTTACCATACGATCACGGGATTTGCGGTGACGCCTGTCGTGGCGTGTATGTCTGAACAGGCTTGGCACGAACAAAACTTGGATATTGCTGTTGACGAGGTTGATCATGTGTTTACCGTTCCACTGAGCCACCTGTTGGATGTTGCGAATACACGTGTGCATTATTACACTTGGGAAGAGCGCACCCGCCAATATTACAGTGTGACCTTCGGTGATTATTTTATTTGGGGGGCAAGCATGGCCATGTTGCGTAACCTTGATGTTTTGCTGCGCCATGCAAATGCATAATTTATCCACATGTGCTTCGCACGCCTTGCATGCTTTACGCTACAATACCGTCTTATAAGGCTTGGCTAAGCCTGTCACCTCTGAATGTCATGTGAACGGGTTTGGTTTGAAGCATCCGTTTACATATGATTGGCACAAAGGACATCACCATGAGCTTAATCGCGATTCTTGGCGCGTTGCTACTTGAACAAATTTTCCCGCTCAGCAGTTACACTCGACTGCGTTTAAGTCTGAGAAATGCGATCGAGTTTATTGAAAATGCGTTGACCAGTGACAGTGCAAAACCATGGCAGATTTTTTGGTTCATCACGGGGGGCGGTGCATTGCTTGCGGGCTTGTTGGGTTTGATTTTTCAAGTCATTTATCCAGTTGTTGGGCTGCTTTTCACATTGATGGTGCTTTATTTGACTTTGGGGATTCGCCAATTCAGTCATTTTTTCACTAAAATCCGCATGGCTTTAAATGCAAACCAAGGCGGTGAAGCACGGGCTGCTTTGTCTGAATGGTTGCATGAGGAGGCTGAAATCACGGGTTATCGTGGTTCTGTGGTGCCTGAAAAGTTGTCGGATACTGAAGTGATCCGTCAGTCTTTGGAATTGGCTTTGTTGTCCAGCTTGCGCTATGTGTTTGCGGGCTTGTTTTGGTTTTTGTTGTTTGCTTTGATTGGCTTGGGTCCTGCTGGTGTGGTATTTTATCGTCTGGCGGATCTTGTGTCGCGCCGTTGGATTCTGCGTGCCGATGGTAAGCGGGACAACTACACGGTGTATGCGCGTAAGATGATGCATTGGATTGAATTTTTGCCTGCACGATGCGCGGCATTGATTTATGCAATTGTGGGTAATTTTGAAGATGCGATTCACTGCTGGCGCACTCAAGCAAAGAAATTGCGTGGCTTGGGTGAAACCGATGCTTCTGCGGTGATTTTGACTTCTGGTGCGGGTGCGCTGAACATCACTCTGCGTGATGGCGTGATGGTTAAAAACCAAATGCCAATGGATGAACATGAGCAAGCCTTGTATGGTGAAGTGAACGTGGATGCAGAGGTCAGCGAAGATACGCAAACGGTGGCAGGGCAAATCGGCGTTGGCAATGTGCCCGATACGCGCACTTTGCAAAGTGCAATTGGTGTATTTTGGCGCTCGATGTTATTTGTGTTGGCCCTGTTGCTGATGTTGACGCTGAGCAAATTATTGGGTTAAATTTCAGCAATGGCCTGATATGGGCTGATGGCATGAGTGTCTTTGGATCATGATAAAAAAGCAAACCTTTGGGTTTGCTTTTTTTATTGGACATTGACAATATAAATGCATCAGATGTAGATGTTTCTGCGCTGTTTACTGTGCGTTCTTAGAGAGTAGATGCAGCATCATTTGCTCAGTTGTAACAGCAGATCTTGAGCAACTTTGGCATTGTCCGTGTTGGGGAACTTGATCAACAAGTCATTAAGTAGTTTTTGGGCAACGGGTTTTTGACCATTTTCAATCAAGGTGTTGGCCAAATTCAGCAGGGTGTCGCTGGTGCGTTCAAATTCAGGGTATTTTTTCAATACATTTTGCAGCAGTGCCGTTGCCGTTTTGTAGTCACGGTTGGCATAAGCGGCCGTTCCTTGATAAAACTGAATAAATGGCATGTACACTGTTTTGGGATAACGCCCACTCAAAGAGGCCATGGCACTTTGAGCCGCTGGGTAAGTGCCATCATTGAACAGCTTCAATGCGGCATCATAACGTTGTTGCTCATCGGGTTGAACAATGCCTTGAATGCCTGCAACAGTGACTGTTTGCGGCTCAAATTTGCGCACGCGCTCATCAATGCTGACGTAACCATCGGTTTGGGCGCGTTTGAGTTCCGTTAAATCGTTGAGCAGGGTTTCATTTTGCCCACGCAATTTGGCCACTTCTTGGCGAAGCAGTTCAATTTGATTGCGTTGGTCTTGCTGTGCTTCAATGCTGGCATCCAGACGTTGGCGCACTTCGAGAATGGCTTTTCGTGCTTCATCATCACTGAACAAGCCCGCATGTGCGGGATGGCCAGTGAAGAAAAGTAAAGCCATCAAACCGATCTGTGTGTGGGTGCGGATGGTTTTTTGCATGTTGTTTGTCCTGTTTGATCTCAACGCATCTCTCAATACACGATGTCTGCACGACGGTTTTCAGCCCAAGCGGCCTCATTGCTGCCCAATGCTTTGGGTTTTTCTTTACCGAGGCTCACGGCTTCGATTTGCTGATCGGTCACGCCTTGTAGCTTGAGGGCTTGGCGAATGGCTTCAGAACGTTTTTGCCCCAAAGCCAAATTGTATTCGGCTGTGCCACGTTCATCTGTGTTGCCTTGGATGATGACGTGTTGGCGACGATCCTGCAAAAATTTGGCGTGGCTGTTGACCACTGCTTGCCCATCGGCGCGGACAATGTAGCTGTCCAAATCAAAATAAACACTGCGAGCGGCAGGTGCAGGTACGCCGTTGGCATCGATGCCATTGGTGACATCAACGGTTTTTACAGTGTCGGTGTTGTTGCCGTTAAGTGGCACTTTGGTGGCACATGCGGTCAGTAAAGTTAAACCAATGAGGGTGAGTGGCAATTGAATGCGTTTTAAAGTGAACATTGTGGTTTCTCCTGTTTAATTGGATGGCAGCATTGCATGCAATGCTGGATGTTTATTGACCCACTGGTGTCATGCATGGGGTTAATCATTTTTGATTTAAAAAAGGTCCCCAAGCAGGTGCACTGACCTGACCGCTGGGTAAGGATAAAATTTGCTGCATGCGACCATCTATGGAGCTGGCCGCCAATACCTTCCGACCATTTGAACGTGTGCTGTACAACACCACTTCACCATTGGCAGCAAAACTGGGTGATTCATCGTATGCAGTGTTGGATAGGTTTTGAATGTCACCGTTGCTCAAATCCATCAAATGGGTTTGGTAGCCATTGGCCTTTGAGATGAACGCCATTTTTTTGCCATCGGGGGAAATGCGTGGGCTGGTGTTAAAATTGCCTTTGAAAGTCACGCGTTTGGCGGCATCAGTACTTTCGCCGCTTGCAGGCATGCGGTAAATTTGTGGTTCACCACCGCGATCGCTAGTGAAATAAATCTGCTGACCGTCTGGCGTGTATTGCGGCTCGGTGTCAATGGTGCTGCCTTGGCTGTTGGTCAGTCGCTTCAAGCTGCCACCTGTGGCCGCGACTTGGTATATCTGCGTGTTGCCATCGCGTGACAAGGCCAAAGCCAATGTTTGACCATCGGGTGACCAAGTGGGTGCGCTGTTGTTGCCTTTGTAATTGGAAATCACCGTGCGTTGACCTGTCGGCAAATCATGAATGTAGACCACAGGTTTTTTATTTTCAAACGACACATAAGCGACTTTTGAGCCGCTGGGTGACCATGACGGCGAAATGATCGGCTCATTGCTGACCAGCGCAGCGACTGCATTGTCACCATCGGAGTCAGAAATCAACAGTTTGTATTTACCATTCACCCGATCCACGTATGAGAGCCGCGTGTTAAAGGCACCACGCTGACCGAGCAATTTTTCATAAATGTAATCGGCCATTTTGTGTCCCGCATTGCGCAACCCGCCTGCGGGTACGGTGAGCGAGTAATCGCCTAAAAGGCAGTGGCTTTATTGTGTTGGCCTCAACTTTGGCGGCTGTAGGCAATGTGCCTGTGGCTGGTTTGGCTTTGATTTTGGGTATTGATCGTTTCATGTCCGAAGCACGTGCTTTGACCAATTTGATTGGCAATGGCGTGGCGACAGTGGTTGTATCGAAATGGGTTGGTGATTTGGATGAAAAGCGCATGAATCGCCAATTGAACAATGAAACAGATTTGGATGCAGACGAGCCAGAAGCAGCCATTGATAACATCACTTATAAAATGGATAAATGATTCTAATCGAATTAATCACCATGTTTATTTCTAAAGCGCCGACGTTTCAGTTGGCGCTTTTTTTACATCTACCCCTGTGTCTTATATGAAATGTCAGATGCAGATGGCCAAAAAGAAAGGATTGGGTGCGTCAAAGTGAGGTGTTTATCCTTTATGGGGTGTTTCTGTTTTGCATGATGTCATTTGTTGTATGGCTGTATGTCGATTGGTAAAAATATATTATTTAGGAGTGAGAGATGAAAAACACATCAAGGAATGATGCCACGGGCATCGCCGCCCATCGCATTGTGATTGTGGGTGGGGGCGCAGGTGGTCTAGAGCTGGCCACCCGCTTGGGGGATCAGTTGGGGAAAAAAGGTAAAGCCCAAATCACCTTGATTGACAAAACCAGAACCCATGTGTGGAAGCCCAAATTGCATGAAATTGCAGCGGGCAGCATGGACATGAATGCGCATGAGGTGCATTTTTTGGCGCAATCACATTGGCATCATTTTCGCTATCGAATGGGTGAAATGACAGGTTTAGATCGTGAAAAAAAAGAGGTGCATGTTGCCCCACATTTGGACGAGGATGGCACTCAAGTGACGGGGCAACGGGTCTTTCAGTACGATACATTGATCATGGCCATCGGCAGTCAGAGCAATGATTTCGGTACGCCTGGGGTGGCCGAGCATGCGCTCAAATTGGAGTCCACTGATGATGCGACGCGCTTTCATCGGAAGATGGTCAATGCCTGTATTCGTGCGCATTCTCAGCCAGGTCAGTTGCGACCTGAGCAGTTGCAAGTGGCGATTATTGGCGCTGGAGCGACGGGAGTTGAATTGGCGGCGGAGTTGCATCGCACCACACGTGAGGTGGTGTCGTATGGTTTGGATCGGATTGATCCCGATAAAGATTTGAGCATTCATGTGATTGAAGCGGCTGATCGGGTGTTGCCTGCATTGCCACCGCGTTTGTCACATGCAACCGAGTCCTATCTTGCAAAACAAGGGGTCAAGGTGCATACGGGCGCTAAAGTTGCGCGAGTGGCTGAGGATGGTGTGCATTTGGCCGATGGCAGTTTCATCCCCGCTGAATTAACCGTGTGGGCAGCAGGTGTGAAAGCCCCTGATTTTTTAAAAAATATTGCGGGCTTAGAAACCAACCGCATCAATCAATTGGTGGTGAAACAAACTTTACAAACCACATTGGATGACGATATTTTTGCGATAGGAGATTGTGCTGCATGCCCGTGGCCTGAGAAGAATGGCACCGTGCCGCCACGTGCACAGGCCGCAAACCAGCAGGCGACACACATGTTGGCACAAATGCGACGCCGTTTAAAAGGTGAGCCGTTGACGAACTATCGGTACAAAGACTTTGGTTCGTTGGTGTCTTTGGGGGAGTACAGTACGGTGGGCAGCATGATGGGTGGATTGGTGGGCGGCAGCTTGATGGTGGAGGGGGCATTTGCCAAATTGATGTATGTGTCTTTGTATAAAAAACATGAATTGGCTTTGCATGGGGCGGCAAAGGTGACTTTGGATACCGTTGCACGGATGATTGTGAGGCGAACGGAGCCGCATGTGAAACTGCATTAAAGCATGTACGTCATTGTGACATCTCAAGAAATGAAGCTGTGGGATGTCTCTTTGATTGTATTGTCGTCTCACATTTTCGTGGATTGGCTGCAAAAATGGACTCGGCCGTGAAAAAGACGTGGGCTGTTTTTTTGGTACAAGTCAGCATTTAAAAATGAAAATGATGCGTTTTAAACCCCACCACAGGCCATTTGTGGGTTTAGGCGGTGGGTTTCTTGGAAATCTCCAGAGTAAGTATACAGCCCTTGGTGTTGTAGTTTTGAGGTGGTGTCCACATAAACTTTGCCGCCCAAATCACGCCAACGCCGACAGAATGCGTAATCCTCAGACAAATAACGGTTGGTCTCGGGTTCAATCATGACATCGAAAAAGCGGTAAAACAAATCCCGATGTGGACGATCGGGTGGGCCATCGGGTGTGTATTTAAGTTCAGGTAAGCGGGTCATCATGGTGGTCAACACTTCACGTTTAATCGCCATAAAACCAGTTGGGGCTTCGGAGACTTCTAAAAAACCATCGCCATCGATGTGTAAAGCCATGCTTTGATTGCCATGTGCTGCATTCACAGGGAATGCGGTGTGCGCGTTGATGAAATCAGTGCTGCTCATGCCATGTGGCATCTGTTCAGGCCAATTGATGCGTTTGATGGGATAAGCGCCTGCAACCACATCGCGATCCGCTAATAAGAGTCGAAACACTGCATCGGGCGTGAACCCGACATCGGCATCGATCCAGAACAAGTGGGTGAACTCGGGGGCTGCTAAAAATTGAACCACTGAATTGTTGCGTGCTCGGGTCACAAGGCTGTCGCCAGGGTTGAGTTGGATTTGTGCGTTCATGCCCACTTGCCACAGTGCATTATTGAGTGCAAGCAGGCTGGTGGTGAATGCACTGGTCACCATGGCGCCATAACAGGGCGTGATGAATAAAGGGCGCATGGATTGCAGGGCTAAGGCGTCGAGCATGGTGATCCAAAATATAAAACCCCAGTGGATTTAGGGTGTGAGTTGAAGCGTATAAACGGATGGCAACATGACCTCTGTGACCATCATTCGACTGTTGGTATGACGGGTGTGCGTGAACAGGCAACGGCGTGCCCACAAATGGGTGGGCAGTGTGACCTCAAAGCCATGCCCATTCAGTGCAGATTGAGCCGCTTGGTACAACGCGTCTTGCGCGCGTAAGCGCGTGTATTCGAATGAATTGCGACGAATCAATGGGTTCGAGAACAATGCAACGCCCAAAGCACGGTTGCCCAATTGATTGAAAAAAGGCCAGTCGTGGCTGACACGCTCCATCGGTGTCACGGTGTGGGCGAACACAGCCGGCACGCCATCGCAAATGAGCACGACTTGACGTTGCAGCACAGATCGACCACGGGGCAATTGCATCGGGGTGGTTTCCGATAAGCTCAGAGGAGAAGGCAGTTGATTGATGCGTTGAACTGAAAAATGCTGGCAGTGGTTTTTTAACTTTTGAGTCAAAGAGCCTGGATCGGTCAACCAATGTGTGAGAGACAAATCAATTCGTGGTACATGGCATTGCCAAGGTGAGTGAAGCGCACGACTCATCCGCGATCCGTGGGTAAATGCAGTTGTTCATACACCGCTCGAGTGAAGGGTAAGGTGCGACTGACTTCACGAGAAAACAGGCCAGCGGTTTGCAAACACGCGCCCACAAGCAGTGCCCAACAAGCCGCATTGATCCACTTGGCATGAGCTGATTTTCCACCACTGACCCCCTGCAATACACTGACTGGAGGTGCATTGTAAGTGATGACGACAGGTGCCACTTTGGCAATGGGTGCGGTTAAAGGAATCTCAGTTGTGGTGGGTTGCTCTGTGTGAAAACTGATGTTGTTTGCCGCATGGGCAGACTCAGTGGGTTCAGCGGATTCAGTAGACTTTGTCGGTTTGCTGGATTGTGTATAAATCGCTGGCGCATGCAGTTCGTTGTGGTTCGTCACACGATAAAACATGTCCGAGATGGGTTGTGGCACAAAGCTGACAGGGGTGATGCGTTTGAGGGCACCATCGCGTGATATTGGCGCTGTATTGGCGTCTTTGGCAATCGGTGCTTCAGCACCGTCATTCAGTATGGTGACGACGGCATTGAGTTCTGGACATTGCTGATCTGTTGTGGCAGGCACTTCAATGAAATGAATGTCATGCGGAGGCAATAGAAACAATGCAGCCTGCATATCAAAGACATGCGCACATTGACCACACGCACCATGTCCGTCATGCAAGCGCAGTAAGTCGGCATTCACCTTGAATGCGGTCAAACAAGCAGGGCAGCGTGTGCCGAAAGTGTTCATTGAAAATCCATTCGTGATTGGGTGTGTGTATTTTAACGGTTTACGGCCGATTGGGTTAAAAAAAGACGGTAATTTTTAAGGGGACTTCATTAAGTTGTTTCTAATAATTGATGTTGCACGCACGAAGATATTAAGTGCATATTAGCGCAAACAGGCGTTAGCGGTTTCAAAATCACGTTTTACACCTTCAGCCTCTAATCAACGTCATTCCCGCGCAGGTGGAAACCCATGCAAATGCACAGCGTTTGTTAATTACAAGGGATATTTTGATTTCAATGTGCGCTTCGCCCCCACTGATCTTCGCCTGTGTGGGAATGATGGCAATTGAACTTGGGGATATAAAGCGTAACCCTGTGATCTTGAAATTGCACATCATATGATTAATGTTCTATGCGATGTGCAAGCTGGGTGATTTAATCACGCAGGTTCAGGGCTTAACCAGCGTGCCAGCAGGACATGCAGTTTCTCAGGGTCTAAAGGCTTGTGCAGCACAAGGTAGCCTTCATGTTCAGCCTGCCTAAGCTCTGGTGAGTCGAATTCCCCACTGATCATGGCACCATGCGCATCTGGGCAGCGTTCCAATAATTCACGCAAAACATCAAAGCCACTTTCTCCAGCGCGTAACCTTTGATCGCACAAAATGACTTGAGGCTGAAAACCCGTGTTGATGGTGGACAATGCTTGAACCGATGAAGCGACGCATTGAATCTGCACATGCCATGACAACAGCAGTGATTCCCATGCTTGGCACACCAAAGGGTCGTCATCGACAATAAGACAACGCCCAGACAGGGGATGTAAATGCACATGGGGGTGTGTTGCGGCATGTGCATGTTGAGCTCGCAGCGCTGTTTCGGTGTTGTTTGGTACGGCGGGCAAGCGCAACCAGAATTTTGAACCACGGCCATCTCGTGATGTGAATCCATGTGTTGCACCCATTAAGCTTGCACAGCGCGCCACCACTGCAAGCCCCAGTCCGTGACCTTCGCTGTCAATGCGCCATGCGTGTTGGTGGCGAAAAAAAGGGGAGTAGATGTTGTTTTGATCCTCGACTGCCACACCAATACCGGTATCCCACACCTCAATTTGCCAATCGTTGTCGCGTTTTCTGGCTGAAATCAGGGCGCCTCCGTGTTTGGTGTAACGCAGCGCGTTGTGTATTAAATTGCTGATGGATTGGCGCAACAACATGGCATCGGTATTGACCGCGGCTTGGTTGTGCGTGGATTTCATGCGCAATTGCAAGCCCCTGGATTTTGCTTCTTCTTGGAAAATTGACACCACATCCTCCATGAGCGGATCCAAAGCTATGGTTTCATTCTTGATTTGCACCGCTCCAGCTGCTATTTTTGATAAGTCCAGCAATGAGTTGAACATTTGTGTCACGGAGTGAACGCTTTGTTTTAAATCCATCAAAGAAGATTGTAATGAGGGGTCTGTGTTGCGACGGGAGATGGATTCAATTAAAAATCCCATGGCATGCACGGGTTGCCGCAAATCATGACTGGCTGTATTGAGAAAAACATTTTTTTCTTTGAGTGCCTCTTCAGCGGCTTCTTTGGCCTCTTTATAATTGCTTGCCAGTCGAGCCCCTTCTTCCTCCAACCACGCCATTCGAACAAAAAAATGATGTGAAATTTTGGCGTGCCGATACATGCCCAAGCTGTAAGAGACAGAAAGCAGCATGACGTAGGGCCATTCTGCATCATGCAGAGTCCATGGCATGAGCAATACAGTGCCATTCCATCCCACCATAAAAAAGCGTTTAAAAATACTTAAGATGGGGGCTTGATGTGTGGCATTGCCGGCCATGATGGCCGCTATTGTTAAAATGTAGAGGTATTTAAACTCGGTGAATTAAACTACGAAAGGCAATTTTCAAAAAGATTCGAGCTAAGCGCTTG
>CALMCL010000259.1 GCA_937862905.1 uncultured Burkholderiaceae bacterium | reverse complement strand
TCAAGCGCTTAGCTCGAATCTTTTTGAAAATTGCCTTTCGTAGTTTAATTCACCGGTTATTAGAAAGTCGTGTCGTGAATAATTTTATTAGCAAGTAGGTTGGCGGTGAACGTTTTTGTGAACCCCAACACCGCTATTTTTGATGTGTTTGGGCTGTTGGGGTTCGCTGCGCTCACCGCCAACCTACGAAAAAATCCTCGACAATCTTTGACGGGTGACGCGGGTATTTCAAAAATGGCGGTGTTTTTTGATGAATATCAACCGCGCGGTTGATGGATGCTTGGGAAACCGATGGGCTGAATACGGCTAGCAAAAACATTGTTGACCGATAAATTGAGCCAATTAGAAACCAAATTGCGCGAGTTGAAACAACTTAGAGAAGCACTGCAAGAGATATTGTTGAAAGTGAATCAAGAATGTGTGGATTGAATGATAACCCTCGTCATTGCGAGGGTTTATTTTTACATAATGTTTTTGGCGAGTTCTTGCATGTCTTGCTCATAAGCGGCTGGGGTTTGCCCGTGTTTGCGGCGTGCGTCAAATTGCTGGTACAACTCGCGAACGTGCACTTCCATTTTGCTCGTGGTCGATGTGTTCGTGGTTGATGATTTGATTTTGCAGATTTATGAAATGGTTTTATCAAGACATTTAGAAGGGGCGCACACCAGACACCCCACATTGGGTTCCAATTCAATCGAATGCCATGCCATTGTGCGTGCGTCAAGTGTCAACAATTGACCAATTAAGGGTTCACCCATGTGGGCGATAATTTTCAACGCTTCTGCTGCTTGCATCGCGCCGATGATGCCGACCAACGGGGCAAACACGCCGAGTGTTGAGCAGGGCTCATTGGTGAAGTTTGAGTCGGGTGGGAATAAGCAGGCGTAACAAGGTGAGTCATCATGCCGTTTATCGAACACGCTGATTTGTCCATCAAATCGGATGGCTGCACCTGAGACCAAAGGCACGCGGTGCGTGACACACAGGCGGTTGATGAGGTGACGCGTTTCGAAATTGTCAGAGCAGTCGAGTACCACTTGGACGTTCGGGATGAGCCGATTCAGCAGCACTTCATCTGCACGTTGTGCATGGGTGTGGATGGTCACATCGGGGTTGATGGTGTGCAACATGTGGCGTGCCGAATCCACCTTGGTGCGTCCTAAAGTGTCGGTGGTGTGAATGATTTGACGCTGAAGATTGGACAGCTCAACCACGTCGTCGTCCACGAGCGTGATCTGCCCGATGCCGCTGGATGCCAAGTACAATGCGGCGGGTGAGCCCAATCCCCCCGCACCGATGATGAGTGCGTGAGCGGCCAAGATGTGTTCTTGCCCTTGAATGTCACATTCTTTCAGCTGAATGTGACGCGCGTAGCGCAGGAGTTGGTTGTCGGTCATGTTCATGCGGCATTCTAACAAACAAAGCTGCGAAATTACATCCGTCATTGGTCGAATGGGGGCAAACTGCGCTAAAATGCGGCATTCTTGAGGAGCATGGGAAAAGTGGAAATCAACTTTTTCGGTGTTTTAAGTTGTCGTTTTTGTCAGGGGGGCTTTGATCAGTTGAGTACAAGGGCCTTGAAAATCTTTGACGAAAATGAAATAAAATCAAATGGTTGTGAACAAACTGCTTTTAGGGCTCAGCACAGTTTGTCACATTTAATCGATGCTTTGAGGAAGGTGGTTTGTGCCGCACTTCCTTTGATTTTTAAATGGATTTTTTATGCACATTCACATCCTTGGTATTTGCGGTACGTTTATGGGCGGTATTGCTGCGATTGCTAAACAAGCAGGTTATAAAGTCACGGGCTGCGATGCCAATGTGTATCCGCCGATGAGCACGCAGTTGGAGGCGCAGGGCATTGAGCTGATCAGTGGTTTTGATGCATCACAAACGGATTTGAATCCTGATGTGTATGTGATTGGCAATGTGGTGTCGCGCGGCAATCCGTTGATGGAAGCTATTTTGAATAAAGGCTTGCCTTACATTTCGGGGCCGCAATGGTTGGGCGAAACGGTGCTGAAGGACAAATGGGTGCTGGCCGTTGCGGGTACGCATGGCAAAACCACCACATCGTCGATGTTGGCGTGGGTGCTGCAAGATGCGGGTTTGAATCCAGGTTTTTTGATTGGCGGTGTGCCGAATAATTTTGGCATTTCGGCGCGTTTGACCGATGATCCCTTTTTTGTGATTGAGGCGGATGAATACGATACGGCGTTTTTTGATAAACGCAGTAAATTTGTGCATTATCGTCCGCGCACAGCGATTTTGAACAACCTTGAGTTTGACCATGCCGATATTTTTGCTGACCTCGCGGCCATTCAAACACAGTTTCATCACCTCGTGCGCACCATTCCTGAGAATGGCTTGATTGTCTCAAATGCGCACGCGCAATCATTGGATGAAACTTTGGCCAAAGGCGCATGGACGCCTGTTGCACGATTTGCCGATGATTCTGTGGCGGCCGATTGGCAAATTGCGAATGTGGGGGCTGACGACAGTTTTGATGTGCTGTTCAAAGGTGAGTTGCAAGGCCGTGTGCAATGGAATGTCACGGGTGAGCACAATCGCTTGAACGCACTCGCGGCCATTGCGGCGGCACGCCATGTCGGTGTGGAGCCAAAGTACGCGATCGACGCTTTTTCACGTTTTGAAATGGTCAAACGACGCATGGAGATTAAGGGTGTGGTCAATGAAATCACGGTGTATGATGATTTTGCCCATCACCCCACTGCGATTGCTTTGACTGTGGCGGGTTTGCGTAAGCGTGTGGGTGCATCACGGATTTTGGCGGTGCTTGAACCGCGATCAAACACCATGAAGCTGGGGGTGATGAAAGCGCAGCTGCCCGACTCATTGCAGCAAGCTGATTTGATTTTTGGCTATGGCGCGGGTGGCGATGGTAAAGATGCGCTCGGCTGGGATTTGGCCGAATCATTGTCTCCTTTGGGTGACAAAGCGCGGGTGTTCAGTGATTTAAACGCATTGGTTGAGGCCGTGAAAGCCACTGCACAACCGAGTGATCATATTTTGGTCATGAGTAATGGTGGTTTTGGCGGTGTGCATCAAAAAATATTGGACAGTTTGAAGTAGATGCATTTGCTCAGGAGAGAAAAATGGAAATAGAGAAAGAATTAACCGCTCCGCCAATTGACTTGTCGAATAAGGTTGGGAATGGTGACTTCAACACAATTGGTCAAGAATTCAAACACTATTTCATTGAGTTGGGTCGATTGCAACCGTCAGCAACAGTTTTGGATGTGGGCTGTGGTGCGGGTCGAATGGCGATACCGTTGAGTGATTATTTAACCTTAGGGCGGTATTTTGGCATTGATATTATCGAGCCGAGTATTGAATGGTGTCACACCAATATCACACCGACCTATAACAATTTTGTATTTCAACACAGTAATATTTTCAATCGTTTCTATAATCCAAATGGGACTATTTTGGCGAAGGACTACGTATTTCCATTTGAGGATGAGTCTTTCGACTTTATTTTTTTGACCTCCGTTTTTACGCACATGTTGCCTGAAGACCTTGAGCACTATTTAAGTGAAATCAGTCGGGTGCTGAAAAAAGGCGGTGTTTGCTTTATTACATACTTTTTACTCAATAATGAGTCAGTTGAATTGATTAATCAAAATGCGTCAACTCAACCCTATCAATTCAAAGTCAATGATGTCTGCTACAGCACGGATGCACAAGCGCCTGAAGCCTCGCTCTCATATGATGAGAATTATATTCGAAATTTGTACCAACGTAATGCTCTGAACATACGAGCGACTTATCACGGTAATTGGTGTAATAGGCCTTGGTTTTTGTCTTATCAAGATATTATTATTGGTCAAAAATAATGATGCATATGCGCATCAGGAGAGTGTGATGAAATTATTATACCTACACGGCTTTCGTTCCTCTCCTGAGTCTGTCAAAGCCGTGGCTGTGATTCAATATTGCAGAATGCACGGCTTACCTCCTCCTATTGTCCCTCAACTGCCTGTGTCACCCAAAGCCTCCATTCGTTTGTGTGAACAGCTCATTAAGCGGCATCAAGTGAATGCCATTTGTGGCTCATCATTGGGTGGTTTTTATGGCATGTATTTGGCTGAAAAACACCATTTGCGTTGCGCGGTGATAAATCCGGCGATCACACCTTGGAATGAATTAAAAGAAGAACACCTCCAAGCGCGCTACAGCGTTGATCAGATTGAGCACGATGATGCGGTGCGTTATTTGGCCGAATTGCATCATTACCACATTGATCGACTCACAGACATCAAACGTTATTTATTACTGGTTGCATTGGGCGATGAGGTGCTTGACCCAGTGCAAATGCGTTTGCATTTTAAGGGCGCACATGAGGTTGTTGTACAGGGTGGAACCCATGCTTTGGATGATTTTGGGGGGCATTTAAATAAAGTGATGACTTTTTTAAACAAAGGCGGATAAAGCTGTTGGCAGTAGGGAAACAAAACTTATAACTTATTTTCTGCTTTTAGCAGAAGAAGCTTACAAAAAAACCACATGACATAATTTATTTACATGTTTTTTTTTATCAGGCATAATGCAAAAAATAGAGGGTGATACATTTTGTTACAAGATGATACATTGTGTAACAAAACGAAGCACGCAGTACATAGAGTTTTTAATTTTAATTTTATGGAGACACACATATGATGATGAAGACATGGATGGCTGCAGTGGCAGCAGTTGTGGCCGTAAGTGCATTGAGCGCCTGCGGTGGTAATAAAAATGACCCCAATCGCCCTTACAAACCAGAAGGTTTGGTGATGGTTGCACCGTCGGGCGCGGGTGGTGGCTGGGATAAAACAGCACGTTCAATTGCTAAAGTGCTGACAGATACCAAACTGATTGATGGCGCCATGACCGTTGAAAACTCACCGGGCGCATCGGGTGCAAAATTCCTTGCCACTTACACAACCAAAGATGTGGGCAACGACAATAAACTGTTCGTGAACTCGCCACCAATCATTATTAATAATTTGCGCAAAGAAGGCAACAGCCCTGTGGGTTACAAAGACGTCACACCATTGGCTGGTTTGACCAAAGACTTTGGCGCATTTGTTGTGAAGGCCGACTCACCATTTAAAACAATTGGTGATTTGATCGGTGCTGTGAAAGCGGATCCAAGCAAAGTCTCCATTGGCGGTGGCTCTTCTCCTGGCGCGATGGATCATTTGCAAGCGATGTTGCCATTATTCAAATCAGGTGTGGACGTGACCAAAGTGAAATACGTGCCACATGATGGCGGCGGTGAGGCCATGACTGCATTGTTGGGCGGTAATTTGGCGGCCATCGCGACCGATGCTTCTGGTGTGAGTGAGTATGTGAAAGCGGGTAAAGTGCGCATTTTGGCTGTGTCTGCACCGACACGCATCACAGGTGTTGATGCGCCCACATACAAGGAAGCGGGCATCAATGGTGCTGAATTCACCATCTGGCGCGGTGTGTTTGGCCCTAAAGGCATGAGCAAAAATGCACAAGCTTACTGGTCAAAAGCGTTGGCTGATTTGAATGCGAAACCTGAATGGCAAGCTGAGCTCAAAACCCAAGGCTGGGAGCAAGATTATAAAGATGCTGCTGCATTCACTGCTTTCTTGGGACAGCAAGATGCACAAATCAAAGAATTGCTCACTGCGCTCGGTATGGCTAACTGAGTTTTATTCCAAAAAACGCTTGTCAGAGACAAGCGTTTTTCTTTCGTGATGTTGTTGATCAACGTATTTATAGTAAACACTGTAAATAATCTATTTAACCTGCTTGATCTGCTTAATCCGTTGGATTGATGGGTTTGCTTTGCGTTTAACAATACATCATAAAAGATAGAATAAAAACATAGAATAAGCATTTGCTTGGTTTATAGGCGTTCTGTTTTCTGAGTGTCATCAATATTTATCAATATAGGAGTCCATATGTCTCGTCGATTTGATTTGGGGGCGGCATTGGTGTTTTTCATCATCGGCACCGCATTTATGCTCGGCGCTCGCCAATTGTCAGGTGCCGTGTATGGCAGCAGCATCAGTTCAGGTACTTTTCCACTGGTGTTTGGTTGGCTGCTCATGGGGTTGTCTGCGTTGTCTATACTTGAAACTTTAAAAAAAGCCAAGGTTGAGGCCGCTGACGCTGAACCTTTGTTCTTGAAACGCTTTTCCATCATTGCTGTGGCTTGTTTGGGTTACGTGACCTTGCTCGAGCCACTGGGTTATGTGATCAGTACATTTATATTTCTGCTGGTGTCTTTTCAAGCCATGCACAAAGGTGACCTGTGGAAGTCCGTTGTGATTGCGGCAGGTTTTTCATTGGGTATTGTTATTTTGTTCGTGTACATCCTCAAGGGCAGTTTGCCCGCGTGGCCGAGCTTTATTTAAGGAGGATGGATCATGTCAACGATGGATTATTTGATGGGTGGTTTTGCCATAGCCTTCACATGGTATAACTTGTTATTTGCTTTTGGGGGTGTGGTGTTGGGGACGGCTGTGGGCGTTTTACCCGGGATTGGCCCAATGAGCGGGGTGGCGTTGCTGATTCCCGTCACCGCTGTATTGACCAGTGGTTTGGGCTTGGGTGCAGAGGCTTCGGCAACCAGTTCGATTATTTTACTGTCTGGTGTTTATTATGGTGCGATGTACGGCGGTTCAACCACTTCGATCTTGCTCAACACGCCGGGTGAATCGTCTTCTGTGGTGACTGCTTTGGATGGTTATCAAATGGCAAGGCAAGGTCGTGCGGGGAGTGCATTGTCTATTTCGGCGATTGGTTCGTTTGTGGCAGGGATTATTACCTTGCTGGGTTTGATCTTAGTGGCTGAACCTTTATCTGAACTGGCGTTGAAGTTTGGTTATTCAGAGTATTTCTCACTCATGGTTTTGGGTTTGTGTGCAGTCAGTGGTTTGGCTGGTAAATCGATGGTGAAAGCGTTGATGATGACCACTTTGGGATTGCTGCTGGCCACCGTTGGCGTTGATCAATCGGGTTCCTTCCGTTTTACATTTGGTTCCCCCATCTTGGCCGATGGCATTCAATTTTTGACTTTGGCGGTGGGTTTGTTTGCCGTTGGCGAGGTGTTTAAAACCATTTTGGAAGAGGACACCAGTGAAATTAAATTGGCAAAAATCAACAGCCTTTACCCAAGCAAAACGGAGTTGAAGCAAAGCACAGGGCCGATTTTGCGTGGCTCCTTCCTTGGCTTTTTCATTGGCATTTTGCCGGGTGCGGGTGCGACCTTGGCTTCTTTCTTCTCTTACATCATGGAGAAAAAAATGTCAAAAACGCCAGAACGTTTTGGTCAAGGGGCGATTGAAGGGGTGGCGGGGCCTGAGTCTGCGAACAATGCTGCGGCAGGTGGGGCGATGATTCCGTTGCTGACTTTGGGGATTCCAGGTTCAGGCACGACGGCGGTATTGATGGGCGCATTGATTATGTACAATGTGCAACCGGGTCCGTTGTTGTTCACTGATCATCCACAAGTGGCATGGGGGTTGATCGCCAGTATGTTTGTGGGTAATGTGATGTTGTTGATTTTGAACATGCCTTTGGTGCGTGTGTTTGCAAAAATCATCAGCACGCCTCCCAAATACCTGTTGCCGATCATCATTGCCATTTCAGTTTTTGGTGTGTACTCTGTGCAGAACTCCATTTTTGACCTGTGGGTGTTGTTTTTCTCAGGCATGATTGGTTACTTCTTGGTCAAAAACGATTACCCTTTGGCGCCCGTGCTGTTGGGCTTGGTGTTGGGGCCTATGATGGAAAACAACATGCGCAATGCATTGGTGGATTCATCAGGTGATTGGTCGGTGTTTATCACTCGACCATTGTCAGGTGTGTTGTTGGTCGCTTCAGCCGCTTGGATTTTGATCCCATTGATTTTAAAAATGCGTGGGAAGTCCGTGTTGGTCAACGAAGAGGGTTAAGGGTTAATGATTTTACCACCTGTTCAATAATGCACATGACTCAAAAGGCACTCAGGTATGGGTGCCTTTTGTTTGTTTGATGCGACTGTCATGGGGGAGCATCATATCAAAATCATGTGTAAAATAAATTGCATTTGATGGATAAATTGCGGATAATCAATCATCCACAATAAATAAAAATAGGACAGTCAAGGTGGATAAAAAATAAGGTTTCAGCACGTTGGCACCAATAAGTGGAGGGCTGAAAAATGATAAAGATACTGGTGGCCGATGACCATGAGCTCATGCGTGAAGCCATCATACAGTTGCTACAGAGCCATTGGTCGTCGTTGGTGATCGATTCAGCAGGCAGTTACGATGAGGTGTTGGAGCAATTTAATCGCACGCAGCAACCTTACGATTTGATTTTGTTGGATTTGCATATGCCAGGGATGCGTGGGGCTGAGAGTGTTCGTGCCTTGATGTGTGCTGCTGGGCAATCCCCCATTATTGTCTTTACGGGCATTGAAGCCCCCGATTTGTTGCATCGTTTGCAGCACACGGGCATCTTGAAAATTCTAAAAAAAACCTGTCATTCCAATGAGCTGCTGCAAGAGATCCGCTTGGTCAGCACTCTGTTCAATTCCAACAATGAATCCAAACATGCCTGTTTCAATGAAACAGCAGATCGATCGACTGATCATGCCTGTTTCAATGAAACAGCAGATCGATCGACTGATTTGCCCATCGCATTAAATGAGTCAACGGCATCCAATGATTATGAGGATGCATTGTTGACACAGCGGCAACTCGACATTTTGAGGTTGTTGCATCAAGGCAAGCCCAATAAAATCATTGCGCGAGAGCTCAACGTGGCTTTGGGCACGGTCAAAAATCACCTGTATCTTCTGTTCACCAAGCTCAATGTCAGCAGTCGGGCGCAGGCCATCACGAAAACGCGAGAGTGGTTTTTGTGAAGACACAGACCCATCCAATTCACAGGTGGTTGATGTGGATGCAGCAGCACCCATGGTTGCATGATTTTGCTGAAGCGCACACACGAGCTGAGGTGGTTAAAACCCTTTACACCGACAGCATCATACCGCTGATCATCAATGCGTTTGCTTCGGTCGTTTTACTGTGTACCTATGGTTTTTTGTCGGATATGGTTTGGTTTTGCTTGATGTTGTTGGTTTGGAATGCTTGGGCGGTGGTGCAAATGTATGGTGAGCGCCAAGTCAAAGCTTTGGCCAAATCAGGTGAACTCAGCCATGAGCTCACTTGGTTGTATGGTGCGTTGTATGTATTGGGTTCTTTATGTCAATTTGTGTGTTTGGCCATTATCTTGGTGGTGTTTCTCTTGCAGCAAGAAAGTGTGTTGAATTTTCATCCTGTTGCCATCAGCGTGTTGTTTTACTATTTTGCCGCGGTGATGAAAGATTTTCCTGTGCGCTTGTTGAGTTTGAGCTATACCCTTTTTTTATTTGTACCGATGATGATGTATTACGTTTTACAAGGGGGCATCGCCGCGTGGGTGATGGCTGTTTTAACCCTGATCTTTATTTGTGGTGCGTGCAGCTTTTCGAATACCGTGGGTCGAGCGTTTGTGACCCAAGTTCGCCAACGGTATGAGCTTGAAATGTTGACTGAACGGCAAATGCTTGAAAAAGAGCGTGCGGATGCTGCCAATCAAGCCAAATCACGGTTTTTCACTTCGGCCAGCCATGATGCGCGTCAACCGTTGCAAGCAATTGGTTTGTTGTATGACAGCCTGATCAGTTCATTGAACATGGATGCACACGATCGAAAAATTCTTGAGAAAATTGGTTCTAATCTACACTCCATACAAAACTTGTTTAATCGGGTCTTGGATATTTCTCGGATTGAGGCGGGGGTTGTCACGCCGCAAATGCAAGCGGTTTCTTTGCAATATTTATTCGATGCTTTGGATGCTCAGCTCGGAGAGTTTGCTGCAAGCAAGCATTTGTGGTTGCGCTTTGTGCCGACATCGGTGGTTGTGCTGCATGACCCTGATTTACTCGAGCGCATGGTTGTCAATCTCATCCACAATGCTTTGAAATTTACAGAGCAAGGTGGTGTGTGGATTGCTTTTCGCCGCAGTCGAGGTCGACTGGAAATACGAGACTCAGGGATTGGCATTGCATCAGAACATCAAACACAAATATTTGAAGAGTTTCATCAAGTCGAAAATTCAGCACGCAAACGCAATGATGGCAAAGGTTTAGGGCTGGGCTTGTCTATTGTGAAGCGATTGGCCGTGCTGTCAAATACAGAAATGGGTCTTCGCTCTTCGATGGCACAAGGCAGCACATTTTGGCTTTCATTGAGCACTGTGGATGTCGCCGCTGATGTGGAAGCACCCATGCCCATGGCGATTGATCAGATGGCATCGTTACTGGGTTTATCCATCGTCTTGGTTGAGGATGATGATGAATTACGCACGTTGCTGGCCACATCGCTCATGCAACATGGTGTGGTGGTGACCACATGCAGCACCGCAGCGGAGGTTGAGCAATTGTTTGCGATGGGGCACCGCGTGCGTTGCGATGTGTTGCTGACCGACTACCGCTTGGGGTATGGCGCGACAGGCATTGATGTGGCGAAACATGCGCGCCAATGCATGGGTGATGATTTGCCTGTTATTGTGTTGACGGGGGACACCAGCGGATTTGATTACAAAGAATTGTTGAATCAGCCCCATACCGTTGTGTTGCATAAACCCGTGACGTTTGTGCAGTTGTGTGCACATTTCCCTAAGCCGAGCTTGAAAACATAGCGGATGCCTCCCTTAGCGACATGAAATTTATCCTTGCTCATCCCGTTGGAATCAGTGGAATTGGGCCATAAGTCGCAGGACTTATGGCCCATTGTTTTGCATTTTTGTTAAGCCGATAATTAAGCACGGACGGATGATGTGGGCTTATCTCAGATGCGAAAAGACTGAAAAATCAATTAAGAAATAAAGTTTTGTGTCTGAACTCATCTCGCATTATTCAACGTCAGGGAGGCCAAAAACTGCATAGAGTAGGCGTGGTGGCGTTGGGTATGAGGAGCTTAAAATGAAGATAAATCATTGTGAATATGACCTTGGTACGGAGTTTGTTGAAAACTGTGATGATTGCCGTCGGACAAGGTTCAATCAGGTTGTACCTTACCATGTGGGGAGTGGCTTGATTTTATATGTCACTTACATGTATGAAATGCGGAATTGCTTACAAGGGTTCACAGGCGGTGATTTTTTGAGTGCCATGAGCTTGTTGCCGTGTGAAGAGCAAGAGGTTGAAGTTGTACAGAAGCGTAAGTATGAATATGCTTTACATCAGCAGCAGTCTGTTGAAAGTCATTTTGAAACTGAAGTGACGAAGACCATGCGCGAACAGTGGTCGCTCAGCCATGATGTCAACACCAGTGCATCGGGTGGGGGTGGCATTGATTTGGGAATTTTCCAAGTGGGTGCGAGCGCCAGTGTGTCGGCTTCGGTGCACATGAGTGCAAGTTTTTTCAATGAAGTGGTTCAAAAAGCATCGAGCTCAGTGAGCAATTACTATGAAGTGTCCATTGACACCAAAACAGAGATTGAAAACCAATATCGTTCTTTGAGAAAAATATCCAATCCCAATAAATGCAGGGTGGTGACATATATTTTCAAACAACTGGGTAAAAAATACACATTTGAAGTCGTGTTTCTTGGCATGCGTTTTGACCTGATTCGGCACTTACCCGATATCCATGTGGAGCTGTTGCCTTATCATGTGACCAAACCGAGGTTTGTGACTGATGTGAATCAACCTCAAATCAATCACAATTTCAATCCTTATGACATTCAACGCGATGCTCAGGCCAACAGCACGACGTTCAGGACTGCGAGCCGCAGCCAAGTGCCTTTGCTCAATGTCCAAGTGCAGGATGCTTATCGAACTCGTGTTTATCGAGATGTGACATTGGCAAAAGAGCTGGATGAAGCCAGTTTTATTGCAAAAGTGGAAACGTTGAAGCTTGATAAAAATGACCGAAGCGCGGTTTTAAGTTCGATTAAAGAGCTCAAAGAAGTGAAAGGCAATGAGCCTGGTCAAGTGATTTACCACACCGAGTACTGTGTGCGCACAAGCAGCATTGTCGTAGAACCTAAAGTGTCCAGTTGTTCCATTTGCGCGTGTGAAGAATGCTGCGGTTGTGGTGGATGCGGTGATTCTGGTGGATGTGGCGGCGGGTGTGGTGACGGTGATGGTGACCAAGGCGATGCCGACATCAAGGCTTTGGAAATAGAGCGGTTAAAAGTTGAAATTGAGCTGTTGAAGAAACAGCTTGATAAAGGTTGATCTTAAAGGTGATCTTAAAGGTGATCTTAAAGGTGATCTTAAAGGTGATCTTAAAGGTTGATCTTAAAGGGTGATTTGACCTTTTAAGTAATTAAGTAAAAAAGACGGCGCTCATCGAGCGCCGTTTTAAGTGGTACATACATGAAGAATCGTTATGCCATCTGACCTGTGATCAATTGCAAGAGTCGATTGAAGGAATCGACAATCAATTGAATGAATCTGTTAAATGAATCTGTTAAATGAATCTGTTGAGTGAGTCAATTAAATCAGTTGGTTATAGCTTTAAACTGGTGGCATCACCAGTCAAATAGCCCACGGCCGCGCCAAAGCGGTCTTTGTAATTGGCTCGGATCAGTGGATCGAGGATGTCTTTGACTTTGTCGTGCAAAGGCGACTCCCAATCGCCTGCATGTTGAAAGTTACTCATGATGTAAGTCCAGCCATTGATTTCATCCACTGCATGCAGGCCTGTGGATTCTGCACCAGCGGGTACAGACAGAATGCGTGACAGCGATTTTGTGTCCACATTGTAAGCCCAAAGGAAGTTGTTCACGTGGTTGCCACTGTCTTCGCCGATGAACAATGTGCGCATGGTTTCTGAGAATTTTAAGTTGTCAGGGTTGCCAATTTTATCGGGATTGGCTGTGTTGCCCAGTGTGTCTGCTGCGATGTCTTCTCCCACCAACAATGCTTTGGTGAGTGCAGGAACCCATTCACTGTTGATCATTTGACCTGCACTGTCTTTTTGACGACCCATCATTTTATGCATCATGACGCCGCCTGCTTTGACTGCTTTTTCAAGGGTCATGCCGCTTTGAGCGTTCCAACCTTTGCCGTTGACGACCATGGAGTCTTGCATGTAAGACAGTGCTGAATAGGCCGTTTTGTCTTTGATGTTGACTGTTGTGCCTTCCATTTTTGTGAAACCCATGCTGCCGCCAACGAGGTAAGCATAGCGGTGTGTTTCAAGGAATGCCGCGGCTTTTTCCATGCCTGGTTTGAGTTTGATCCAGTTGGCTTTGCCGCCGATGAATATTTTGGTGAACGTGCTGTCATTGGGATCGGTGAAAACGACGTCCATGATGTCTGTGGGTTTGAGTGTGTCTGCCATGTGTTTGATTTCTTCACTGGTGGCATGACCGAGCTTGATCCATGTGAGTTTTGCTGCTGCACCGTTAGGATCGACATTGAAACCTGCACCCATTTTTGCAACGTACAAAGTGCCCGAAGACAGGTTCTTTGCATTGTCCGCAACAAACATAAACATGCCGCTGTTGGTGGCATCATCACCCATGAGGGCGGTGCGGTTGTCGGGCATCATTTGAATGAGTTCATGAGAAATGCGCCCCATGCAGTAGTGTTTTTGCACGCTGCCTGTGCCGTCGGGGTGAACCGTCACTTCGGGCATGTGACCATAATGGTATGGGTTGGCATGCTTTTCATCGCCATATAAGTTTTTACTGAAGGCTTTGAATTGTTTGCTGGCTTTTGACTCGGGGTCAAGGATGAGACCAAATGCATCGGGCTCATATTCTTCACTCGACAGGTGGGTGTTCCAAGGCGATAAACTGGCGCCGCAGGTGATCCAAAGGCCATCAACTTTTGACATGTCGACGTTTGAATAGCTGACAAAGTCAAGTTTGCCCGTGTCTGGATTCTGGTCAAGGGTGAGCACGGCGATCGGTGAGGGCAACATGCCGTAAGTGCTTGCGCCTGATTGGTCACGTGTGGCATATTCAAATTGAACCACCGCGAAAACAGTGTTGCCTTTGACACCTGCAACTTTGGCATTTTTTAATGTGAGCAACGATGTGCCATCTGGACAATCTGAGAACGATTGGCGTTCTTTGCCTGCAACTGAGCGGTCAATGATGGGTCGGTTGTTGATGTCAAAATAACCACCCGCGAGAATGGTTCCACCTTGGGTGGCGTTCACCATGTCACCCGTGGTGAAAAAAGCATGGTAGGCGAGTTGGTATGTTTGTGTGGTGCCATCGTTTAATTTCACATTGAATGCTGAACCCACTGTGGTGGTTGCCATCGCCGCAGGATTGGACAGTGAGGGGGCAGGCATGCTGGTGAAGTACGATGACACATAGCGCGCACCTGTGTTCATTGTTTTTGCGCTGGCGTTGCCGCTGAGTCCCATTAAAAAGGACCCAGAGGTCAATGTGCCCAATGGCAACAAAGGCGCACCACCCAGTATTTTTAATAATGTGCGGCGTGATGGTTGGGCAAGTTCAGACATGTGTTTCTCCAGAAGGCGGTGTGAAGTTGAGGCATAATGAGGGCATCAAAAAGCCCGATAACAGCTGGATTGTATCGGCTGTATGTGACAGCCCTGTGACATTTTCATGAAAGTCGGATGGTGTATGAATCCATGTGCAGGCGACTTTCAAATCTTGTCACAATAGGTGAATTAAACTACGAAAGGCAATTTTCAAAAAGATTCGAGCTAAGCGCTT
>CALMCL010000258.1 GCA_937862905.1 uncultured Burkholderiaceae bacterium | reverse complement strand
CTAACGTAGGTTATGCGTCAGAAAACACTGATATTCTGTTTTCATTTCGCCGCATATCCTGTTAAAATAAATTAAAATATGGGCTTAAAGTCCATATGACTTAAATCATTATAGCAGCCACTCAAAGCGAAAACAAGCCATTCATGTCGACCCAAGAAAAACCAAAAAAACTCCTTGATTTGGTTAAAGAAAAAGTCCGCTACAAGCATTACAGCTTGCGTACGGAGCAGTCATATTGTGGTTGGATCAAGCGATTTATTTTGTTCCACAACAAACGCCACCCCATCGATATGGGGGCGGTTGAGGTGACAGCATATTTATCCCATTTATCCGACAAATGCGGCGTTTCTGCTGCAACACATGGACAGGCTTTGTCGGCTTTGCTTTTTTTATATAAAGAGGTGTTAGGTGTTGATTTGCCTTGGCTGGATGGATTGCACCGCCCTAAAAAATCTGCGCGATTGCCTGTGGTATTAACGGTGTCGGAAATTGAGTTGTTATTTACACATTTGTCAGGCATTCATTTATTGATGGCGAAGATGTTGTATGGCACGGGGATGCGTTTGATGGAGTTATTGAGTTTGCGCATCAAGGACATTGATTTAGAGACCTGTGAAATCACGGTTCGTCAAGGCAAGGGCAACAAGGATCGCGTGACGATGCTACCGCGTATGGTGTTGGATGAAGTTGTGGCGCAAATCGCATCGGCAAAGTCGGTGTTTGACAAAGACCGCGCAGAGGATCGCGCTGGTGTTTATTTGCCTTTTGCTTTGGCTCAAAAATACCAAAATGCGGATAAAACGTTTGCGTGGTTTTGGTTATTTCCTGCACGGGCGGAATCGCTTGATCCTCAGTCGGGCGTCACCCGTCGCCACCACACGCATGAGCAGGCAGTGCAGCGGGCGATTAAAAATGCGGTGGTGCAATCAGGCATCAACAAACCCGCGACAACCCACACATTGCGCCATAGTTTTGCGACGCATGTTTTACAAAGCGGTTATGATATTCGCACGGTGCAGGAGTTGCTCGGTCATTCGGATGTGAGCACAACAATGATTTATACCCACGTGCTGAAACGCGGCGGTCGTGGGGTTGAAAGCCCTTTGGATAGGATGTAATGAGTAAAAAAATACCAGTTTCTGTTTTGGTGGTGGTTTACACACC
>CALMCL010000257.1 GCA_937862905.1 uncultured Burkholderiaceae bacterium | reverse complement strand
CCACACCCCTTTAAAAAAACACAGACCTAAATACCACCACACACCACACACACACCGCTTAAGCGTCTCGCTTAAACGGCAAATTCTTTTTTCGCCGCTGCAAAATCTTTTGGCGACACACCCGTCGAGTGACACACGGCCAATTCGTCCGCCGTCAAGCCGCTGGCATCAGTTGTACCGCTGCCATGCGTCATCCCCGCGCTTTGCTGGCTTTGCAATGCGGCAATTTTTGGGGCATTTTTCAAAAATGCTTGCAATTGAGCCACATCACTGCGCCCCAACGATTCCGCCCAATCTTTCATGGCAGGCAAAATACGGCCATCCGCCATGCCCTCATCAACCAAAGACTTGACCTTACTGCCGTTTAATTCAGCCTGCAAAGCCACCACCTGGGTTTGCAATGCCGCCACCGCCGTCACGCCTTTATCGGCCGCTTTCAATGTCGCCAACTCAGCACCCACACTGGCTTTTTCAGCGGTCAACGTCGCCACAGAAGCGTCGGCGGTGCTAAGTTGCGTGTTCAATTGCGTTACAGCAGCATTCACTTGGTCTTGTGTCGCATTTTCAGGCAAGCCCAACGACTTCAATAAATCTTTATCCACTTTGTTTTCCTCTTGAGAAGTCAGAAAGCTTTTCAGCATTTCTGGTTTTAATTCGGTTAATCCCGACAAGCCCGGCGTGTTGGTCAAACCCGCCATGAACAACATTAAGATTTCACCCGTTTTACTGTCATAGCTAAAAACAGGAGATATGTATTTGTACTCTTCACGGTCAATATAACCAGACGCTTCAATGGTCCATTTTGGTACAATATAAATACCATCCGCACGTGATTCGATATGAACAACCCAGCCAGCCGCAGGTGCAGGCTTACCGTTTTCAGCCGACTTTTGAGTTTGATGCTCGTAATCAATCACCATCAACTCAGCCACCGACTGCCAATAATTCACAATCCGAGCCGCAGCACCATCATTCAAGACCCATTGCATACCAGGAGATGGGCGGCCATCGTTTGAAGCAAACCCGCCCATCGGCAAAATCCGAAAGGCTTTATCCACGCCAATCGTTAAATCAAACGACAACGCGGCGTACTTAATACTCATGCATAACCCCTCCATTAAACTGATGTTTAACCCAAAACCCAAACCACCACAAAACGCTACAGTCAGACCTCATTGTGGGCATCAGGCGCAAAAAAAACCACGTGACAAGTGTCAGTGGTTACCCATCCATCCCAAACAAATCAAACCCAAGCAAATCTAAGCCAAACAAATCACCTTAAAGTCAAACAAAGCAAAA
>CALMCL010000256.1 GCA_937862905.1 uncultured Burkholderiaceae bacterium | reverse complement strand
GCGCTTGATGCTCCGCCCACTGCGCCAATGCCCAAGCAGGCACCGCATCACGGTGCTCTTTTTCCATTTCGATGAAGTAGCGGCGGGCTTGGCGTCCAATATCTGAACGCTCGACCATGCACAACTCCTTGGCCATGTCTAAGGTAATGTGGTATTCGATTTTATTTTCACCGCCGAACCAGCCCGAAAGCCCCGTTTTTTGCGGCTGTCCATTTTTGACCAGCGGGTCAATGACAATAAAATCTTCATCTTTGATGAAGCCAAAATCTTCAATACGACGAAGAATCCATTTATTGAAAGCTGTAAGCACTTCCAACGCAGCGTGCAAATCTCGCGCATTAACGAGTGTGATATCTTGTTGATTGTTAACAATGCCGACGAACGTGGCGATAGAAAGTTGATTCATTTTGGTACTCCTTGTCAGATTTAGAATCTGCGCCTGCTGTCAAACAGGTGGGCAGAACGTGTGGGTTGACAGACCTGCGACAAAGTAACAGGCGAGCCTTGCGGCTCCCCACACGCCCGCCCAAAGGCGAATCATGTGCACGGACGAAAAAATACCGCAAAAATTGCTTTAGCGGTTCGTCCGCTTTGTCTAAAGGGCTGTCAAACCCTGTAACCGTTGTTTCGGCTACAGGTGCACTTTAAACCGATTAAATTAAATTTGCAAGTGAATTTTGCAAACTTTTTTGCACTACTCTTTCAAACCCGCTTGAGCCTTATTAACCACAACGCCTCTTTGAAACATAATATTCATGTTGCCGTAGCCATCCTCTGACTTCCACATGTGCATTGAAGTCACAAGCCCGCCCGAATTGCTTTCTGACAACGTGTCACCTTCGCCACCCATAATTGCATAGGCTTGTGATTCTGACATCCCCGATTTAATCGCGGTAAACTTTTCTTTATTCGCAAAAGCACCGCCCGCGCTCTGAGCAGATGGCACAGCCGTAGGGGTTGTTTGCATTTGCCCTTGTGCAGACAATGGCTCTACATTAAACATAAAACCAACCCCTTTCGCACCTATGGCCGTCAGCTTCAAGGTACCAAAATCTCCCACATGAGGCTCACCATCCATGGTCGAGGCTTCTTTTATCACAACATTCATCGCATCTAAAAAAAGCGGATGATTGTTGGGATCTAACGTTTTACCTGAGACAGAAACAACAGCCAAAGCCTGCGCAAAAAACAATTCTTGATTGAAATTTTTCGGGGTCGACTCAATAATCACGCCAACGTCTTTAATGAACCCAGTTGTTTTATCAACAGCACCCAGCACGGATAAACCACTGTTAAATTTGTATGAGTATGTGTTTTGCACACTTCCATCAGTTAACTCAAAAGCCCTGATTTTCAAATCAGGTACGGTCTCCATGTTTAAATTAAACCCAGTTTTAAAAGTATCTGGGGTTACACCTAAACTTTTTGATGCGGGCGAAACCTGCGCCACCTCAACAGGCTTAACCTCCGTTGCCTTAACTTCGTTTTTCCCACACCCCACCAACGCCAACACCATCAATCCAATTGCTGTCCGTTTCATACTCAACCGCCTCGTGAGCAATTGCGTTTGCTTTGGCTGATTGTGCCGTTTTTGCACACAAACAACTTACCTGAGCAATGGCTAATCCCACCTTTTTTACCTGAGCATGGCTCACGCCCTTTGGCTTGTGCATCAAATCCAACCAACAATAAACTCATAATCGAAACAACCGCAGCTACTTTCTTCATGTCAAACTCCCTTTTGGGTAAAAAGGTATAGTTTAACGCTAAAACAAGCCCTCCTGCTCACTTTCCAGCACATCAGGCGTTTTTAATATGCGCCAAATGGTGCGGTCACTCAAACGGTATTGCCCCACCAGCGTATTCACGG
>CALMCL010000255.1 GCA_937862905.1 uncultured Burkholderiaceae bacterium | reverse complement strand
TTGGAACACACGTTATGTCTTTGTACAGCGCGTAGGTCATAAGGTCGCTCCCCACGCGGGAGCGTGGATTGAAACGACTCAGCCGGGTCGCTGGGTCGATCCAGTTTGAGTCGCTCCCCACTCGGGAGCGTGGATTGAAACATTTTATCAACCTACACACCCGTCCAATCCCGTCCGTCGCTCCCCACGCGGGGCGGTAGATTGAAACAAATTTGAAATAAAATACATGTAAATGCAGCTTAACCGCTGTGTTTTTTATTGAAAAATCACAAGGTGGTTAAAATCGGCAAGCTACACGGCTTTGGGTAACTTTATGTCTGTTTTTGTGATGTGTTGATAGGTGAGCAGATTGCGTAGATTTTATTGCATTGGTTTTTTTAAATTGCAATGCAATAAGTGGTCGTGCGACGTTACAAGCAGCCATGTGATGCTGTATTAAGCTAAGCTTTTTTCAGGGAGGAGATGAAATAGGAAAAATAAGATGAAAAAAGGCTTGTCGTTTAAAAACGGCAAGCCCTTAATTTTATTGGTCGGAACGGTGGGATTCGAACTCACGACCCCTTGCACCCCATGCAAGTGCGCTACCAGGCTGCGCTACGCCCCGAGAGCGCACATTATAGCGTTTTTTTGACTTAAAGCAAGTCCAATAATGCTCAAACTCATTATAATGTGGTCTAATCAAGTCCGTGCCTTAGATCATGGGCATAACTTTGAAACAAATGAGGCAAATTGGTAATGGCAAGAATTTTAATCAGTAACGATGATGGCTATCATGCCCCTGGGATTGAGGCGTTGTATCACGCGCTAAAAGATTTGGGCGATGTGACGGTGATGGCACCAGATCAGAATCGCAGTGGTGCGTCGAACTCATTGACGTTGGATCGTCCGTTGAATGTGCGTCAGACGGACAATGGTTTTTATACGGTGAATGGTACGCCGACGGATTGCGTGCATTTGGCGAGTACGGGGTTTTTTGAGCACCGTCCTGATATTGTGGTGTCGGGCATCAACAACGGTCAAAATATGGGTGATGACACTTTGTATTCTGGGACGGTGGCGGCGGCAATGGAGGGTTTTTTGTCGGGCGTGCCGTCGTTGGCTTTTTCTCAAGTGAATCGAGGTTGGGGCGAAATTGAGGCGGCTGCGCAGGTGGCGCGTCAGTTTGTGCAGATGTTTTTAGAGAAAAATATTCGCACTGCTTTGTTGTGGAACATCAATATTCCGAATGTGCCGTTGGCTGAGTTGAAAGGCTTTGAGGTGACACGTTTGGGGCGTCGCCATACTGCACAAAATGTGCATGTGATGAGCAATCACCGGGGTGAGGCGCATTATTGGATTGGTGCTGCGGGCGAGGTGAAAGATGGGGCGGAGGGCACTGATTTTCATGCAACGGCGCAGGGACGCGTGTCGGTGACACCGTTGCAGGTCGACTTGACGGGGTATGCGTCGATGGCGGATACGGTGTCTTTGGTCAACGGTTTGTTGTGATGAATCATTGGAATCATTAGAAAAAATATGGCACATTCGCCTCCTAAAAAACCAAAGTTTGAACCGTTGACTGAAGTTCAACGGGCTTGGTTGCGTGCTCAGGTGGAGCGTGAGGCGAAACCGATGGTGTCCAAATCGTTTGCACCGACACCCGCATCGTCGTTGTATTCGATCATGCAAGAGCATACTTTGCGCAACACGTCGAGCGATTGGCGTGAGCATCCTGAGGTGTTGACCAAGGCGCGCGTATTGATGGTGGATGCTTTGCGCGCTGCGGGTGTGACGGATGAGCTTGTGTTGATGGCGATGGGGCGCTTGCCACGCCATGTGTTTGTTGATGAGGCTTTTTATTTGAGGGCTTATCATGACGATGCTTTGCCGATTGGTCATGGTCAGACGATTTCTCATCCTTCCACGGTGGCGCGCATGACGGCGTTGTTGCGGGCAGGCGGTGGTGTGAGTAAGGTGTTGGAGATTGGCACGGGCTGCGGTTATCAGGCGGCGGTGTTGGCATTGAGCGCGTGTGATGTGTACTCGATTGAGCGCATTGCGCCGTTGTATAATTTGGCGGCATTTAATTTGAATCAAGTGAAAGCGGTGTTGCCGAGTGTGCCGCATTTGCGTTTTGGTGATGGCATGCTGGGTTGGCCCGATGCGGCACCATTTGATGGGATCATGTTGACCGCTGCAGGTTTGATGATCCCGCAGGTGGTGTTGGAGCAGTTGCGCATTGGCGGCGTGTTGGTGGCGCCTGTGGTGGTTGATGCCAGTACACAGCAGCATTTGGTGCGGATCACCCGAACTGCTGTGAATGAGTGGCAACGAGAGGTGTTTGATCCTGTGCGGTTTGTGCCGCTTTTGGGTGGTGTTCAAGATTGATGCGCGGATGTTTTGCGCGATATAAAGGCTAGGGACGATATGAAAAATTGGCGAAGGGGTTTAATCCGGGCGTTGACTGTGGTGGGACTTGGTTTGACTTTGGTTGCGTGCGGCACGAGCAGCGGTGGCGGTGCGAGTGGCCACAGTCGCCGTGCCGACAGCAATGGCATGTACCGCGTGAAGTCGGGCGATACCTTGGTGTTGATTGCACGTGCAAATGGTGTGAATTATCAAGACATCATGCGTTGGAATGGTTTGACCAACCCGAATCAGCTTGAGATTGGTTGGAAATTGCGTGTGCGTTCGAATGCATCGGGCGCTGCGGTGGTCTATCCTTCTGCCAATACATCACCGCCTGTGATCAGCAATGGTGTGTCGGTGACGCGAACCAATCCACCTGCTGCGGCCAACAGTGAGTTGGCCAACAGTCCTGAGATCACCAATAATTTACGTTGGATGTGGCCTGTGCCGGGTTCTGTGTTGAAGCGTTTTGATGGGACAAGCAACAAAGGGATTGTGCTGGCGGGTAATGTGAGTGATCCCGTGTTGGCCGCTTCGGGCGGTGAGGTGATTTATGCGGGCAACAGCTTGCGTGGTTATGGCAATATGGTGGTGATCAAGCACAACGATGTGTGGAGCACGGTTTATGCCAACAACAGCACGTTGTCGGTACAGCAAGGCGATCAAGTGGTGGCTGGGCAAACCATTGCACGCATGGGCAGCACCGATGCGCCGCGTGTGCAGCTGTATTTTGAAGTGCGTTGGAATGCGAAACAGATTGATCCGCTCAAAGTGTTGCCTGCACGTGCGCCGTAGTGGCTTTTTGGTAAGCATTGAATCCGCATGTGCGGTGAAATGTGTGTGTATAGTGGCTGCGCAGCAGCAGTAAATGTAAAGAAAGTAGAATTCCCCGATGGGTAGACGTAGAAAAGAGCAGCGAGTTCCAAGGGTGTTTCCTGTGGTTCAATTAACGATTGAGTCGCTGGACATGGAAGGGCGCGGCATTGCGCACCATGATGGCAAAGTGGTGTTTGTCGAAGGTGCTTTGCCTTTCGAAGAGGTGCGGGCAGATGTGATCCGAGAGAAGTCGAATTACAATCAAGCACGCACCACTGAGGTGTTGACAGCTTCGAGTGAGCGGGTGGAGCCAAAGTGTGCTGCATTTGGCATGTGTGGTGGTTGCGCGATGCAGCACATCAATCCGCGTGCACAAATTGCGGCGAAGCAGCGTGTGCTGGAGGACAATTTACAGCGCATCGGTCAGGTCAAGCCTGAAGTCATTTTGCGCCCGATTGCGGGTCCAACTTGGGGTTATCGTTACCGTGCACGCTTGTCGGTGCGCAATGTGCATAAAAAAGGCGAAGTGCTGGTTGGTTTCCGTGAGAAAAATGGCAGCTATGTGGCCAATATGACCGCATGTGAAGTGTTGCCCAAACACATTTCTGACTTATTGCCCAAATTGCGCGAACTGATTGGTTTGACCAGCATTGCTGACCACATCCCTCAAATTGAAGTGGCTGTGGGACAGGCGAACAGTGTGTTGGTGTTCCGTAACCTGTTGCCGTTGACGCCGCACGATGAACATTTGTTCCGTGCATTTGGCGATGCACATGGCGTGGACATGTGGTTGCAGCCGCAAGGTTTAGACAGTGTGCAAGCTTTTCACCCAAAAGACAGCACGCTGTTTTATGATTTGCCCGAATTTGGCATTCGCATGCCGTATCGCCCGACCGATTTCACTCAGGTGAATTTCCACATCAACCGTGTGTTGGTCACACGCGCTGTGCGCATGTTGGAGATCAAGCCTGAAGAGCGTGTGGCGGATTTTTTCTGCGGCTTGGGTAATTTCACCTTGCCATTGGCCACGCAGGCGACCCATGTGGTTGGCATTGAAGGTTCAACCCAGTTGACCGAACGTGCCTTGCAAAATGCCAAAGCGAATGGCGTTGAAGACAAAACAGAATTCTATTGTCGTAATTTGTTTGAAGTCACCGCGGATGAGTTGCGTGGCTTGGGTCGATTGGATAAATATTTGATTGACCCTCCGCGTGATGGTGCGGATGCCTTGTGCAAAGCATTGGCGCAATTGGAGCGGCACGAAAAGCCATCTAAAATTGTGTATGTGTCATGCAACCCTTCGACCTTGGCGCGTGACGCGAATACCCTTGTGCACCAAGCGGGTTATCGCATTGTGTCTGCGGGGGTGGTCAATATGTTCCCGCACACGGCGCACGTCGAATCAATGGCAGCATTTGAGTTGATTTAAGCATGTGTCACCGAGATGGGTCACAGGAGAATTAAATGGCAGCACGTCGCTTAACAGGGGGGTGTCAAATGAATGTGTGGCGCTGTACAGCCTTGAGTGTGGTGCCATTTGCCTTGTTCGCTTCTCTTTCGGTGTGTGCTAAAACACATGTGATTCTTGAATCAAAGGTTGAATCATCACCGTCCCATTCACAAGTTCAAACCGTGAATGGGGTTCAAACCCATCAAATGACACAAGCTCATCGCACAGAAAAAAAAGCAATCATTGCCCCTCATACACACGCAACTCAGCACACCAAAACCATTCAAACAAGTGTGCTCCTAAAAAACAGCGACATCAAAAAAACAGTTAAGCCGGCAACGCAACAAGTAATAAAACAAGCAGTAAAACAACCATTAAACACTGCATTGCGCGTGACTCAGTCCGTCAAAATACCAAGCACGGACATCGCCCAACGGGTCAAGCCTGCACCCATATTCGCAGCAGACATCAAACATGCAGTGCCCAAAACCACTCCAGTTGCAGCGGTGAACCCACCAT
>CALMCL010000254.1 GCA_937862905.1 uncultured Burkholderiaceae bacterium | reverse complement strand
GCTGCATGTCAAACTGCATGAACACGTTGTTCCAAATTTCAATGTAGCGGTCGCCATCTTCTTCAGGCGTACCAGGCAAGCCACCTGCGATGTGATCGCCGTGGTCATAGAAAATTTCCGAGCATGGGCCGCATGGCCCCGTGTCGGCCATCATCCAGAAGTTATCCGACATATAACGCCCGCCTTTGTTGTCGCCGATGCGGATGATGCGGTTTTCAGCGACGATGCGCTCTTTGGTGAAACCTGCGCTCGTGAAAATCTCTTCCCAAATGCCGTAGGCTTCGTCGTCCTCAAGGTAGACCGTGGCGTAGAGTTTATCAGCGGGGAGTTTGTAGACTTGGGTCAACAGTTCCCATGCCCATTGCAGTGACTCGCGTTTGAAGTAGTCGCCAAACGACCAGTTGCCGAGCATTTCAAAAAAAGTGTGGTGGCGTGCGGTGTAGCCCACGTTTTCCAAATCATTGTGTTTCCCCCCCGCGCGCAGACAGGCTTGCACACTGGTCGCGCGATTGTAAAGGCGTTTGTCCGTACCGAGAAACACGTCTTTGAACTGCACCATACCCGAGTTGGTGAACATCAACGTTGGGTCATTGCCGGGCACAAGCGGCGACGAACGCACAATGGTGTGACCTTTTTGTTCAAAAAACTCTAAAAATTTGGAACGTATGTCTGCGACTTGCATAAAAATCCTAAAATCAATCAATGGTTGAAATGGCGACCCGCTGCGGGCACATGGCATGGCTTATATTCGCATTTTTAAAGGCAAAGTCCAATGCGGCGATCAATTCAACATTATAATGGATAAAGCCCATTTTCAAGCAAAAACCATCCACACCGTGATCACCTCATGCCTAAATTTCTACGCCGATGGCTGTACAAGTTGTTTTTATGGCCTGCTTTTAAAGATTCCACCGCCATGAGCACAGAAACACCCCAAACACCCGACATCAAAGCCCTTACCCATCGCGTCAAACGACCGTTTGTGATGTTGCGTGTGCACGTTGGTGAACATGGGCATGTCAAAGCCGTGACCGTGCGCATGAGCTGCGGCTCGCCCTCCGTTGACCAAATGGCGGTCAAAGAAGTGCAGGGTAAAGTGTTTCCCACGCCGCGCGTGGGGCACAAAGCCGTTGCACAGTGGCATAATATGCGTTGGGAAGTGCCAAACAGCTTGAAATAAGGCTTTCATGGCTTATTAATGCAATTTTGATGCAACACTCAAAATTTTCATAACATATTAAAAATAAGAGATTAAGTAAATGAAAAAAACGATTTTGAAACTAGACAGAGAAATATTCTGGTACCCAGTAGCAGTATCGATAGGCTTGATTATGGCAGTTGCCGCCGTCCTTACTTTGATTTTAAAAGTGATTGGAAAACTCTAATAAAGCCCCGAAAGGGGCTTTTTAAACATCGCAGCACATTAATTTTATTGGCATTTACCTCACAAAGGGACATCTGTATCCCTTTGTGAATTATTCCGTCCAGCCAATCCAAGCCCGCACACCGCCTTTTCCCACTCTTTGTCCATTCAACATTCAGACGAGCCCCAGCGACTTTAATTTTGGCACAAAATAACCCCTTGCCAACAGCGCAAACCCTTTTGACGTCGGATGAATTTCGTCATACCAATATTTGGATTGCCGCCCGCGCTCCGCACACGCCAGCCGCGGCAAGGCCAATCGGGTGTCGACAACATGCACATTGGCATTGGGTCGTTGTTCAATGTCGCTTAACAAGGCATGAAAACGATCCAGCAAGTACACCACAATGGCTTTTTGCAAAGCACAATCCACAATGCCTTTATTGACCATATACGGATAAATCCACGGTCCAGAGACACCCCACGCCAGCACTTTATGGGCCACATTTCTTGGTGTCAAATAAGAATAGGTATGTATCAATATCGGTGTACTGGGGTTTGCAATCGACGCGTCACGCAAAGCCACAATCGCATTTAAACGCGCGTCCATCAACGCGATGCAGTCGCTCAAAACCTCTTGATTGATGTAATTCTCGACCTGATCGCTGCTGGGATCGGTGTTTTTCAAAAAATACTGCATGCCCTCACCGATGATGTCATTGCCGCCCGCACTGAGCAGAATCGCATCCCAACGTTGACCGTCAATCACATCGTGTATAAGCCATTTTAATGTGGACAGTTGGGCACCCTCAGCCATCTTGACCAGAGTGTCACCAGGAGCGGCCACGCACAACACCGATGCATCAAGCATGTGACCCAACTGCGCTGGAATGTGCATCAAATCAGGGATTGAGAACCATGAATCGCCCTCAAACAGCAATTTTGGCCGTGCGCCATGCATGGGCAGCTCATTGAAATACTTACGGGGATTGGTGTAGTACGCCATGACAAGCTCCCACAAAAAGGAGATGCTGAAAAAGAAACGCCGCAAATACAATGAAAATAAAGACTTGGCTTGCTTATAGCTGTGTTGTTTTGAAAGAGACCGACTTAGGAAAAGACAGGTTGCGACTTCAATTGAAAGCTCATTGTTGAAACCTCATTCACCTCAAAAATACAACTGAGCTGGATCGAGTCCATTCAACATGGAGGAAAACCGCCACAATCACGTTGAGTCCGTTTCATTTTACGCCAACTGAAGCCACTGTAAATTGAAATAACAAAAGCCTCGCAATTCTGCGAGGCTTTTTGTCATATTTGGTAGGCCGTGCGTGATTCGAACACGCGACCAACGGATTAAAAGTCCGCTGCTCTACCAGCTGAGCTAACGACCCAAATAATTGGCACTGCTTTACTTCAAAATAAAAGCCCCGCGCCAGGCGAGGCCTCATCAAATTTGGTAGGCCGTGCGTGATTCGAACACGCGACCAACGGATTAAAAGTCCGCTGCTCTACCAGCTGAGCTAACGACCCAAATCAGAAACGAGATTATAGACAGCCCACCGTTTTTTGTCAACACTTACGCGCGAAAACCCCGTTAATATTTTAATTGAAGCCAAAAGCTGTCACGTCTAACTGACACCTGCACGCGAAAAACCAGTAAAATACGACACCCCAGCAGCAGCCCAGCAGCAGCTCGGCACCGCTCAAATTATTTCAATAATCACACTTAGTTAGGCCACCATGTCCCCCGAGATTCATGACGATTTATCCGCCCTGCGCACCCCGCCGCATTCCATTGAAGCCGAGCAGTCCATTTTAGGCGGATTGATGCTGGACAACATGGCGTGGGACAAGGTCAATGACATGATCCGTGAAGAGGCATTCTATCGTTTCGATCACCGCTTGATTTTTAAAACCATTCACACCTTGATTGAACAAGGCCATCCGGCCGATGTGGTGACGGTATTTGAGTCGCTGCAAAATCAAGGCCGCTTGGATGATGCCGGTGGCATGTCGTATTTAAACGCCTTGGTCACGGGGGTGTCGTCTGCGGCACACATTCGGCGCTACGCTGAAATCGTGCACGACCGCGCCCTGTTGCGCAAATTGGTCAGCGCATCGGACAACATTGCTGAAGCGGCTTTTGCCCCACAAGGCAAAGAAACCAAAGCCATCATTGACTTTGCAGAGCAATCCATTTTAGCCGTGGCTGAAGATGGGCGGCGCGGTGGCGGTGCCGATTTTCATGAGCTGCCAGTGGTGTTGACCGAGGTGCTCGATCAAATCAATGACCTGTATCACCGCGATCAAAAAGATGAAGTGACAGGCGTGTCAACGGGGTTTTATGACCTTGATCGGATGACCGCAGGGTTGCAAAAAGGCGATCTCATCATTGTCGCGGGTCGCCCTTCGATGGGGAAGACCTCGTTTTCAATGAACATTGCTGAGCATGTGGCGATTGCGGAGGGCTTGCCTGTTGCTGTTTTTTCAATGGAGATGGGTGCAAAACAGCTCGGTATGCGTATTTTAGGCTCTGTTGGGAAGCTCAATCAAACCCGTTTGCGCACGGGGCAACTGCTTGATGAAGATTGGGAGCGCCTGACTGTTGCCATGGAAAAAATGCATGAAACGCAATTGTACATTGACGAAACGCCCGCATTAAACTCCCTTGATTTGCGCGCTCGTGCACGTCGATTGGCGCGAACATGCGGTGGCCTCGGGCTGATCGTGGTCGACTATTTGCAGCTCATGAGCGCATCACGCGCAGGCGACAACCGCGCCACGGAGATTTCTGAAATTTCACGCTCGCTCAAAGCCCTTGCGCGTGAGCTGGAGTGCCCGTTAATCGCCCTGTCACAATTGAATCGAAGCGTCGAACAGCGCCCAGACAAACGCCCGATGATGTCAGATTTACGTGAGTCGGGTGCGATCGAACAAGATGCAGACATCATCATGTTTGTTTATCGCGACGAAGTGTATAATAAAGAAGATCCAAATGTGAAAGGTCGCGCCGAAATCATCATTGGTAAGCAGCGTAACGGCCCAATTGGCACCGTGAACTTGAGCTTCATTGGTGAGTACACCAAGTTTGACAACGCAGCGTATTCGGATGAATATCAGCCAAACTACTAACAGCACTTCAAGCATTTCAGCCTTGACCAAGATGGTTGCATGAAGTCAAACCAAGTTTCGATTGTGATGGCTGTGATGGCTTGCGGGGTTTGCCACAGCTTTTTACGAGCACCTTCGCAAAAAACCTTGGTTCTTATTCTTAGAAAAGTAAATCACTTTTAAAAACACCACAGAAAGCCGCCCTTCGCCATGTCCGCATTCATCATTCCAGTCATCATCTTATTGATTGCATCGGCGTTTTACATTCACCACCGGCTTGTGCCGCCGACATGGCCACGGTGGCGGCGCTGGATGACCTTTATGGTGATTTTGGGTTTGGCGCTGTGCTTGCCTGCACAATTTTACCTGCGCTTCGCCATGCGCGAGACTGGCATTCACAACACCATCACCGCAGTGAATTACGGCTTTGGGTTTTATTCTTTATTGCTCACCTTCACCCTTGTTCAAGGGTTGTTTGGGCATGCCATTGGATTCACACCTCAACACAAAAACCTTCCCAACGGTCGCCGTCAATTTTTACGCGACACCTCACGAATCGGCGTGCTGGGCGCAACAGCGGCCGTGTTCGGATACGCTGCTGAGCGTGCATTGGCCGAACCCAGCGTGCGACGCATTCGATTGCCCATCACCGATTTACCTGCTGAACTTGAAGGATTGACCATCGCTCAGATTTCAGATGTACACATCGGTCAGCTGCAAGGCGAAGACGTTTACGTTCAAAAAATCATTGCCACGGTCAATGCACTCAATGCTGACATCATGACCGTGACGGGCGATGTGGTGGATGGCTCTGTCGCTCGACTGGCTCAAAGCGTTGAGCCTTTAAGAAACCTGAAGTCAAAATATGGCATTTATTTTGTCACGGGCAACCATGAATATTATTCAGGCGCACCGGCGTGGATCGACCATTTCAAAAATTTTGGCTGGCGCATTTTAGAAAATGAACATGATGTACTCAACATTGCCAACCATGCCGTTGTGGTGGCAGGTGTACACGACCTCAAAGCCGAACAACACATCGTCGCCCACAGCTGCAACCCAAGTAAAGCGCTAAATGATGCCCCCACAGATGCCGCCTTTACCTTGTTGCTCGCCCACCATCCAGGCACAGCGGAGCTGGCCAACGACTTACACATTGACCTCCAATTGTCTGGGCACACCCATGCTGGACAATATTTTCCAGCCACTTGGGTGATACAATACTTTCATAAGTTCGCCCGAGGTTTGAATAAGAACAATTCGGGTTGGGTGTATGTGAACTCAGGCACAGGCTATTGGGGACCTCCTTTGCGCACCACAGACATTTC
>CALMCL010000253.1 GCA_937862905.1 uncultured Burkholderiaceae bacterium | reverse complement strand
CTTTAACAAAACAAATGCAACATAAACAGCAATCGCCACAATACTTAAACACGTGCCACAAGCAATGATGCTGGCTGAACGCCCACTTTTCATATAATGGGTTTCTAATACAATGATATTAGCAGCCGGTGGTAGCAGGCAAAGCAGGTACAGCGTAGGCTTATTATTCAATACCAATGCAACATCGTAATATTGGCATACAAAAATAAATACACTCACAAAAACAAAAATAGTGATGCAACGTATAAAAAATGGAATCAATGCTGATTTAAAATCAGAGGCTGTGATTTTGGTAGACGACAACCAAATTCCCAAAACCACCATCCCCATAAACCCCATTAAAAACTTTAGAACATCGTATACGGGCTTCAGCGTTTCAATACTGCTATGGAAGGGCAAGCATAAGATACCAACCAATAAAGCCCATACAGGCGGGGCTTGTAATGTGTGCTTGATTCTCGTTTTAATGTCTTGCCCTTGCGCCATCAAACCGACACCAATGGAATTTCCAAACAATGAACTGCCAACATACGCAGCAATAATCACCATAGCCGCACCATCACCGAACAACGTACTGGCAATTGGCAAACCGAGCCAACCGATGTTTAAATAAAAAAAGCATAGGTTTTGTACGGGGTCTTTTGTCACCATTCTGCTCAAGCCCAGCATCAAAAACATCATGATGATGATCCCCAGCATAATGGCAAAAGTCCCGCTTTGATGTGTTGCAATGTTATAAATAATAACCAAAGGGATAACAACTTTCGTCAAGAGCATGGAAATACGCCCTTTAAGTTCAATAGGAAACTTGCCTAAAACTAGACCGAACAATAAATAGATGATTGGGGAAAATATAGAAAGTGGCATTTATGTTCCTGTAAGTTCTTGTTTATTGGTTTCAATTGCCCATTGAATTACCCATTGTTGAATCCACTGTCCAGCACATCGAGCATTAAACCAAGTCATGTATTAAAGGGAAATCAATCGCTTCTAAACAATTCGCTGCACCTGTCCCATCACAAGTTTTTTGTAATTATTTTTTACCTGCTACGGTTTCTAATGCAAATTCATCACCGTCCCATTTAGGCGCTTTGACTGATTTACGAGCATGAAAGCGCAATTTTTTTGAGGCTTCAAAGTGAGATATATTTTCTACCACCACATTGCAAAAAATCAGCCATCACGACTGATTTCTTATTTGAACCAATGTTTATGCTGATGAGTTGATGGACATTTTTTAAAACACATAATCAGCCCCCACGGACTGCCCCACCCTCAACGTCAGTCCAGCACCTGCCAACACAATCGCATTCACGCCAAAAGTCAGTTGATCCTCCATGCTCGCATTGCGGCGATACGTCAGCAACACATCACTGACCATCGGATCCACTTCAGCCGTCACAGGATCTACGTTTGGAATCGGACAACGGGCGCAGGGTTTGACATTTTTCAGTTGAATGCGCTCATCCTCAATGTGCAAGACATCAATCAAGTCTTCATCATGAGCAGCCACATCGGCCAGCACGATGTTGGGCCGAAAACGCAAGGCGTTGACAGCCGCACCCCCTGCATCATGCAAGCGGGTGTTGAGTTCATCGATCGAGGCCACGCTGGACACCAGAATCGGGTATCCATCCGCAAATTTCGTGGTGGCACGGTGAGTGGCCGTCCACTTTTCACTGCACACACGTTCATGCATGGGATCAAATCGCACCAAGCGCACGTTTTGCCCTAAAAAATCACTGAGCCATTGTGCAGCGGCATCGCCCATGTCAAACGCAGGCACAGCATCATCCCAAATCATCACTTGTAATGCATTGCCCCTTTGATTGAAATGAATGACACACGGTTGTTGCGCTGGCGCATTCAGCATCAATGCATCTTCGGTCAAAGTCGGTTGAATCAACACCATACGCGGTAATTCGCGCTGACTCACAAATCGTCCCGTTGCATCGACCACCATCCACTCGCGGTCAAACTGCAAACCTGTGGGTGTCAGCACTGCCTCATCCACCGCGATGGCTGCGCATGATTTGATGGGGTGAATGTACAACGCGTCGATGCGCCCTCTAACATCAAAACGGTCTAAAGCATTCATTTTTTATCCCTTAAAATTTGCCCAACCGCCCACTGTGCTGCGGCCATCCCAAAGCTGGCGGTCACCATCACCGAAGAACCAAAACCCGCACAGTTTAAACCTTGTGGCGCTGCATCAGCCACATCACATGCCGCTTCTGGGTAACGCACGGCCTCATCCGAAAACAACACAGGCACACCCAATTTCGCAGCGGTCGTGGCTGATTTCTTGCCCAAACTCGCCCCACTTTGCTTTAAATGTGAACGCAACCGTGAGCGAATTTTCGCCAAAATGGGGTCTTGAATGCTTTGCGACAAATCACACTGAACAATTCGCGTTGCATCCTGTTTGCCTCCCGCCGCGCCACAACACAGCAACGCTTGACGACGCTGACGCGCTTCAAGCAGCATGGCGTATTTTGCACGCACTTGATCGGCACAATCAAGAATGACCTGCGCTGAGACAGGCATCAAATTTAAATTCTCTTCGTCAATAAAGTCATCGACTTCATGCACGATGCAATCTGGATTGATTAAACCAATGCGCTCTTTCAAAGCCGTGATTTTTGCCTTGCCAAAGGTCAACTCGGTCGCTTGAATTTGTCGATTGACATTCGATTCGACCACATGATCGGCATCAATCAAGGTCAACTCACCCACGCCGCAACGCGCCAAAGCTTCAACCGCCCATGAGCCGACGCCACCCACACCGACGACGCACACATGCGCTTGGCTGAGTTTTTGCGCTGCACCTTCGCCATACAATCGATCCAACCCTGCAAAACGCCGAGCCGTGATGCCCTGAAAGTCGTTTGTGGCGTGAATAGAGGGATGAGATGGGTTCATACAATAAACCTTTTGGAATCAAAATAAAATGCGAATCTGAGACCTTCAGCAGTCATAAATAGACATTGTGGGCTTCAGAGTGCCACTTACAAACGGCACTCTGGAAACAGAAGAATCTGAGAGGACGATTAAAACAAAACGATCAAAATAAAGCGATTAAAATAAAAAATCGACAAAGAAAAACAGCGCGTTGCGCTGTTGTGATCTGATCGTGCTAGCGGCGTTTGACTTTCGTCTGACACTCTGCGCACACACCATACAAACTCATGGCACGCTCGTGCAGTATATAACCATGCTGCTCAGCGATTTCATGTTGGCGCGCCTCAATCTGGGCATCAGAAAATTCTTCAACCTTACCGCAACTCAAACACAGCAAATGATCGTGCGGCTCACCTTCGTTCAGTTCATACAACGCTTTGCCCGATTCAAAATTACGGCGCAATAAAATACCCGCTTGCTCAAACTGAGTCAAGACGCGATACACCGTCGCCAAGCCGATGTCCATCTGCTCCCCCATGAGGACACGATACACATCGTCCGCACTTAAATGGCGCTCGCCATTCGCCACGCTGTTTTGAAAAAGCTCTAAAATTTTCAAACGCGGCAACGTGACTTTCAGTCCGCTGCTTTTGAGTTCGTGCGTTTTATCCATGTTGTTACCTCTGATTTGAACGGCTTTTGCCGCTCCTTATTGTCAATTTATGGTAATCTTACAACAAATTGGGCGCGCAAGCGAGGCTTTAGCCGTGTTTAACCCTGTTTACCCCATTGTCTCATCACCCGCGCCTGTATTCATCATCTTCCATGAAGGACTGTCCATGAAAAAATCACTGACTCAACTGTGTTTGGTTGCCGTTGCAACATTGTCACTCACTGCCTGCGTGAACTTGCCCTACAAGGCACCCACGCAGCAAGGCAATGTGATTGAACCCGAACGCGTGCCTTTGATTCGTGAAGGCATGAGCAAGGTCGAGATTGCCAACGCCGTGGGTTCACCGATTTTACAAGATATTTTTCATGCCGATCGCTGGGATTACATTTATCGCTTAGACCGCCATTATCAAAAAGTAGAACAACGCCGCATCACGATATGGTTTCAAAACGGTGTGGCCACCAAAATCGAACGTGATTTGCCTGTTGAAACAGTACCCGCCAAGTAGCAGTGACGGATAGTCTTCACAACACAATATAGCAGCAACGGTTGTTAGCTCAACAATCACTTTCAATGATTGAAATGATGTCATTTGTTTCATCAACCTGATAAGACACGCTTTAAATTGCTTAAAGCGCGCCTTATCAGGTTGATGAATTAATTTTCAGAATTTCAATCCAATTTTTTCATTTTTCACATTCACCTACTCCATCATGAAATTAGTCATCACAGGCGCATCTGGGCGCATGGGACGCATGCTCATTGAGGCAGCACTTGCCACCGACGGCATCACCCTTCACGGCGCACTCGACTCCGCCAACAGCGCTTTTTTAGGTAAAGATGCGGGGGAATTTCTCGGTCGCACCACCGGTGTGCTCATCAGCAATGATGCCGCCGCTGTGCTCGCCGATGCCGATTGCATGATTGACTTCACCCGTCCTGAAGCGACATTGGACTACTTGAACATTTGCGTCGCCAACACAGTCAATGCCGTCATTGGCACCACAGGATTTGACGATGCAGGCAAAGCAGCCATTCACGCGGCATCGAGTCAAATTGGCGTGGTCTTTGCTGCCAACATGGGCACAGGCGTCAATGTCACACTCAAATTACTCGAAATGGCCGCTAAAATATTAAACACAGGTTATGACATCGAAATCATCGAGGCCCACCACCGCCTAAAAGTCGATGCGCCATCAGGCACCGCATTGATGATGGGTGAAGTGATTGCGGATGCTTTGGGGCGCGATTTAAAAGAGTGCGCCATTTATGGCCGAGAAGGCGTCACAGGCGTACGTGAAGACAGCACCATCGGCTTCTCAACCATTCGTGGTGGTGATGTGATCGGTGATCACACGGTCATGTTCATGGGCATGGGTGAGCGTGTTGAAATCTCGCACAAATCATCTAGCCGCATGACGTATGCCACTGGCGCCATGCGCGCGGCAAAATTTTTAAATCAAAACACCGCTGGTTTCTATGACATGCAAGATGTTTTGGGTTTGAAAGACTGATCAAATGGCAGCCTCACCATCGCGCCCAGCCCACGCTGGGCGTTTTCAATGACCCCCATGCGCACCCCAAGTTTCATTCTCAGCGTACTGCTTCATTTGAGCGTGCTCACAGGGTTACTGTTGAGCACCCCCGCACCTGAGCCCAGCACACTCACACGTGTGGCAACAGAAACCCAAGCCACCCTTTTAACGGAAGTGGCCGTCGCAAAAAAACCAAACGCATCCACAACAAGCCTCGCATCGCCCACTGAGACAACGCCTCAGACGATCACGAACAGGACACCCGAAAGCAGTCCGCAAGCGGCCACACCTCAAATGTCGACCGCTCCAGAATCCCCTGCCCGAGATGCCACGCACACAAACGTTAAAGCCTCCAGCACGCCATCCAACGGTGCGCCCCCCAATGCACATTCAAGTTCAAACAACAACTTACAGAACAACTCATCTGCGACATCAGCCCTATCGGCCTCAGGCACATCGACTTTAGCCACTCCGCCCACTGCGACTCAAGGCGGAAACACCTCAACCGCCACTTCGGCAGCAGCCTCAACAGCACACGATGCAAAGGACGACACCTCTCCTGTGCGCAACCGCCCACAAACCACGCAAATGGCGTGTACCCCCAGTGCCAAACGCCAAGGAATCATCGGTCAAGTCATGGCGCATGTGCAAATTTCTGTCAGTGGCATTGTTCAAACCGCACGCATCAGTGGCAGCAGTCAAGACAGCACCATGAACCAACTTGCCCATGAGCAGGCAATGCGTTTAAAATTCCCCATAGTGCGCAACGCAGCGGGCACGGCCGTGTCCAGTTATGCCGATGTTAAACTGACTTTTGATTGCAGCTCGGATTAAGACCACTTGATGTCAACCCTTGCTACAATGAGGGGGTTATAATTCCTTTCGAAGTAGTATTTTGAGCCCCTTTTTTAGCGAAACGTATGAACACCTCTTTTAATTTGCAACATTTCTGGTCGCAAGGCGACACTTTTAACCACTTCACGGTGATAGTGCTTTTACTCATGTCCATTTTAAGCTGGGGTGTGATTTTCATGCGCTTGTCGATGTTCATGCGCCTGCGCGATTTGGGGCAAGGTTTGGCCGTTTTTTGGCACAACAAAGACAGCGACACGCGCATGTCTGCACTCAAACCTTTTGACAAAGAAAACCTGCTGATGCCGATCGCTCAACTCGCCACACAATCGGTTGATGCCCCCACCTTAGAACGCAAATTATCGCATGCCGTGCGCGTCGCCAATCAACACCTTGACAAAGGCTTGACCTTACTGGCGACGGTGGCTTCATCGGCCACTTTTGTCGGTTTGCTCGGTACGGTGTGGGGCATTTACCGCACATTGACCACTGTGGCGGCACAAGGTCAAATGGAAATCGCCAACATCATCGGTCCTGTCGGCGAAGCTTTGATCATGACGGCTTTTGGCCTGGCCGTGGCCTTGCCTGCACTGTTCGCTTACAACTTTTTCAGCCGCAACAACCAAACACACCAAACCGAGCTGGATGCGTTTGCCCATGACATTTTGAACAACCAGACCCAGCACACCCAGTGACACAGACACCACACCCACAATCACATTCATTCACATTGGGCTAAGCGAGTCATCATGGCATTCAACTCTCAAAAAAATCAAGGTCATCGCCCCATGGCGGACATCAATGTCACCCCCATGGTGGATGTGATGCTGGTGCTGCTGGTGATTTTCATCATGGCCGCCCCTTTGCTGACACATTCAGTCAAAGTGGATTTGCCCAATGAAAAAGCCCAAAGTGCGCAACAAGACAGTGCACCCGTGGTGCTGTCGATTGATGCCCAAGGTCAATACTTCATTGACAACCACGCGGTCAAAGATGCGGATTTACCGGGTGCTTTTACTGCATTGGCGGCTAAAAATGCGCAAACCCAAGTGCACATCCGCGCCGATCAAGCGGTGCCTTATGCCAAAGTGGCGCATGCATTGACGGCTGCGCAAACGGCGGGATTATCAAAAGTCAGCTTCCTGACGCAAAGTGGTGGCACAACAAAATGACTTTTTTGAAAACGATCATGGGCTTTGGCATGGCCTTGACTTGTGCACTCACCATCAACAATGCCCATGCTTTTCAAGTCAACGACGACACAGGACATGCACTGAGCATAAATGCCCCCGCTCAACGCATCATCTCGCTGTCGCCATCCATCACAGAAAACCTGTTCGCAATCGGCGTGGGTGATCGCATCATCGGCACCACGACGTACAGCGACTTTCCTGCCGCCGCCAAAAACATCCCCATCATTGGTGATTATCAAAGCCTTGACCTCGAGCGCATTGCCGCCCTCAAACCCGATGTCATCATCGCTTGGCAAGGTGGCAACTCACCCGCTCAATTGGCGGCTTTGGAGCGCTTAAATATCCCTGTGTATTTTCATCGCGTGCAAACTTTAGCGGACATCCCCGTCGCATTGATGCGTTTGGCACAGTTAACAGGTGTGGAAAACAGCGCTGCGCCCATCATTTTAAATGCTTACCGCACGTTACCTTTGTTGCGTGATGCGCCCCAACCCATCATGCCCGCATTTTATCAAGTCTGGCACGCGCCACTGATGACGTTAAATGGCTCGAGCTGGGTCAGTGATGCTTTGGCGCGCTGTGGGGCACGCAACGTCTTTGCAGACCTGCCTTTGACCGCACCTACAGTAAACGTCGAGGAGGTGCTGCGTTTAAAGCCCAGCATCATTGCCACAGCAACGCCTGGCGGCCAACCCGATGACAGTCTGAAAGAGTGGTTACAATGGGTAGACTTGCCCGCCATACGAGCTCAAGGGCTTCTGTACACCGATGCCGACAGCATGAACCGTGCAACATTGCGCACATTGTCCGCCACCCATGAGCTGTGCACAAAAATTGCTCAAATCCGATTGAATGTGCCTCATTCGTAGCGTGTCATAAAACACACAGATGTTTCAGGATGTGTTCGTCGCAGTGCCTATGAATTGGAACTTAAATTCAGGCGATTGAGACATCCACCATACGAACATCCACACACACCCGCAATTCAATACATTTTCAAATTCGCCCCCTCGGATCCATACCATGTTCACTGTTGCCACATACAATATTCACAAAGGTCATTCAATGACCCAAGGTTCTCGCATCGTTCAGCTCAAAGCAGGTTTGGCAGAGCTGGCAGCTGACATCATTTGCTTGCAAGAAGTGCAGGAAATCAACACCAAACGCACCATCAATCACACCATTTGGGGACAATCTCAGCTCGCCAGCCTGCACGACAACCACTATCCATTCTGTGTTTATGGTGCCAATGCCATTTACCGACACGGTGATCACGGCAATGCCATTTTGTCAAAATACCCCATTGTCTCGTGGCAAAACATTGATGTGTCCGATCATCGGCTGGAACAGCGGGGTTTATTGCACGCCCAGATTGATCACCCCCGCCATGGAGACCTGCACGTGATTTGTGTTCATTTTGGTTTATTCAAAGGAGGCCGCAATCGCCAAGCCCAAGCGCTCATCGCCCACATTGAAAAACACGTGCCGCACGATGCCACATTGATCATTGCAGGCGACTTCAATGACTGGAATTTACATGTGCATCGAGCCTTAACCCAACATTTAAAAGTCATCGATGCCGTTGAACATTTGCAAGAAACCGAAGTGGGTCGCACGTTCCCAAGTTTAATGCCATGGTTCAAACTCGATCGTCTATACGTCCGAGGTTTAAGTGTACAATCAGCAAAAATACACAGCGGACCGATCTGGCGCAGTCGTTCAGACCATGCACCGATTTGCGCCGAATTGATGTAACCCACATCCTTTCACACTTTGACACAAGAAGGTTCTCATGTCTTTACTGCTCAAAGCTGCGCTGGGCGCAGCCATCGTCATCGCCATTGCATTGTTGTCACGCAGCCGTTATTTCTTAATTGCAGGCCTCGTGCCGCTGTTCCCAAGCTTTGCACTCATCAGCCATTACATCGTTGGTGTCGAACGCAGCCGCGAAGACCTTAAAGCAACCATTGCATTCGGCCTGTGGGCTTTGTTGCCTTATGCGGTCTACCTGATTGCCGCATATTTCTTGGTGGATAAAATGTCTTTGTGGCCAGCGCTCACGCTCGCCGCTATTTTCTGGTGCCTTGCAGCGGCGGTATTGGTTTACTACCGGACATAAAAAAACCGTTCAGACGAACGGTTTTCTATAACGGCCACATCAACGACCGATCATTTCACTTTTGGCTTCACCGCTGCCTTGCTGTTTTTTTTCGCGGGCGCTTCGGCAGGTGCTTTATTTTTGGCCTCTGTCTTTTCAACATAACTCAAATACAATGCAAACAGTTGCAAATTGGCATCGCTGACCATTTTTTTCTCACCCAGATTTTTTATCACTTCAAAAATTTCATCTTTGGCACGCACTGCGCCTTCTTTCAAAGCACGGCTTAAAAATTCATTGGCCATGTATGCATCACCACTCAAGCCATAGTTTTCCGCCAAATGAGCGTAATTGACCGCAATCGGGTATGCAGGGTCTTGATCTCGCGCATTAATTTCACCATGAGTTCGAGCCGCTTGGCAGGCCACATCAGATGCTTGCAGCAATTCACGTGACGCTTTTAAATCCCCTTGGCGCATCAGCACATAGCCCTTGCTGTTCAAATAATAACAATCATTGGGTTCAATTTTCAGTGCTTCTGTGAGCAAAGGCAAGCTGCGTTTATATGCATGCCGCTCAAAACCCAAACCATAACCCAGCATGTTCAGCTGCGCCGCATCGCGTTTGTCTTTGGCCAAATCAATCGCACGCTCAAGTGCGCGCTTATTTGCCCCATGCTCGATGTCCGCAGACGGGTTCCGGATCAAGTCATTGGCGTGTTCATACACAAAGCCATCCGTTTGCTTGTCCGTCAACACAAAATGTTCGCGTGCATAAGCATGACCCCGCTCGAAGGCATCTGAATCCATGTCATCACTCAATTCAGCCATCGCCGTACGCGCATCCGCACATGAAGCGCCATTCTTCAAACGCAAAATATAATTGCCATCATCCCAAACACCATTGGCTTGAACAAAATAAGCTTGTGTGAAGCCTTGTGCATTGGCACGACCACACAAAGCCTGATTGCTGTCTTTATTCCAAATCATGTACGGCGCTGCCTTGGGCACACGGCTGATCGCATCACCAGCACCCGCCTCAACAGAATCACGATTGTCATGATTGCTGTCATTCAGATTCAACAACAGCAATTGTGAGCCATTGCCTTCAGCTTGCACCAAAACAACGGGCGCAGCAGGATCAGCCAAATCATACGTTTGCGTCTCTTTCACCACGCCTGTGCGACCCTTATCATCAGTCAACAGGGGTTTTATCGGCACCCCTTTCTTGCCATGGGGAGTCATCAACACATAAGGGGTGTTTGCCAAAGGCAAATCCGATGCAGGATCGGTCAACACATATTGCACCAATTGGTTGGGCACAGCATTTGGATTCACTCGCTTCGCTTGCGCCACCCCCGTACAGCCGAAAGCAACAACAAGCAAGGCAAGCCCAGACCAACGGCATGAAAAGGAGTAACTGTCATTCTTCAACATGGAAACCTCAAAGCAAAATAAACGATGTGGTAATTTAGCATAAAAAGACCCGCTCACGGCGTAAACCCGCGACAAATACACATCCAATGCCATGACAAGGCTCAGAGTTGTTACAATATGAGCTCAAATCAACTCATGAACTTCATCGAGGACGGGTCATGCCCAAAACCGTACCAGCCTATCTTTTTAAACTGTTTTTTGGATTGTCACACCTCAGTCTCATCGGGATGGCCTATGCAGCCCCCAATGTTGCACAAATCGTCAACACCAGTGCAGCAGGCATCGTTAATGTTCAAGCCATTCAATGGGTCAAAATCAAAGTCCCTGAACAATACAAAGGAATCACCCAAGACCCTGTGTATCAAGTCTTTTCACGCATGTTCAGCGACGCGGATGCCACAGTTGGCTCAACCACTGCCGCCCCAGTCATCAAGAAAAAAGTCCAAGGCAGTGGCTTCATCATCGCCCCAAATGGTGTCATCGTCACCAACTACCACACCGTCATCGACGCCAACGAGATTTACGTGCAACTGTCCGACAAACGACGACTCAAAGCCACCCTGCTGCGCAGTGAGCCCAAAAGAGATTTGGCCATTTTAAAAGTTGCCAATGGCAGCTTACCCGCCCTGCCCCTCGCCGAACAAGTCAGCGAAGGTGAATGGGTACTCGCCATCGGCGCCAATAAAAATGCCGTATCCTCAGGTGTTGTCATCAGCAACCCGACCAATAACAAATCTCAAGGCCTGGTCACTGATGTGGACATCAACGCCAGCAACACAGGCGGCCCACTTCTCAACACAAAAGGCGAAGTGTTGGCGATGAACTCCAACTTGCTCAAAGCCCCCATGGGTCTGACCCGGCACGTTTTGGTCAGTAAACTGGTCAAAAGCCAAGACCTCAGTGCAAATTTGCCTCAAAGCTGGCAACAACTGGGCTTTTTAGCGACCAATGTCGATGAAAAACTGCAAACCGAACTCAGCCTCGCAGATGCCACAGGCGCATGGGTCAAATCGATCACCCCCAACTCCATCGCAGGGCGAGCTGGCCTCCAAAAGAACGATGTCATTGTCGGCATTGAATCACAGCGGGTCATTGACGTGTCCGACCTCAGCGCCTTGCGTGATTTCCTCTCACAAGACGACGAAGTCACACTCACAGTACTGCGCGATGGAGATCGAAAGCCGATCAAATTTATCATCCCCAAAAGCACAAACACTTTTGATCAAGCCAATTTCTTCATTTGGCAAAAACTAGGACTCAAGGTTCGCGTCATGAGCCCCGCTCAAAAAGCCAACGCCAACACCAACTCTGGCGTGCAAATCACCTCCATTCAAGAACCCGCCGTCGCCGCAGGTTTATCTGTCGGCGACCTTGTGCTCAACATCAATCAACAAGACATCAAATCTGTCGAACAATTGAACCTTGCAGCAAAAAAACTAACGGCTGGTGACACCGTATTCATCTACGTTGTTCGCAATAACATGCGTCAATTTGTTGGCATTAACGTGGCCGAATGAGAAACCATCCAAAACCATTCAACATTCAAAATAGCAAGATGAACACATCCTACCAACTGTACACCCGAGAAAACTGTCACCTCTGTCACGACATGTACGAAGATTTACGGCTTTGGCAAACACGCATTGACTTTCAATTTGACATCATCGACATTGATGAACATCCCGAATTAAAAGAAAAATACGATTCAATGGTACCCGTACTGACCACAACTCAAGGTCAATTGTTGTGTTTTGGGCGACTTGACCCCTTGGTTTTACAAAAGCCCTGACCCGTTTCAGCTTCTAAGCTATCTGTTATTTTCGTCTGAAAATGGCATACAGACCGACAAACACATTGTCTTTTTAACAAAAATACTTTATAATAGAATGTCTCGGTACAAACAGTTTTCAAATTTTTGTTGTTTGTTTAGCGCGAAATTTTATGCCCTGTTGTGTATTGGCTCGATTTTATGCGCAAAACCATTACAAAACAAAGATTTAAACGCTTGAATCAACAACAATCATTTGGTTTGAAATTAGCTGAAATAAGGAAATCATCATGGCACGCGTATGTCAAGTAACGGGTAAACGCCCGATGTCTGGGAACAATGTTTCTCATGCAAACAATAAAACCAAACGTCGTTTTTTGCCTAACTTGCAAAACCGCCGTTTTTGGGTAGAGTCTGAAAACCGTTTCGTGCGTTTGCGCGTTTCGAATGCAGCTTTACGCACCATCGACAAAAACGGTATCGACGCAGTCTTGTCTGACTTGCGCGCCCGCGGCGAAATCTAAGGAGCCCTATCATGCGTGATAAAATCAAACTCGAATCAACAGCTGGTACAGGTCACTTCTACACGACCGATAAAAACAAACGCAACATGCCTGAAAAAATGGAAATCAAAAAATTTGATCCAGTGGCACGTAAGCATGTCATTTACAAAGAAACTAAAATTAAATAATTTTATGTTTTTTTGTTGAAAAGCCACCTTTTGGTGGCTTTTTTATTGCCCTCAAGCTATGCTTTAACCTTTTCACAAAGAAACCCAAAACCACACACATGGTCAAACTGATTTACAAAACACCAAAAAAACGCATCCAATGGCTGATCATGGCCATTGCGATTGCGGCGTGTGCATTTGCATTGTGGCCTATTTTAAAAGAGTTGGGTTATCAATCAGGTGATGATGCGGTGGCTGAACGCGTATACGAATGGCGAAAAAAACTAAAACTGGAAACGTTAGAAAAAGACAATGGTTTACCACGCGGTCTGCTCTCCGCAGTGATGCACCAAGAATCAGCAGGTGATCCAAATGCCCAGAGCCGTGCGGGCGCACAAGGCTTATTTCAATTCATGCGCCCAACCGCACGTGACATGGGCTTGGCTGACCGCACACATCCCGAAGAGTCCGCACGCGCAGCATCTGAATATTTGAACAAATTGTATGACCGTTACAATAATAATGTGGAATTAACTTTGGCTGCATACAACTGGGGCATGGGCAATGTGGACAATTACATTAAACCCAAGGCCAATGGCAGCACCTATGACCGTTTCCGCCTGACCAAAATGCCAGAAGAAACACAAAACTACATCGCACGAATTAAAATGCTGCGAACAACGTATTATCTTCGCTAGAATTGACGAGACACCTCGATCCCATTCAAGCGGCGATCAAATCTCCAATCAGTCAGCCAATCAAATGGCGTGCACAGTCAAACGATAACCCGCATCGCCCAAAACATTTAATTGAGCCACCTTCCCAATGGGTAAAGTCACTTTATCGCGCACATGACCAAAAGGTAAATCTGTCAAAATGGGCACATCACACCGACTGCGCATGTGCGCCACCATTTCATTAAAATCATAACCATGGTCGTTGTCATACAGCTTGTAACCATTGAACTGGCCAAGAATGACGGCTGATTGCTGCTCAAGAATCCCCGCATCACGCAATTGATACAAACTTCGCTCAATTCGATAAGGGTGTTCATTGATGTCTTCAAGAAAAAGAATGCCACCTTTTACATCAGGCAAAAAAGGCGTCCCCACCAATTGATTCACCATCGTCAAGTTGCCTCCCCACAACACACCCTCGGCTTCAAACTGATGGGGCTGAGCGACATCAACAATCACCACATCATGCCCTTGAGCGAGCATCTGCCAAAAGTGTGCCTCCATAAAAAGTGAAGGGACTTCCGAGCCGAAGTCAAAACAGGCCATTGGTCCAATATAAGAAGGACGCCCTGTCTTGGCATAGTAACCCAGGCAAAAAGCAGTGAAATCACTGTGCCCCATGAAGCGCAAGTCCAACTGAGCCAAGGCCTCAAAATCAATCAGATCCATGAATCGAGACACCCCATAACCGCCGCGCAACGCCATGACCAAATCTGGTTTTTTTTCTTGGCCATCAGCGAAGCGCATCAGATGGTTGATTTCGGCCAAACGCTCAGCATCTGTTCCTGCAAAACGCTGGAAATGCCGCAAAGCAGAGCCTTGCCCACGCACCGTCCAACCCCGTTCAGTAAAATAGTCAACTGCACGCGCAACCGAATTTTGATCTTGAGGATAACCTGAAGGGGCAACAATGTGAAGGATGGGCATAATATACTCTTAAAATGGCTTTGCTCAGGGATTAACCGTTCAAACCTTGGCTGTCCAAATACGACTCATAATCACCTTTAAAGTCAACCAAAGTGCCATCGCCTTTGACTTCAATGATTCGTGTGGCCACATTGTCAATGAATTGACGGTCATGCGATACAATAAACACAGTACCGGCATATTTCTCCAATGCCAACTGCAGTGACTCGATCGACTCCATGTCCAAATGGTTGGTCGGTTCATCAAGCATCAACACATTGTGGCGTCCCAGCAACAATCGACCAAAACTCATGCGGTGCTTTTCACCACCCGATAAGATGCGCACACATTTGGTCACATCATCACCAGAAAACAACAATTTACCCAAAACACCGCGAATGACTTGATCGTCATCACCCTGCTGACGGAAATTACCCATCCAATCGAACACCAGCTCATCGCTGTCGAATTGCTCAGCCGCATCTTGTGCCATATAACCCACATCGGCATTCTCAGACCATTTCACAACCCCGGAATCGGCCGCCAAATCACCTTGCAGAACACGCAACAGTGTCGTTTTACCCACACCATTGCCACCAATGATGGCGACTTTATCGCCAGCATCAATCATCGTTGAAAATTTCGTGATGATGGGATGATCAAAGGCTTTACTGACCGTCTCTACTTCCAAAGCCAAACGGTGCAAAACTTTGTTTTGCTCAAAACGGATGAACGGGTTTTGACGCGATGATGGCTTCATCTCCACCGTATCGGCTTTGATTTTTTGAATCATTTTTTGACGTGAAGTGGCTTGGCGCGCTTTGGCCTTATTCGCAGCAAAACGTTGCACAAACTCTTGCAACTCCGCCATGCGTTCTTTGGCTTTTGAATTACTGGCCATTTGGCGAGCACGTGCTTCGGCAGAAGCCAACATGTAATCATCATAATTGCCCGAATACACAGTTAAAGTGCCAAAATCCATGTCCGCCATGTGCGTGCACACGCCATTCAAAAAGTGGCGATCATGCGAAATGATGATCATTGTGCAATCTTTTTCATCCAACGCATGCTCGAGCCAACGAATCGTATCAATGTCCAAGTTATTGGTCGGTTCATCCAACAGCAACACATCGGGGTTGGAAAACAGGGCTTGCGCCAACAACACACGGACTTTTAAACCCGGAGCAACCGCAGACATCAAACCTTGATGCAAATCAATCGGCAGCCCCACACCCAGTAACAATTCACTGGCGCGGGCTTCAGACGTATAACCATCGTATTGTGCAAACACCCCTTCCAACTCAGCGGCGCGCATGTAATCGTCCTCTGTCGCTTCCATATTGGCATAAATGGCATCACGCTCAGACATGGCCTCCCACATGGCGGTATGCCCCATCAAGACCACATCCAACACGCGTAAGTCTTCATACGCAAATTGATCTTGACGCAGTTTACCCAAACGCACATTGGGCTCAATCACAACAGAACCCGCAGATGGATCCAAATCACCACCTAGAATTTTCATGAATGTTGACTTACCACAACCATTGGCTCCGATGAGGCCATAACGATTGCCCTCACCAAATTTGACATTGATGTTTTCAAACAAAGGCTTGGCGCCAAACTGCATGGTGATATTCGCTGCTGATAACACGGGAAACTCCAAATAATAAATAGTACAAAAAAGATGGAAAAAGTGAAAAACAACTTTTTCATGCTTTAAAGGTTAGTGTTTCTGTCAGACTCAGCCAACAGAAATCAGAGACAATCAATTGATTGTGATCGAGCTGTTTTGAGCTCACTCACTCACATCAATTCATAGAAGAAAACGGACTCACTCACATTTTCTTTAGTTAATCACAAAGCAAAATGCTGTTTTTTGATGGCATTAAGACCATCGATTTTGAACAGAAAAAAGCACAATTTCAGCACAGATCCGCTTGTTTGTGAAACAAAGCAAACGCTCATCTGCACAAAACAGATGGAAAACCACACAGCCAAACATCACCATCAAACAACCAGGTCAGTGACGTCTTTTACCATAACGGCTGCACATCCACAAAGTCAAAATCGAAAACATGAAAGCACGCGAAATATTCAGCGTGCTTTAAAAATTAGGCCTTGCTCTTTTCAGCCCCACCCAAATGCTCTGGGTACAGTTTAACGCCTAAACGCTCACGCAACAGATTTAAATAAGCCCGCTGTTGTAACTCCCCTGAAATTCCGCCCCATTGCTGTAATGCAGATTTCAAACCCACGAACTTATCCGATGCTGGCTTGTTCGGATCATCACCAATCACACGCACAATGCTGACGCTGTTGGCATCATCACTGACCAACAATTTAGGCACATCCTTTGCACCCAAGGCCAAGACCTGAGCCACTGTAGCGCGACTTAAATTGCTGCTCAACAAAGGACCAACTGCAACGGGCGCACCAATGGGGGTGCTGGCAGTCATGGCAGCCACTTGCTTTTGTGCATCCTCACGGGTCTGAGCCACGACAGACGTTTGTTTCAATGTTTTTTCGATTTCAGCTTGGACATCGACCAAAGGCAATAAACCAGCAGGCGTTTGCTTACTCACACGACCAACGATCAAGCTGGTGTCATTGAATTTCACAGGCGAACTGATGGCTTTACCCACCACCTGCGTCCCTGTGATCAAAGCCAAACGCACATCGGTTGATTTCAGCGATTCAGGCAAAGCATCGTCGCCCGTGCGCGTGACATTTTTTGCAGACTCAACTTTACCGCCAAACCGAGATGCGATCGCGGCCAAATCTTGCGGCGCCTTGGCGCTGGTCGCATCAATTTCCTTGGCCACAGCCTCCATTTTAGCCAATGCGGTTTTTGCCAAAACATCTTTAATTAAAGTGGGGTCTTTTTTAACCTTATTGATTTCTTCTGTTGTTGGTGTACCACCAAAAGCCGATTTGATGTCAGCATCGCTTGGTGCATAATTGACAGGCAGCACTGGAACCACCACGTAATCAACATCAAAAGACTCAGTTTTTGTAAATTGAGCGGCATGCGATTGATAATACGCATTCACTTTGTCTGAATCCACCGTGACTTTTGTCATATACGGGGTCAAGTCAATGGGTTTGATTTCAACCAAGCGCACTTGTGTCAGCACATCAGCAATGGCCGTTTGCTGTAAAGGCTGCATATTGAAGCCCGAACCCGACACCTGCTCAATCAAGCCCGTTGACAAACGATTGCGCACACTGTTTTCGTATTGCGCCTCGGTTAAATGGTTTTGTTTCAACAAAGCTTCATATTTGGCACGGTCAATATTACCCTGTGCATCACGGCTCACAATCGGATCTTTAAGCAAAGCACTGACCAACTGCGCATCACTGACCGTCAAATGTTCAGACTGAACGGCCTCAGACACGGTATATTCATCGACCATCTCATTAAGAAAAGCCGTTCGTTGCTCGAGGGTATCAAAATCGGCTTCACTGAATTTATCGCCCATTTGAGCACGCACTTTATCTTTGTATTGATTAAAGCCCTGCTCAAATGCCGTTTTGGTGATGCTTTGCTTGCCTATTTTTGCAACCACGTCCCCATTAAAATCCATGGTCGTCAAATTTGACACGCCTGAAAACATAAACGGAATAAACATCACCGCTAAAATCAGTTGAATTATTTGTTTGTGTTTGTGCACAAAATTAAACATGTCATTCCCTTAATCCGAGCTGCCGCCGCATACACGGCTCAATAAAAGTTCATCATTATATCGCTGTTCAGTCAACTAAGCCACCCCCGCACTCAGCCAGCGCAGACTAGATACAACACGCACAAAAAAAGGTGAACCAAAGTTCACCTTTTTTCTTAACTGGCGGAGCGGACGGGGCTCGAACCCGCGACCCCCGGCGTGACAGGCCGGTATTC
>CALMCL010000252.1 GCA_937862905.1 uncultured Burkholderiaceae bacterium | reverse complement strand
AATCAGGTGACACATAGGTAATGCACAGCGTTTGTCCGAAGCCAAGTGAATGGCAATTTAAACCGTTCACTTGGTTTTTCATTGTGTCATACGGACTAAAAAAGCATTCAAAAAAATAACACTTTAATCGCACAGCCTTTTTCCAAACCCAATTTCAATTCCCTTAAACATCATTTTTAACTTGCATGAAACGTCGCACCTCATCGGCAATGCTCAATTGCGCTTCAAGTTTTGCATGTGTTGCCACAATTTCTAATTGAAGTTCTCGCAACTGTTCATTCAATAAATAAACATTCTTTTTCTCTTCATCGAGTCGATTGTGGACGGTCAACATCAATGCATCTTTGTCGATAATTTGAGCTTTTAAGACCTCCATCTGGAGGTTTAGTTGTTTTGACGCTTGCAATTGCTCGATGGTGTTTAGATGATTCATGTGCTCTTGATCAAGCCCCTCCTGACTGTGTTGCAACTCAGTCAACAAACGTGTTTTGTCTTGACTCAAGCGCGTCACCTCATCTTGTTTGACAATGACCGTTTGCTGCACCAAGCGCAGCTCCGCTTGCAACTGTTGAATGTGTTGCTCATAACGACGTTGCTCCTGCTCCCTTTGCTCTTTAACTGACTCACGATAATGTACCAAAGCATCGCGAGCATGCTGATGTTTCTCCTCCAGAGATTGTCTATACGCATCACTTTCCGTCAGACGCTCCTTAAGGTCATGTACTTCTTGGGTCAAAGTATGGCGACAGATGACTTCATTTTGCAACATCAATCGGGTTTGCTCATGGGCTTGATGTTCATCAGCGACAGATGTTTGAGCCAAAAGCAATTCTTTTTTGACTTGATCCAATTCATTATGTAATGCAACCATGCTTTCCATGTGTTTTTCAAGTGCAACGACCCCCGCAGCGCGCACCTCAACAAGCTCTCGATTCGCCTCTTCTTGCAACTGCAATGCTAAGAGCGAAACCATGTTTTTCAGCTCATCACTGAGCGTTATTTGCAATCCTTTCGCCCCCTCATCCTCCCCTTCCAGCTCCTTTAAATACTTATGAATGGTGGTTTTAGAGCCTGTATTGCCCAGTTCAATTCGCACGGCATCCACTGAAGGATGCCGGTTGTTCAGCAGCAGCGAATCCCTTGCTTTTTTGACTTGTCATTTATACAGACCAGTGCGTGCCATAGGTGAACTCCAAATTTGATAATATATTACATACCATGTAATTACATGGTATTTTACATTAAAAATAAATTAAATATTAATGAAAATTAACACAGTATAATGTCATATTATCCAGTGTTATATTGAAACGGGACGCCTTTGATCCTCCAAAAACATGCATTACAGCTAATTAATTCATTGGGCATGCAAATAAGCTTTTAAAACACGCCCAAATGAAATGTCCATTTTTTGGCCGGATCTCAGAAACCTCTTTTTTTAAACGCTTGACCCCATTGATCCAACAATAAAATTGAAGCGACCCACAAATCATGAATAAGTTGAACAACTACATTGAGGCCGCAACACGAGACAACACGCGCAAAAGCTATCAATCGGCCATTCGGCACTTCGAGCTCGAATGGCAAGGCTTCTTACCAGCCACAGCTGACAGTGTGGCTCGATATTTGGCCGATTACGCAGAAACCCTGTCGCTCAATACACTCAGGCAGCGACTGGCGGCACTTGCGCAATGGCACATCGAACAAGGTTTTTCCGACCCCACCAAAGCACCCTTGGTGAAAAAAGTATTTCGAGGCATACAAACACTTCATCCCGCCCGAGAAAAGCGCGCCAAGCCCTTTCAAATAGAACAATTAAAACAGGTCATGGTTTGGTTGGATCAAGCCATTGAGGCCGCGCAACAAACGAATCGTCGCGGCGAGGAGTTGAAACACACGCGCAATAAAGCCATGCTGCTGCTTGGTTTTTGGCGTGGTTTTCGAGGGGATGAGCTGATTGGCTTGCGCATTGAACATGTAGAGGTCACTCCCAATGAAGGCATGACTTGCTACTTTCCTCGAACAAAAGGCGATCGACAACTTAAAGGCAGCAGTTTCAAAGCCCCTGCGCTGTCTCAGCTTTGCCCGGTCTCAGCGTATCTCGCTTGGATTGAATTGTCAGGATTGACATCCGGCCCTGTGTTTCGATCAATCAACCAGTGGGGACATATTGGCAACGACGGTTTACATAAAGACAGCCTGATCCCCTTGCTCAGATCATTGCTTACAGATGCACACATCGACCTGGCCGCTCAATACAGCGCACATTCGCTGCGACGTGGCTTCGCAACTTGGGCAACATCCAATGGTTGGGACATTAAAACGCTTATGGAATATGTGGGCTGGAAAAACATGCAGTCGGCCATGCGTTATATCGAAGGCGCGGATCCATTTGCAAAACAACGCATTGAGCGTGGGATCTCAGGGCATTTGACAACACCATTGATCGAGTGATGTAAAAGGACATCCCAGCTGATTAACACCTGAAGGTCAAGCCTCACCCTCAACACCCAACCAGCATCCCGATATTTATATTTAAAAGATGAAAAATCATATTGCATAAGTTAAGTAAAGAGGCTACCATCAAAAGAAGCAAGTAGAGTCGATACGCCATGCGCCACCATCACTTTAACAGCATCATGGCTTGCATCCTCACCAAAGGATGTCATGTGCATATTGCTTATTGATTAACATAATAATACAGGGTGTCGTTACCCCCTGACTGTAGCTCCATCTCGTCTTAAGGGGCTTAGGGATGCGCTATCATTCAATGATGTCAATTGAGAGTTTGGGAGGCTTTCTTGACATCATTTTATTGTCACAACAGGCACAAACTTTTTTTTAAATTCATCATGCACAACTCATCAATCGCGATGGTTTTTGAGTAAATGTTTTTTATATAGAAAACGACATAAGTAAGTTTACAAAAATTGATTAATTCGCTACAATCGCGCAGCCCATCAAATTAACCTGCGTGAATCATGAAACTTATAAAAACAACATTGCTTTCCTTCAGCATCACCCTCAGTTCTTGCAGCTCATACCATCCCGATAATGGTGCAGCACTTCAGAAAAAACGCACAACCCAAGACTTTATTTACACCAATCCCAAAGGGGTTGCGGTTGATTTAAAAAAAATATCTTTTAAAACCAATGGCATGGTTCGAACAGAAAACCCTGATGTCCTTGGCGTCGGTGGAACCACATACACATACACCCGTTATGGCGCGTGGAATTCTCGCACAGGCCAACAAGATGTGTTTGCAATGGGCGATGCCCCCAGCCAACAGATAGACCTCCATGACGATCAAATCTACTACGGACGCGCCCTTCGCTCAGCCAATCAATCGGTTTATGACAATCGCTTAACGTATGCATTGAATTTTAATGACAACAGCTTTGAAGGGTTCAGCGTGTCCGTTCCTGATCGATACACTTTTGGCAACAGCATTGTGATGCACGGCAAAATGCAAGGCGACACCCTCATGGGCACTGTTGAGTCAGGTAACGACAAAGGCCGCTTTTCAGGCCAGTTTTATGGCCCAAACGGCATAGAGTTTGTTGGCATCGCACGTTTTGACAATCCGAACTTGGATTTCTCTTTTGGTGGTGATAAGCAATAAAATTCACAAAATCAAAAAAGGGGTGTAAAAAAATGGCTTTACCATTTTTTTACACCCCTTTTGTTAAATGAACTGAACGGCATTCGCCCTGGTGCGCTCTGATTGCTCAATCAACAGACCAAGCCAAAGGTTGACCACCCAACACGCATTCATCGATATTCATTCCAACCCCCGCTGCATACACCAATGCATCACCACAATAAACCAAAGGCAAATGTGCCCGCAGCATGGGCGCTACTTGGGCATTTTGATAGGCCAATTTCAAATCAATGATTGGACGCTTAGGATGCACATGGATGCGCTCTCCACCACTGCGCGCTCGCATGGTCAGTCCAAAAGTTTTCAATCGTTCAACATCCACACCATACACATCCTGAGCCACAGGCAATTGCTTCAACGTACCCACATGTCCTACAGGAAACAAATGTCCAATGATCAATGTGTTGCGAAAACGCGTGACCGCGCCACCATCGGGATGCTTCCAACACATGTGTTGATCTATGCGTGAGTTATTGAGCTGTCTAATCAGCTCTTTAAGTGCAGGTCGCGTGGGCATGCGCATTCCAACTGAGGCCAGCCAATGGCGAATCAATGTGGCTTGCTGTTCTTCCGTGTAGTCCTGAAAAACCAAGCCTTGCAAGCACGAGATCTCTCCAATGTCATTTTTAGATTCAATGTAATGCGGCAGCAAAATGGCTTCAGCCCACGCATTGTCGCGCGCAAGGTTCGATTGTGCCATTCGAATGTCTGTGAGAATTTGTAAACGATCATCAACACCCAATGGGGTCTGAAAGTGTCCCATTCGCAATGCGTTTCGAGCGAACTGTGGGTTAAGGTTGGAAGGATCAAGCACATAAGGCACCGCATGATGTACAGCATAGCAATTGATGTGCGCTTGGCTCACACCCAACCACGGCCGATGCCAAGTGGTGTTAAAACGCTGAAACTCAGCAGGCATCGCCGCCTGCCCTCGCACACCGGCACCTCGGGCTTTTTGCAATAAATGGGTTTCGATTTGATCATCTTCATGTTGTGCCAATACAATACATGACACACCACTGAGTTGCGCCATGCTGGCCAATGCAACATAACGGCCTTGACGCGCCCAATCTTCAATGCTTTGGGCGTTTTTTCGAGTGCTTGGATCCAGTTGAACATGGTTAAAATGAATGCGTTTATCCGCGCAAAAATCTCGAACAAATTCGACCCAAGCATCCGCTTCAACTTGTAAACCATGGTGCACATGGAAAGCGTGGAGTTCAACACCATGCTCACAGGCCACATGATATGACGCATGCAGCAAAGCCATTGAGTCGATGCCACCACTGACCGCCACTGCAAATGAACCCGAAAAAGGGGCTTTTCGCAATTCGGACCATAAAAAAGCGGTGATCGACTCACCGCTTTCCGTGCTCAACTCTGGGTTATTTTTCTGAATATTTACCATAATCCATCAAGCGATTCATCCGCAATTCCAGTAATTCTTTAATCGGCACACTTTGTGCTTGGGTCAACGCATCGGCCAACGCATTTTTTAACAATTGTGCCGTGTGTTTGTAATCGCGATGCGCCCCGCCAATGGGCTCGCCCACAATTTTGTCAATCAAGCCCAATTGCTTGATGCGCGGCGCCGTCAAACCCAAGGCTTCTGCAGCTTCAGATGCTTTATCTGCGCTTTTCCATAAAATAGATGCACAACCTTCGGGTGAAATCACAGAATACGTTGAGTACTGCATCATCATCACGGTGTCAGCCACCGCAATCGCCAGTGCACCGCCTGAACCACCTTCACCAATGATGGTGGCGATGATGGGGGTGTTGAGTTTTGCCATTTCAAATAAATTGCGACCAATCGCTTCAGATTGCCCACGTTCTTCGGCTCCAATGCCAGGATAAGCACCTGGTGTGTCAATGAAAGTGAAGACAGGTAATTTAAATTTTTCTGCCACTTTCATCAAGCGCAGAGCTTTGCGATAGCCTTCTGGGCGGGGCATCCCAAAATTACGCATCGAGCGTTCTTTGGTGTCTCGGCCTTTTTGGTGACCAATGACCATACAAGCGGCCCCATCAAAACGAGCCAAGCCGCCCACAATGGACAAGTCATCGGCATAAGAGCGATCACCATGCAATTCATGAAAATCGGTGAAAATGCCATTGATGTAATCTTGCGTGTATGGGCGTTGCGGGTGGCGCGCGACTTGAGACACTTGCCATGAGGTGAGCTTTGAATAAATGTCTTTGGTTTGCTCATCGCTTTTTTTCTTTAAGCGAAAAATTTCTTCAGAAATATCCACGGCAGAATCACTCTGCACCAAGCGCAACTCTTCAATCTTGCCTTCCAGCTCGGCAATTGATTGTTCGAAATCTAAAAATGTTGGTCGCACATTTGCTCCTTGTTGACAACGGTTCACAATGTGAATTGTTATGGTTGATTCATTGCTGATTGTGTGATGACGGCATTTTAACAAAAGCCATTGATTTAAACCAGCGAACGGACGTGCATTTCAAAATAAAATTCAGTTGATGCATGTTCGGGCTTTTTTAACTAACGTTGAGACATTGAGGCATATTTTTGTTGACGCCAAATTAAACCCAACAACAGAAACCAAGCAACACCACCAAGTACTTTTGTGATGAATTCTACGCTAAAAAAATTCCATTGCATGGGTAAACCAAAGGCAATGAAAGGAAACACAAGCGAATCAACCGCGGCACTCAACAGATTGGAACCATTCACTCGCATCCAATGGCTGTGATGACGTAAAACATGGTAAATCAAAAAATCCACAAAACCCGCAGCAGCAAAGGCTATAAATGATGCAAGCGCCACTTGAGCAGCATCTTTGTTGATGATGTAACTGGCAACAGAGCCTGAAAAAATCAAAACGGGCATTTTCCAAAACAAGCCTCGATGCTCCCAAGCGTCATGTAATTTGTCTCGAATCGCCATGTCGAAGCCGATCATCAGAAAACAAATCACACCGTCCACAAGCAACAATTGCTTCATGTCCTCACCTTGCATGAAGTGTGCAAAAGCAAGGTTGGCGATAACAACCGTCAGTAAATACAACAGACTGAATAAATTAATCATTTTTTCCTTTTTTATTGGCATCAACAAAATCAACACCCCATATCTCAGCAACAATGCCAACAGCAATATCAATATAACAAAACACAATTAATTCAAGGCATGCATGAGGCATTGAGTGGTGTTCACTTGTGCCTGACGTTTATAAAAGCCAGACACAGAACAATTTCATAAACGAATGTAATGGGCAAACTGCGATACGAGCTGCAT
>CALMCL010000251.1 GCA_937862905.1 uncultured Burkholderiaceae bacterium | reverse complement strand
CGGTGTCCACGAAAATTTGGCGAAACACCCACAGAATGAACTGATACAAGCCCTCCACCACACTGGCAATCGCCGTCGCACGCACGTAATGGTCGCTGTCGACAGAGATGTCAAAATCAGGGTTTTTGTTTTGCAACGTCGTCAAATAACGGTTGCGGATTTGATCAAGGCTTGGAATCGGATAACTCACGATCAACCCCCAACTGACACATAATGATCAAACACATGGCGGCGATCCGACGCATCGACCACCTCAATCAACAAGGCCACACGCGGCGTGGGCAAGCTTTGCCCATCACCCGACACTTGCACCACCACACTTTTAGCACGCCCATCCGCCAGCAACGGCTGGAGGGCATCCTCAGCATATTGCTTGGCCAACACCCGCACACGCGGCACATCTTTATCCCGCTGCAACTCATGCAAACGGCTGCCCAGCGATGGATCCGCCCACCAGCTGTTCAGCGGCGTGACCAGCCGAATGTAAATCGAATTGGCAAGGTGATCAATCGCTGCATTGGCTGCAACGTAATCGCCAGAGAGGGGGTTTATTTGTGCGCTAATCATGGGGCAAAGTATCCCACGCACGCGTAAAAAAACCCACGTGACAGGTGTCAGTGGGTTGGTTTATAATCAGTTTTTTACATTTGAGGGTCAGGCTGCACACCGCCATCATGCCCATGTAGATTGTATTTAGACCGCATCCCCGCCATGGTCTCTGTACCGCCCTGATCACTCACATCACCGCCCGCCGTGATGTCTTTTTCGCCTTTGATTTGCCCTTTAAATAACACATCATCATCAAACACCACCTTGCCCTTGACGTGATGCGTGCCGTCCACTTTACTGTGGATAAATCCACCGCCCGCATATTGAATGGATTCGCCTGGCAACAACTGTCCCACCATCACCTTATCACCTTGCACCGCAATCACCACCGCATGCGCGGTCTTGCCACCCACGGGCAACACAATCTTTTGCAACCCAGCCAACGGGCGGCTGGCGTGGCCGTAATGCTGAAAGTATTCCAAATCCGTCAACGCTTCATCAGACAAACCCGTCCCGACCAGCAACTGATTATCAGACCCCACACCGCTCGCGCTGACCACGCCTTTGAATGGCAAACGCATCGCACCAAACGCCCCTTTGATGAGGCCTTTCACCGTTTTAGCATCCACAAACCCCTCCAATCATTCCAAATCTTTTTCAATCGATTTTCTTACGCGCCGTGCCTTTTTGTGGGCTTTTTTGGGCTTACGCGCCTCAGGCACCCACGCCTTATCCTCTTTGAGCGTTAACAACGTGTACTTGCCCCCACCGCCACGGCTCACATAAAAACGCCGCGCCATCAAAAAAAACACCGCGTGCGTGTCAAACGGCTCAAAATCACACTCAACCCGTTGCCCGGGTTTCCACAGCACACCACCCTCAGTGTAATACCCGCGCACCACCACTTTGAGCGTGTACCCACCCAAATGG
>CALMCL010000250.1 GCA_937862905.1 uncultured Burkholderiaceae bacterium | reverse complement strand
TGTAAAGCTCGGCCTTGCTCTGTGAGTGGAATGTCGCCTTTGATGACAACAAATGAGTGTGAACTCCCTTGTTCATTCGACACCTTGTTTGCCACATCAAAAAAGAGCTGAGGACCACTGCTCAATTTTAAGCCCACCGTTGCGGGGGCATCGTCATTTGCACATGCCAAACCGCTGATTAAAATGCTTGCAACAAAAAACGCAGGTTTAAGATTCATCATGTTTCTTTCATAATGGGTTGATCAATCACATGTTTTTGATGTGACATATTGACCATAGTTTACACCTAAACCATGGTCGAATCATGTTCACCGCATAAAACCGTCAATTGACGCCCAATCTGATGCTCAACTGTTCTCATTTGGACTGATCAACGTTGGCCAACCAACGCGTATACAGCTGACGGGCAATCGCTTGAGATGATTCAGCATACATCCAATTTTCACGTCGAATGCGTTCTTCGCTGTGAATGTTGCTGTCATTGGCCAAAGCCAGGTCGTCGCGTGCGGTGTCAAGCCAATGATTGATTTTTTCGGGGATGGCTTCAACGTGAAATTGCATGCCCAAGTGAATGCCATCCACAGAAAAAGCTTGGTTTAAGCAGTATAAACTGCCAGCCAACAACTGTGCATTGGGAGGCGGCAGATAGGTTTCATTGTGCCATTCAAATAAGGTGACGGGGGCTAAGCTGCCAAACCATTCGTATGCAGCTGCCGTGTGTAAAGGGCTTATCGTGTGCCAGCCTATTTCATGGTAGGGGGCTGGAATCACGATGCCGCCCAATGCACGCGCCAAGAGCTGCCCCCCCAAACAATGACCAATCACTGGAATTCGATGCTCAACGGCTTCTTCGATCAATGCCATGGTTTGAATGAGGTGTGGATGTCCCACATCATCGTTGGCGCTCATGCCGCCACCCATGACGCCAAACCCGCTGTAATCGGTGATGGTCAGAGGCAATGTGTCGCCCGCGGCCACATTAATCAGTTCAAATGGAATTTCCCAATTAATCAGGCAATCGGTGAAATAAGCAGGCCAATCATAATGCGCATGTTGTAATACTAAAATGGGTTTCATAGTAAGGCTCGTTTCATGATGGGGGTAAATCATCACCACCCGTTTTCTTAATGTGTGGAGAGCAATGCATAACGCTCAAACAGGGCTTGAAATTCTAAATCAAGGTTGACTCAGTTCTTTGACACATGATTCAAACGCCATTAAAAATTGCTCAATGTCAGCATCACTCGTTTCAGGGCACACCAAGGTCATGTTGTGAAAAGGAGTGATCATGACCCCTCGATTGAGTAGGTACAAATGAATTGCTTGCTCAAGCTCTGCATCCATGGCAGTTTCAGCCTCGGAACCATTTTTGGGTGAACTTGTGCAGAACTGAAACTCGCTGCGCGCACCCAATTGTGTGACGGTCCAAGGCAAAGCGCAGCGGTCGATGATGTCTCGTAAACCTGCTGACAGTTTGCTTTGTTGGGCGATGATTTGGTTGAAAGCCTCTTTGGTGGCCACTTCGGTTAAATTGGTCGCCAATAAAGCCATGGTCAACATATTGCCTGACAATGTGGTGCCAATACCCGAATGACCCGGCGGCGCCGTTTCTTTGGCTGTGCGCATGCGTTGCGCAACGTTTTCGCTCATGCCGTACACGGCACAAGGCAAACCACCTGCAATCGCTTTACCCGCGACCAGCATATCAGGTAAAAAGTCACATAAACCGGTGTATCCTGAATACCCCGCACTGATCGTATGGGTTTCATCAAACACCAATAACGTGGCTGTGGCATCACAGGCCTCGCGCAATTGGGCTAAGAAACCATCAGCAGGCAAGACCATGCCACAATTGGTCAAAGCCGGCTCAGTCAGTACACAAGCGAACTCATGGCTGTTCAGTTTTTCACGCACCGCTTCGATGTCGTTGAATTCAACCACATCGGTGAATTGGGTGAGGTCATACACTTGACCCAATAAACTGGCGCGAGTCGAAGGTGGGGCGCTGAGATCATTGGGGTTTAAATCGACAAACACATCATCAATCGTGCCGTGATAGCAACCGTTGAACACCAAGATTTTCTTACGTTCGGTGATGGCACGCGCCCAGCGCACCACAAAACGATTGGCATCAGTCGCCGTGGTGGCCAACTGCCAGAAAGGCAGGCCAAACCGTTCAGTTAAAGATTTACCTGCGATTGAGGCATCCGCAGTGGGCAACATCGCCGTATAACCATTGAATGCAGCGGTGGCTAAACGTTGTGCAACGGGTGAAGGGCTGTGACCGAACATGGCGCCCGTATCGCCCAAACAAAAATCAGCGTACTCGTGACCGTCAACATCGGTGAAATGCGCCCCTTGGGCTCGCTCAACAAACAGTGGCACGGGTGTTCCCCAGTCGGCCATCCAATGCAATGGGACGCCAAAGAGGTAATGTTGCTCTGTTTGTTCAGCAAGCCGAGCCGATTGTGGACGGGCTTGTAAAAAGGCTTGGGCTTCTCGCTGCGCGATGAATTTGATTCGATCGCGCGAAATCGTGGGTGTGGTCATGAGGGTCTCCTTAAAATGAATCATAAATCATGTGTTTTTTGTATGACTGCACTTTTATAGTGCAGAGCTGATATTTTCCATCAAAATACCGTGCAACGGTGAGCCAATCGCTTATTTAGTGGGCATCCACTTATAAGAAATGTTATTGTGATGCCATATGTATCCTGTATTTCGATAAACTACTGTAAATATTTATTTGTGTGAAATCATCGATCAATAAAGGAGACCCCACATGGCATTTGCATTTATGAGCCAAAACCGTTTTTTAGCGGTACCTCACCACCAGAACGACACTGTTTTTGGTATTGCGGGTGTGCCATATGATGGGGCCGTGACCAATCGACCTGGGGCACGTTTTGGCCCTGAGGCAATTCGTCGCGCCAGCCAAATGTTATGTGATGGTACACACCCATACTTTGACGTATCGCCCTTTGAATACTTAACCGACGTGGGCGACTTAATGATGCCAAACACGACAATTGAAGGCATGCGTGCATCATTGGCAGAACAAATACCTGAATTATTGGCCAAATATCACATGTGTTGGCTGGGGGGGGATCACTCAATCACGCTGGGTTTGTTGCGTGCTTATCGCACGTGGACGGGTCGACCTTTGGCTGTGTTGCATTTTGATGCGCATTGCGACACATGGGAGGATCATTTTGGCGAGCCTTCGGGGCATGGCACATGGGTCTATGAAGCGATTCAAGAGGGTTTGGTTGATGCTGAATCCTTTGTGCAAATCGGCATTCGCTCCGCGGGCGTGCGTGAAGCACGGGAGTACGTTAAAGATCAAGGGGGCACAATTTTTACTGCTCGAGACATGCGTGGTTTAGAAACGTTGGGTGAACTTGAGCCGGTGTTGAAAACAGTGCGCGAAAAATTGACGGCCAAAGGCTTACCTTTGTATTTAACGATTGACATTGATCACCTTGACCCTGCGTTTGCGCCAGGTACGGGGACGCCAGAACCCGCTGGCATGAGCACGAATCAAACATTCACTCTTTTGGAGCAAACCGCTGATTTGCCATGGATTGGCATGGATTGCGTGGAAGTTGCCCCCGCCTACGATCATGCAGAGCTCACCAGCAATGCCGCAGCACAAATTGTTTGGACATATTTGGCAGGGCAGACTCAACAACATCTAAACCAGATGTCATAAAACAGAATGCATGATGTGTGCATACCACCTGTGTAATGGAGGGGCATATGATTGAAAAGGATGGATTTAACGAGTTTGATTATTTGGATGCAAATGCGGATGTTAAAGAAGCCATTGCATTGGGGCAATTTTCGTCAGCTTATGAGCACTACAAATTGTATGGCTATAAGGAAGGGCGCTTACTGAAAAGGGCATTGTCAAGGAAGGAAAAGGTGTTTTGCTTAATTGATAAGTCGGGTTTGGGCTTAGAGATGGGTCCCAGTCACAACCCTTTGGCACCCAAGAAGGAAGGCTTTAATGTGAAAATCGTGGATCATGCCAGTGCCGCTGATCTGCGCGCAAAATACATCAACCACCCGATCAACCTTGACAACATTGAAGAGGTTGATTTCGTTTCTGAAGGCCAACCGCTTTCTGAACTGGTGGGTTCGCTCAATACTTACGATTGGATCATTGCCAGTCATGTCGTTGAGCATTTGCCCAATTTAATTTCATTCTTTCAAGAGTGTGAAAAAATCCTTAAACCAGGCGGGGTGTTGTCGCTCGTTGTGCCCGACAAACGTTATTGCTTTGATCATTTGGGGACATTGACCTCAACGGGGCAACTTTTGGATGCTTGGCATGAAAAACGCAAAAAGCCCTCTCATGGTCAGGTTTTTGATTATGTGGCAAACTCATGTCAACGAGGTGACGCAATCACATGGGACGAAAAAACCACAGAAAAACTGTCCCTTATGCATACATTTGCCAATGCAGAACACAGCTGGCATCGCTCGATGAACGCCATGGATTACATTGATGTGCATTGTTGGCGATTTACCCCCAAATCTTTTGAGTTGATTTTATTGGATTTATTTTTGTTAAAATTATCCAACTTAAAAACCGAAAGACAATACCCCACGGCAGGTTGTGAGTTTTATGTGAGTTTGGTGAAACAAAAAAATGACACTTCCAATGGTGTTAACATTGACGCCAGAATGTCGATATTGGAATCCATTCAAAATGAAATTAATTAAAAGGAAATCCTTATGAAAGTCAAGGCCGCAGTTGCATGGGCTCCCAATCAACCGTTGTCCATCGAAGAGGTTGACCTCGCGCCACCGCAAGCTGGCGAAGTGCTGGTGCGCATTGTCGCCTCTGGGGTGTGCCACACCGATGCATACACGCTGTCGGGCGCTGACTCTGAGGGCGTTTTTCCTGTGATTCTAGGGCATGAGGGCGCAGGTGTGGTCGAGGCTTTGGGCGAAGGTGTGACGAGTTTGGCAGTCGGAGATCATGTGATTCCGTTGTACACACCTGAATGCGGCACTTGCAAATTTTGCTTGAGTGGTAAAACAAATTTATGCCAACGCATCCGTGAAACCCAAGGCAAAGGGCTGATGCCTGATGGCACATCACGTTTCAGCAAGGATGGTCAACCCATTTATCATTACATGGGCACATCGACTTTTGCAGAATACACCGTAGTCCCTGAAATTGCTTTGGCCAAAATTGATAAAAGCGCACCAATGGAAAAAGTGTGCTTGCTTGGCTGTGGGGTGACCACGGGCATCGGAGCGGTATTGAATACAGCGAAAGTGCAAAAAGGGGCAAATGTCGCTGTATTTGGCTTGGGTGGCATCGGTTTGTCAGTGATTCAAGGGGCAAAAATGGTCGAGGCGGGCATGATCATTGCCATTGACATCAATCCTACAAAATTTGACCTTGCGCGCCGCCTTGGTGCAACCCATTGCATCAACCCCAATGAATTACCTGAAGGGCAGAGCACTGAGCAAGCCATTATTGCTCTGACGGATGGGGGTGTGGACTTCTCGTTTGAATGCATCGGAAATACCAAACTCATGCGCACCGCACTCGAATGCTGTCACAAAGGTTGGGGTGAGTCCATCATCATAGGTGTGGCTGCGGCGGGTGCAGAAATCAGCACACGCCCCTTTCAATTGGTGACAGGCCGGGTCTGGCGAGGCTCTGCGTTTGGTGGTGTGAAAGGGCGCAGTGAATTGCCAAGCTATGTTGACATGTACATGAGCGGTAAAATCAATTTGGATGATTTTGTCAGTTTTGAAATGCCCTTAGAGGACATCAACACCGCATTTGATTATTTGCATGAAGGCAAAAGCATACGAACCGTCATCCGTTTCGATGATAAGGCTTAAGTCAATTAATGGGTTTCAATGAATGCTTCATCAATAAGTGCTTTAATGGCAATTGTTGATCAATTCGTTTGAATTCGTTTGAATTCGTTTGTTGAGCTCGCTTTTTTGACCCGTCTATTTTATTGCGTATCACATCAAAGTCACATCAAAGGGTTGTATGTCCATCCAGCTTTTAAAATCTCACACCTGCTACGGCGGTACAGTGGCCTTTTGGTCTCATGCTTCCACCAGCACGCAAACCGAAATGCGTTTCTCGACATTCATACCCGAGTGCGGTGTTGAACATGCGCAGGGCACTTTGATCTGGTTATCTGGTTTGACCTGTACAGAAGAGAATGCGATGGCTAAAGCGGGTGCACAACAACATTTGGCCAAACACCGCATGATGATGATTTGCCCTGATACATCGCCACGAGGCTTGAACTTGCCCCATGAACATGATGCTTATGACTTTGGCAGCGGGGCTGGATTTTATGTTGATGCCACTTCAGAAGGCTATCGAGACCATTACAAAATGTACAGTTATGTGGTGAAAGATGTCATCGGCTTATTGCGAACCCATTTTAAAATAAATGCGCCTGTGTCCATTTCTGGACATTCAATGGGTGGGCACGGTGCATTAACCATTGGATTGAAACACCCTGAATTGTTTGCATCTATTTCAGCTTTTTCACCCATCACCCAACCCAGCCAAAGCGCATGGGGACAAAAAGCGTTCTCTGGCTACTTGGGGGATGATCCAGCGGCATGGCAGAACTACGATGCATGTGCTTTGCTTAATTCAGGGCACACCCACCCGCACTCAATTTTGATTGACCAAGGCTTGGATGATGAGTTTTATCCAGCCCAATTGAGAACCGCTGAATTTGAGGCCACTTGTGACCGTGCCAAACAATCTTGCATCATCAATTACCAAGAAAATTATGATCACAGTTACTATTTTATTGCCACATTCATGAAGCAACACATCGAGTTTCATGCCAGAGCGCAGGATGCGCATTTGTAAACCAATTGTAACCCTGATGTGACAAGATGAAGAAATTGCACCAAATAAAAACAAAAACGCCGTGAAAAGTTATTGCACCATTTGAAAAATGAGGCATAATGTCGGGGTTTTGGTCTTATACAAGACCATGTGTTATGTTGGTGTGATTTACAATGGTTTTTTCGCGCTAACACGATCATTTTTAAACAAAAAGCATCTTATTTATATTGGAGCCACCATGTACCAACACGTTAAAATTCCTGAAGCGGGACAAAAAATCACGGTCAACGCTGACTACAGCCTCAACGTACCGAATGAACCGATTGTTCCTTACATCGAAGGCGACGGTACAGGCTTTGACATCACCCCTGTGATGTTGAAAGTGGTGGATGCGGCCGTGGCCAAAGCTTACGGCGGCGAGCGCAAAATCCACTGGATGGAAGTGTATGCAGGTGAAAAATCAACCAAAATCTACGGTCCAGATGTGTGGTTGCCAACAGAAACCATGGAAATTTTGCGTGAATACGTGGTTTCTATCAAAGGCCCATTGACCACGCCGATCGGCGGCGGCATCCGTTCTTTGAACGTGGCTTTGCGTCAAGAACTCGATTTGTACGTGTGCTTGCGTCCTGTGCAATACTTCCAAGGCGTGCCTTCACCTGTGAAACACCCAGAAAAAATCGACATGGTGATTTTCCGTGAAAACTCAGAAGACATCTACGCGGGTGTGGAGTGGGAAAATGGCTCGGACAAAGTGAAAAAAGTCATTAAGTTCTTGCAAGAAGAAATGGGCGTCACGAAAATCCGTTTCCCAGAAACTTCAGGCATCGGCATCAAACCTGTTTCAGTTGAAGGCACAACGCGCTTGGTGCGCAAAGCGATTCAATACGCCATCGACAACAAACGCGATAGCGTGACCTTGGTGCACAAGGGCAACATCATGAAGTACACCGAAGGTTTGTTTGCCAAAACGGGTTACGAAGTGGCGCAAAAAGAATTCGGCGCAGAATTGCTCGACGGCGGCCCATGGATGGTCATTAAAGCCCCACACGGTGACATCGTCATCAAAGACTCAATCGCCGACGCGTTCTTGCAACAAATCTTGCTCCGTCCTTCAGAATACAGCGTGGTGGCCACCTTGAACTTGAACGGCGACTATATTTCTGACGCCTTGGCTGCACAAGTTGGCGGCATCGGCATCGCCCCAGGCGCGAACTTGTCTGATACCGTAGCGATTTTTGAAGCGACCCACGGCACAGCACCAAAATACGCAGGTAAAGACTACGTGAATCCAGGTTCAGAAATTTTGTCAGCAGAAATGATGCTCCGCCACATGGGCTGGTTCGAAGCGGCTGACATGATTTTGGCTTCAATGAGCAAATCTATCGCAGCGAAAAAAGTCACTTATGACTTCGCTCGCTTGATGGATGGCGCAACGCAAGTGTCATGCTCACAGTTTGGTCAAGAGATGATTAACAACATGTAATTGATTTAAATCAAACATTTAACATGATCTGTTAAAGTAAAATCGCCCAAGTCTGCTGAGGATTTGGGCGATTTTTATATTTAATACATCGTTCGTCCTGAGTTCGTCGAAGTGAGAGTGATGAATGTGTCAGCTGCTCCGCCGTCATTCCCGCGTGGGGTTGGCGGGAATCCAGTGAAGTGCGCAGCGCACCTTAAGCATTTGATGAGCAAGGGTAAAACAAACGCTTCGCGTTTGACTGGATTCCGCTAAAAGCACGCGGGAATGACAGAGCTGTGGTTAAATCGACCAGCCTCAAATCAGTTTCTAGAGACTCCTTAAATAATCGCCAATTTAACAATCAAACAACCTAACCATCTAGAGGTACTCAAAAATGACATTCGCCACCACCGACTTATGTGATGCAAACGAAAGCGACATCCATGCTGGTCTAATTCACGTCTTGCCACCCGTGTTTAAACAATACGGCGGTCAAACCGTTTTTTGCGGTCAAGCCGTCACGGTCAAACTGTTTGAAGACAACACGGTCATTAAACAAATCCTCGAAAACGAAAACGGCGCAGGCAAAGTCCT
>CALMCL010000249.1 GCA_937862905.1 uncultured Burkholderiaceae bacterium | reverse complement strand
ATTTGGGCGTTTGGATGATGGAACGCCGTTCATGTGTTTGTGTGCTGATGTGGAAGTAATCCCACTAGTGGATCGCACTGAAGAATTTGAAGCATTTTTTACAGCACAACCATTCTTTAGAAACTTGAGATTTATACACGGCGATAAGCTCTTTGATTTTGACAAGGGCATCGGGTACCGCAATTTAACCGTTCAAGTTGGCTATGTGTGTTTTTGCAAAGGTGATGGGGAGTTTGTATTGAATGACTAAGTATCTCATTGGCATCGATACAGGTGTGAACACAGGCTACGCCGTGGCAGAAGACAAAGGCAATGGTGGTGAACTATTTGAAGTTAGATCCTTAACGATTACTCAGGCCATGAGTCGCACGCTTGAGTTTGTTGTGCACTATGGAAAAGAAAACGTCTGTTTATTTATTGAAGATGCTCGGCAGCGCACCTGGTTCACTGGTGGTCGTGAGAAAGCCCAAGGTGTTGGATCGGTAAAACGTGATGCGCAGATTTGGGAAGATTGGTGTAAAGAGCAAGAGTTGAATTACTTAATGATTCATCCAGCAGCCAATGCAACCAAAACAAAGGCTGACGTATTTAAAAAGCGCACCGGTTGGATTGAACGTACGAATGAGCATGCGCGTGATGCAGCAATGTTGGTTTTTAAAAGATTTGCGAAGTTTTGAGGGGAATAGGGATTAATGCAGCGCTAAAACACACGTGATGCAGAAATGTTGGTATTTCACCGTATAGCTAGACACCAAAAGGACTGATATGGAACGCATTAATGATTTAAATGGGGATTTAAGAAGTATTGCTGAGGTCATTGGTCGACAAAATGCGCTTTATCTTGTCAGCCAGTGCCCGCGATACAAAACAGAAAAACGTGCAGGGCAGGGGCAATTATTTCTTTATGTGCCAACACTGAAAAGGCTCGAAATGAATCATTTCCTTGTAAAAACTCTTGGCTATCTAGATGCGGAAAAACTCTCAAAAGAATTTGGCGGGGAGTTGCTTGTATTGGCTCAGTGTAAGCAAATCATTTTGAAAACACGCGACAACGGTATTCGCCAAATGATGAAGTATGGCTTTGGGGTTCAAGAGCTTGCGAATATTTTTAATGTAACCGAAAGAGTTGTTTCAAGAGTCTACGGAACAGAGTTAAGCAACCAGCAAATGACTTTTAAATTGTGAATAATGAAAAATAATTTGCACTCTTAAACAATAAAGAAAATTAAAAAGGTGTTTGGAAAAATGGGTGGAAATGAATGGTGGGTCGCTGTGTTGAAGTTGTTGAGCGATTTTCAGTATTGGATTGCAGGTTTGATGGGGGCGGTTGTGGCAACTCGATATAACAAAGAGCAGCTTAAAACACCCAAAGACTACGCCGTGTTTTTACTGTCGGGTGCATTTACGGCACATTACCTCACTTTACTCATTATGCATTACACGGCGCTTGCACCGAGTCATGCGGGTGGTATTGGTTTTTTGACTGGAGCGCTTGGTGGGTTGGTCTTACAAGAGTTCTTCGCTTGGATTAAATCGGGTGCATATAAGCAGGTCGGATTTACATCATTTTTCATAGAAATGATGAAAAACTGGTTTAAGCGGGGTGGTAAGTGATGAGTATTGATCAATCGAGTCAAGTTGCACAGGCATATTCATGGTTACGATCAATGTCAGGCGGAAAGCTTGAGCAGTCACAAGTGATTGCTGGCGATGAAATTATTGCATGCCATGGCTTAACAACATTCGCAACGCTGATCGGGTTTTCATTAACCAATACTGTAAGTGGTCATTTTGATATTTCAGGTTATGGCTATTCCATCATCCGTGAAAGTGAAGGCTTTCGGAACCAAGCTTATAAAGATACTGGCGGTGTTTGGACGATTGGCTATGGAACGATCAAGTATCCAAATGGTGTGACCGTCAAACAAGGTGATACCTGCACCCAAGGCCAAGCAAACTTATGGCTGATGAACGATTGCAAATGGGTGGATGCATGCCTTGATAAACACATCAAAGTAAAACTCAATCAAAACCAATTCGATGCATTAGCTTCATTTGTTTACAACGTTGGCGAGACAGCATTTGTGAAAAGCACCATGCTGACGCTAATCAACCAATCAAAGTTTGGATTAGCTGCCAATCAGTTCGACCGTTGGATCTATGACAATGGCAAAGTCATTAACGGGCTGGTGAACCGCCGTGCTAAAGAAAAACTCCTATTTTTGAAGTAGGTCGATATGAACATCAAACTCATTGTTGCTCTTGGCTTCTTACTGACCAGTATTTTCATTGGTTGGTGCTGTTATGACTATGGTTATACACAG
>CALMCL010000248.1 GCA_937862905.1 uncultured Burkholderiaceae bacterium | reverse complement strand
TTAATCAGTTCGATGCATGTGCGCCAATACAGGTAAAATGCGAGGGTATCAAGCGTGCCCTGCGTTTTGAGCCTTATTTGTGAGTCTGTTATGTCTGAAGTTGTTTCTGAAATCATTGAAAATCCCCCCGTGTCTTTTGCCGATTTGACATTGAGTGAGCCGTTGTTGCGCTCGCTTCATGACATTGGCTATGAGTATCCATCGCCGATTCAGGCGGCGACAATTCCTACTTTGCTCGGTGGGCGCGATGTGTTGGGGCAGGCGCAAACGGGGACGGGTAAAACAGCGGCGTTTGCTTTGCCGATTTTATCGAACATTGACATGGCGCAAGTCGCACCTCAAGCTTTGGTGCTGGCGCCAACACGTGAGTTGGCGATTCAAGTGGCTGAGGCTTTTCAGACGTATGCGAAGCACATGCCAAATTTTCATGTGTTGCCGATTTATGGTGGTCAAAGTTATGGCCCGCAGTTGTCTGCTTTGCGCCGTGGTGTGCATGTGGTGGTTGGTACGCCAGGTCGTGTGATTGATCATTTGGACAAAGGGTCGCTTGATTTGTCTCAGCTCAAAACATTGGTGTTGGATGAGGCGGATGAAATGTTGCGCATGGGCTTCATCGATGACGTGGAGCGGATTTTGAAAGAAACGCCGCCGACACGTCAAACGGCTTTGTTCTCTGCGACGATGCCGGCTGCGATCAAACGGATTGCCCAGACGTATTTGAACAAGCCTGAAATGGTCACGATTGCTGCAAAAACGGGCACGGCGGACAACATTCGTCAACGTTACTGGTTGGTCAGCGGCATGCATAAACTGGATGCTTTAACACGCATCTTGGAGGCTGAAACTTTCGACGGCATGATTATTTTTGCCCGTACAAAATTGGGTACGGAAGAGCTTGCAGCGAAATTGGCGGCGCGCGGTTTCTCCGTCGCTGCGATCAATGGTGACGTACAACAGCAGCAACGTGAGCGCACGATTCAACAACTCAAAGATGGCAAAATTGACATCCTCGTCGCCACCGACGTTGCGGCACGTGGCTTGGATGTTGAACGCATCAGCCATGTCGTCAATTATGATGTGCCCCATGATCCTGAGAGCTACACCCACCGCATTGGCCGTACGGGTCGCGCTGGGCGCAGCGGTGAGGCGATTTTGTTCATCACGCCGCGTGAAAAGCATTTGCTCAAAGTCATTGAGCGTGCCACTCGCCAACCTGTTTCACCACTTGAATTGCCAACGGTGCAAGATGTGAACAATGTGCGCATCACGCGTTTTAAAACACAAATTTCAGACGTGCTCGCCGAAGGCGGATTGGAAGAATTTGCCAACCTCATCGAAGATTACGAACGCGAACACAATGTGCCGGCCATTGAAATTGCTGCGGCATTGGCCAAAATGGCGCGTGGCAATGCATCCTTGCTGTTGAGCAAAAAGAGTCATCCTGTTTTTGAAGAGCGTGAAGTTCGCAGCGATGTGCGTTTTGAGCGTCAGCGTGAGGCGGCACCACAGCGAGAATACAAACCGCGCAGCGCCAATGCGGGTGCGCAAACATATCGCATTGCGGTGGGTCATGAGCACGGTGTCAAACCAGGCAACATCGTTGGTGCGATCGCCAATGAAGCGAACATCGAATCGCGTTACATTGGGCGCATTGACATCCGTGACGAGTACACCTTACTTGATTTACCCAGTGATTTATCCCCTGAAACCATTGAGCACCTGCGGGGCGTGCGTGTGGCTGGACAGATGTTGAACATTCAGGCCGATGGTCAAACCATGCCGCCAGCACCGCGTGGCCCAAGAAGAGAGCGCACGGAGTACGCTGAGCGTGCAGAGCGCAATGAGCCCTTTGAAAGAAAAGCGCGCGTGGAGCGCACAGAACGTCCTGTCCGCAGTGAATTTGTTGACCGTTTAGATCGTCCTGAGCGCTCTGAGCGCATCAAAGCAGCCCCGAGCAAGTACACCATGCACACCTATCGCATCGACATTGGTGGCGCCGATGCCGTCACCAAAAGTGGCATCGTTGAAGCCATCGCCAGTGGTGCAGGTTTACAAGCCAAATTGATTGGTCGCATTCAATTGTTGGATGGGCACAGCAACATTGATCTTCCAGAAGGGATGCCTGAGGATGTACTCAACCGCCTCAAAACGGTTCAAATTGATGGCAAATCATTGAACATGCGTTATGTGGGTTTGAGCGATGCAGGTGAAAATCGGCCGAAGGATGAAACTGAACGTAAGAAAAAAAGCACCAAAAAGAAATAAACCCGTGTAAATAGATGGTGTTGACCGCCTTGCGGCATGCTGTGTAAAGGCCATAGATTGAGCTCAATCACTGTTGAGCCATTACGGATGTGTGCCGCAATTGTCTTGTTCAGAGGTGCCGTGTCAAACACGGCATGATGAACACACACTCTAAATCAATATTGGTCATCCGTTGAATTGATCGATCGATTTACCTGGGTTTGATCCGATTGTGTGTGGGTTTCCCGCTTTTAGTTAAATGCAAGGTAAAACCCTATTTTGCATTTGTTTGAACATAAAGATTTTGAAGGAGATATCCGCACAAAATCAAACAAACCCAAAATGAATCAAAAAAACAAACCAACAGATTAACGATGGTTTTGACTATAAAATTTCTTTTTTTCAATCAACCAAAGTAGGGTTTTACTTTGCGTTTAATCGTTTAATAACAGCAATGCATTGACACGCTAAAGCCTCCACTGCACCCATGCCCTTTAGCCTTTACGGTACAATGCGCTGCATGATGGGGCTGTCCCCTTATTGCCTATTTTTTATCATTTATTCAAAGCACACACATATGAGTCAAGTCTATTCAGAAGACAGCATTCGCGTCCTTAAAGGTTTGGAGCCAGTTAAAGAACGACCCGGCATGTACACGCGGACAGAAAACCCTCTGCACATCATTCAAGAGGTGATTGATAATGCTGCGGATGAGGCGCTGGGTGGTTTTGGCTCTGTGATTGCCGTTACTTTACACAGCGATGGCATGGTCAGTATTGAAGATGATGGCCGTGGGATTCCAATTGGCATTCACCCTGAAGAAGGCGTGCCCGTGATTGAAATTGTCTTCACCCGATTGCATGCGGGCGGCAAATTCAATAAAAAAGATGGCGGTGCGTATGCATTCTCGGGTGGCCTGCACGGTGTTGGTGTCTCGGTGACCAACGCCTTATCGACGTACCTTGGCGTGACGGTGTGGCGCGATAAGCAGGTGGCGAGTTTGGTGTTTTCGGGCGGGGATGTCACTGAGGCTTTGGAATTGCGCCCAGCGACACGGGGTGAAAAAAAGAATGGCACGCGCGTGACCGTTGCACCCGATCCGAAATATTTTGATTCCCCCAACATCCCACAAGCAGAGCTTGAGCGTGTTCTGCGCTCAAAAGCAGTCTTGATGCCTGGTGTCAAAGTGACTTTGACCAATGAGAAAACGGGTCAAATGCACACATGGTTATACGAAGATGGTTTGCAAGGCTATTTGCGTGAGCACATCGAAGATGAGCCATTGATTCCTTATTTTGGTGGCGAGTGGTTCGCACCCGCAGGCGACGAGACGTATGCCAAAGGTGAGGGCGCCGCATGGGTGCTGGCATGGACGGCGCAAGGCGGACTGGTGCGTGAAAGTTATGTGAATTTGATCGCCACGCCAGCCGGCGGCACGCATGAGGCGGGTGTGCGTGAAGGGGTGTTTGGGGCGGTGAAAAGTTTCATCGAACTGCATGCACTGCTACCCAAAGGTGTGAAATTGATTTCGGACGATGTGTTTGCACGAACATCGTTCGTGCTGTCTGCCAAAGTGCTGGATCCACAATTTCAAGGGCAAACCAAGGAACGTTTGAACAACCGCGATGCGGTGAAACTGGTGGCACAAGCCACGCGACCAGCGCTTGAGTTGTGGCTCAATCAGCATGTGGATTATGGCAAATTATTGGCTGAGCTGGTGATTGCCCAAGCCCAAGCGCGGAATAAAGCGGCGCAAAAAGTTGAAAAACGCAAAAGCTCAGGTGTGGCCGTGTTGCCAGGGAAACTCACCGATTGCGAGTCAACCGATCTGTTGCACAACGAGTTATTTCTCGTGGAAGGTGATTCGGCTGGGGGTTCGGCGAAAATGGGACGCGATAAAGAGTTTCAAGCCATTTTGCCTTTGCGCGGTAAAGTTTTGAACACGCTTGAGGTGGACAAAGACCGCTTGTTCGCCAACAATGAGGTGCATGACATGGCGGTGGCCATTGGGGTGGATCCGCATGGCCCCAATGATGCACCTGACATGGCGGGTTTACGCTATGGCAAAATTTGTATTTTGTCGGATGCGGACGTGGATGGCTCACACATTCAAGTGCTGTTATTGACCTTGTTCTATAAACATTTTCCAAAATTGGTGGAAATGGGACACATTTATATCGCCCGTCCACCTTTATTTCGCGTCGATGTGCCTGCTCGCGGCAAAAAACTCGCACAAAAGGTATACTGTCTCGATACAGAAGAGCTTGTGCGGATTCAAGACAAGCTTTTAAAAGACGGCGTGAAGGATGGATCGTGGCAAGTCTCGCGTTTTAAAGGCTTGGGTGAAATGAATGCAGAGCAACTGTGGGAAACCACAATGAATCCCGATACGCGTCGCTTGTCGCAAGTTGCCCTGAACACTGAGCGTGTGGCCGATGATGGTGCGAGCCAACTCATGATGACCATGCTCATGGGCAAAGGCGAAGCGTCATCGCGCCGTGCATGGCTTGAAGAAAAAGGCAATTTGGTCAACGCTGACATTTAAAGTTGGGTTGTAAAATTAAATTGTAACGTTGGATTGTAAAGTCGGACTGAACACCCAACTGGATCAGCTTGTGTTGATGACGTTGTGCAAATCTGAGTCGCTTTGAATCCAAGAGATTGATAACAGCAGGGTTGTTGACTGTTTATTTATGAAAGTTTTGAGTGCAAATTACAGCTAAACACTTTTTTTCTATGATTGCTGCGTTGAGTCTGTTCATTGCAGCACCTGCGCGGGCTGGCGGTTTGTATGTTTACGTCGATGATCAAGGGATTCCTCATTATTCATTGCAAAAATTAGATGAGCGTTATCAATTGTTTGCCAATGATGGCCCTGCATTGTCCGATGATGTGGTGCTCTCTGTGAGCAAAGAAGAGGGCATGCAGGCCAAATTGCCCGACATGGGGCAGTTCTCAGGTGCAACCAAGCGCAACAAGTCGCCTGTCAACACGGTGGCGCGGATGAATAATCCAGTGGGCATGAAAATTCCAGCACCATCCAAAGCGGTATTGAACCGCTTGCTCAACAGCCCAAGCATGGCACGTTATGAAGCCACCATCATTAAACACGCACGCAAAAATGGTGTGGATTACAACTTGGTCAAGGCCGTCATGGCGGCGGAATCTGGATTTAACGCCAATGCGATTTCACCCAAAAGTGCGATGGGTTTGATGCAAGTCATCGTGCCAACAGCAGCGCGTTATGGGGTGACTGAGGCACAGCTGATGATTCCTGAGCGAAATATTTATGCGGGTGTGCGCTACTTGGCTGATTTGTCACGCATGTTCAAAGGTCGACCTGAGTTGATCATTGCCGCTTACAATGCAGGCGAAGGTGCCGTTTACAAATACAAGCGTCAAATTCCACCCTATGCTGAAACGCAAAATTATGTGCGCACCGTGCTGTCGTTTTACAATGTGTATGCGCCTCGGGCCAGCACAGCCGTTGATTCGATGGTGGTCAGTGATGATGGTGCGATGCCTTTTGGTGGAAAAAGCTCACGTCGAGGCATGCAGCGTGTGAAAATGAAAATTGGCGGTGGGTTGGGTTTTAATAAAATCATCAAGTATGAATAAATTCAAGATGAACAAATGATTTTAATCAGTGCGCGCAATGATCCCTGTGCTCGCTTGTGAAAATTATAAAAAAAGCGTTTGAAATCAAACGCTTTTTTTATTGGGGATACACATTGCATTAAACCAGATGCACCCGTTGACCGCTGCGTGCACTTTTTTGTGCCGCATCAATCACTTTACATGTCAACAGCGCTTCAGTGGCCAATACAGGCGGAGTGGCTTTGCCTTCTATGGCTGATTTCACTTGCGTGTAAAAAGTAGGCCATTGCCCAATGCCCGCGGCTGTGCGGCTGACCTGTCCCGTTGTCCCATCGATTAAATGACCACGCGCTGCCTCAGTTTCACTCACCCAAGCGCATTCGCTCGGAATGATACCCTGTCGCAGTTCGGCTTCCTGTGGATCAAAGCCACTTTTGAGCCATGTGGCGCGTCGACCATTGACCTTAAACCGTGGTGCACCTTGAGGGCTGTCGCCAGCGGCGGAAAACATCGATGCGCCGAGGCTGATGTAAGGATAATTGCGGGCACTTGAACCGAGAATCAGTTCAAAAGCATCATCGGTTTGTGCACCATCGCGTTGAGTCAGTTGTGTACAGAAAACCCATTCAGGCGCATCAAACAAGTGTAACGCTTGGTCGATTAAATGCGGGCCCAGATCATATAACATCCCACCACCCGCAACATTGTGTTCACGCCAACGGTCTTTGACTATGGGGTTGAAACGGTCAAACCGCGCCTCATAACGCACGATGTCACCCAATTGCCCCGTTTGCAGCAATTCTTTTAAACTCAAAAAATCAGCATCCCAACGACGGTTTTGGAATGGAATGACGAGCCTGTTGGCTGTATGTGCCGCTGCAATCACAGCCTCAGCCTCTTGCGCATCCACAGTGAAAGGCTTGTCGATCACCACATGTCGACCCGCTTGTAGAGCTTCAATCGCCAGTGGCGCATGGGTGGCAGTGGGGCTGGCCAGTGTCACCAAGTCCGCCGTGGTTTGGCTCAATGCCTGTGTGAGGTCATCGCACATCAGGGCGTGCGGATGTGCTGTGGCGGCCTGTGCCTGTCGTTCTGGATTGCGCACGACGATGGCGGCAATCTCAAAACCAGCGGATTGAAGTAAGGGCGCGTGAAACACGCTGCCCGCGAGACCATAACCGACAATGATGGCTTGCATGGTGAATTCCCTTTGGTGTTTTATTGTGATTGAATTGTCGCAGCAGGGGGAGGGGATGTCAACAAGATGGCATTGGTTTTGTATGAACAAATCACCAAGCCAATCTTTTTAGGGGCATTGAAAATTAGAGGTTTAGTGCTTGGGATTATTTGAGGTTAGATCACTCAAATAGACCCACAAATCACCGTGGATGAGGTCGAAATGTCACCGCAATGTGCGTGCTGTCCTGTTTTTGAGCCCTTATTTTCAATGTATTCAAAAGACGATGTGACCACTCTATGCACTCATAAAAACATTCGTAAATTATGAGCGATCACACCATCAGCCATGCCAGCGTTTATTTTTGAATCCGATCACGCCATTCACTTGCGGTGTTTTTTAACGCCGATTCATCCAAAGTGGTCAATGTGCGTGCGCGCATGACACAGCGGCCATTGATCCACGAATGGGTGACGTGTTCGCGTCCTGCGGTGTAAACGATGTGTGAAATCACGTCAAAAGCTGGGGCTGTTTCAAGGCTGCCCATGTCGATGGCGATGAGGTCAGCGCGTTTACCGACTTTCAGGCTGCCGACTTGGTCTGCGATGTGCAGGGCTTTTGCACCTTCGAGTGTGGCCATGCGCAATGCGGTGGCGGCTGGAACCGCTGTTGGATTCAATGTGCCGACTTTGGCCAATAAGGCGGCTGAACGTGTTTCTGCAAACATGTCCAGCTTGTTGTTGGACGCTGCACCATCCGTGCCGATGCCAACGGTCACGCCTGCGTCTAGCAGTTTTTGAATTGGGGCGATGCCTGAGGCGAGTTTCATATTGGATGAGGGGTTGTGGGCAATGGCGATGTTCAGGCGTGCGGCGAGTGCGATTTCTTCATCGTTTAAATGCACCATGTGTGCGCCGATGAGTTTGTCATTGAGCAGTCCCAAGTCATGCAGACGGGCCAATGGGCGTTTGCCGTGTTCTTTCACACTGTTGTTGACTTCATCGGCGGTTTCGTGGATGTGGCAATGCACCAGCATGTTGTGCTTCTCGCTGATCGCGATGACTTTACGGAAGGTGTCGTCTGATACCGTGTAAGGGGCGTGTGGTGCGAGGGTGAAGGTGATCAATGGATCATTCAGGTACGCTTCGCGTTCGGCCATGGCGCGGCTGATGTATTCATCGGCATTTTGCGCGTAGTTGGTGGGGAATTCTAAAATGGATGCGCCGACAAAGGTACGCATGGCGGCTTTTTGTCCCGCTTCGGCCACTGCGCTGTGGTAAAAATACATGTCGTTGATCGTGGTTGTGCCTGAACGGATCATTTCAGCCATGCCGAGCATGCTGCCATCGCGCACGAAATCGTGGCTGACGTGTTTGCCTTCAGCGGGCCAAATGTGGTTTTGTAACCAGTCCATCAAAGCCAAATCATCGGCATAGCCACGCAGAAGGGTCATGGCGCTGTGACCATGCAGGTTAATAAAACCAGGCATCAATGCATGCTCATCCAATGCAATCACTTCATCGGCCGTCCAATGTGCAGCATCCGCTGTGGGGGCGATGGCTGCGATGCGGTCATTTTCAATGGCCAAAGTGTGGTGATGCAGGATTTCACCATCTTGTTCAATGGTGATGAGCCAGCGGGCGTGAATGAGTGTTTGAAAGTGAGTTTGGGTCATGAATGCGCCATCTGAAATAGGAGTCAATAAAGTTCAATATTATAACTGACATTCAATTGCGGGCCTTTAATGAGTGTGCGAAAGCCATTCATCGGGGCATGAAGAGAAATCATAGGCTGCGCATCGGTTGGCACGAAGCAAAAAAATGCCCTTTTCGATTTTCATCTCAAAGGGCACAACACTTGTTCGGGTCAGCTGACTCGGTGGAATGTCTACTGTTAAATGCAGGGAATGGCCTTGTTTGCTTTGATTGGAAAATAAAGGTTTTGAGCGGGAACCCGCACAAAGCCTAATCAAACCCAAGTAAGCAAGTCAACCATCAATCAAACGAATCAATCAAACAAATTATTGACGGTTTTTAATGTCAAGGTTCACGGTTGATGCCTGACATGGTTGGGTGGTCAATTTCAGAAAAAGGCTTGAATCCCCGTTTGAGCGCGACCCAAAATCAATGCATGGATGTCGTGCGTGCCTTCATAGGTGTTGACCACTTCCAAGTTGACCAAATGTCGAGCGACGCCGAATTCGTCTGCAATGCCGTTGCCACCGAGCATGTCGCGGGCAAGACGAGCGACATCAAGGGCTTTGCCGCAGGAATTGCGTTTCATCATTGAGGTGATTTCAACAGCAGCCTTGCCTTCTTCTTTCAGTCGACCGAGACGCAAGCAGCCTTGTAAAGCCAATGTGATTTCGGTTTGCATGTCGGCCAGTTTCTTTTGGATCAATTGATTGGCAGCTAAAGGGCGACCAAATTGTTTTCGGTCAAGCACGTATTGACGGGCGGTATGCCAGCAATCGGTTGCGGCACCGAGTGCACCCCAAGCGATGCCGTAACGGGCTGAGTTTAAACAGGTGAATGGACCTTTGAGGCCGCGCACATCAGGGAATGCATTTTCTTCTGGGACAAAAACTTCATCCATAACGATCTCGCCTGTGATGGAGGCGCGTAAGCCCACTTTGCCATGAATGGCGGGGGCGCTTAAACCTTTCCAACCTTTTTCAAGGATGAAGCCTCGGATGTCACCCTCGTCGTCCTTGGCCCAAACGATGAACACATCGGCGATGGGCGAGTTGGTGATCCACATTTTTTGCCCACTGAGTGAATAGCCACCATCGACTTTTTTGGCACGGGTTTGCATGCTGCCGGGATCAGAGCCGTGGTTGGGTTCGGTCAAACCGAAACAGCCGATCCATTCGCCTGCTGCGAGCTTGTGCAGGTACTTTTGTTTTTGTGCCTCACTGCCAAATTGTTCAATCGGCACCATGACCAATGAGCTTTGCACACTCATCATGGAGCGGTAGCCCGAATCAACTTGCTCGACAGCGTAAGCAATTAATCCATAACACACGTCGTTCAAACCCGATCCACCGTATTCTGGTGCAATGGTTGCACCGAGCAAGCCGAGCTCGCCCATTTCTGCAAAAATGGCTGGATCCGTTGATTCATTGCGGAAGGCATTGAGGACGCGTGGTTTGAGTTTTTCTTGGGCGTAAGCAGTGGCGGTGTCCCAAACCATGCGCTCTTCATCAGTCAGCTGTTCGCGTAACAACAAAACGTCATCCCAAATGAAGCTTGCACGAGTGGTTGAGGCCATGGTTTTCTCCTTAAAGGTTAAATTTGATGGATCCATCATCCTCTGTCTTATATAAGAATACAAGAGCCACTTTTTTTTGCAGCTTGGAACTATTTCACCTCTGTTTTGTTTGGAAAACATTGCTTTTGAGTTAATGAAGTTTAATGTAACTTACGATTTGTTTATAAATGTGTGTTATTTTTTATAAATTATTTGTTTTGACTTTCAATTTAATCATATACCTTGATATATATTAATTAATTGGATATAATTGATACACATTGTCTTTGAATTGTTTTTTTGTCAATTGACATAAGTAAATATAAATAATAAACCTGTGTCTTTCATTTTCAATTTTGCGATTGAAAAAGACAGAGGAGGGAGTTTCAAGTGAAATATCTGTGTGCCATCACTGTGTGTATGGTCGCTGGCAAAGTGCACGCCATCGATGCGTCGTTGGGGGTTGATCAACAACGTGAAGCGTGGGTGTTGGTTGCACGCCAAGGTCAAGTGGATCAAGCCGAACAAGGTTTGAAAAGTTTGTTTGAGCAGACCCGCAATCATAAAGTGCGTGATGATCTGATTGCCATCATGATTCGAGCTGGGCATCGCCAAGCGGCCTTGTTTTTTTGTGAGCAATGTGAACTGGCTGGTTTGTCTGAAGATTCAATGGAGTCTTTGGCACGCGCGGCCCGCGATGAGCAGCAGTTTAAAAAAGCAATCACTTATTATTCCGCCTTGCAACTGCGCTTCCCGACCAATAAAAATGCATGGTTGGGTGCTTTGCTGACCCACATTGATGCCCATTTGTTTGCCCAAGCGGATTTGACATCATCGGAGTATGAGCGTCGATTTGGGGTGGATGCGGGTTTGACTGAGGCGCGTCAGTATTTGCTGAAAGCGCGTGTGTCTGATGTGAAAAAACTGCAAACGGCTCAAGGGGGTGTGTCAAACGTGCCTGTTCAGGCCGAGCAAGTGCTGGCTGTGTATAAAGCAGCCAGTGGTTTGCGCAGTTTACCTGTACCACCGATGGAGGAACTGATGTCAGAAAATCCACAATTGTTTAAACCTGTGGATAAATTGTGGTTGACCCACAGCAAGGCGACCTTGTTGATTCGCACGGGGATGCAAACGGAAGATAAAAGCAATTGGCTTGAGGCCATGACTTTATTGAATCAATTGATTGCAGAGGTGCCGAAAACTCATGATTTATTTCGTTTGGCGCGCCAAGATAAAATGGTGCTGCTGGTGCAGTTGCGCGAATTCAAACAAGCTGAGCGTTTGGCGCAAGAGTTGCTGTCAATGGGCTACGATTTACCTGCTTATGTGCAGGAGGCCAGAGCCGATGCGTTATTGGGAATGGGCCAGTCGACGCGGGCGATTCGGATTTATGAGCCGTTGTTTGAAAAGAACCCAAGGTCCGCAGCATTGCGTGTCAAGTTGTTGATGGCTTATACCGATGCAGAGCAGTACAAAGCGGCGCAAAAGCTATTGGATGCATGGGTTGAAAAACCGACCAAAGGCGATTTTACATTGACACAACAAACCCCAAATGGCGGCTATGAGCAGTGGTTTTTTTGGAAAATCAAATTAAAAGCGTGGCGCGGCGACCTCCGTGGGGCGGAACGCATGGCCAAAGAATGGAACGACGCGGCGCCTGCAAATCCTTGGTCGCGTTTTTTGGCGGGTGATGTGCTGCGTTGGCAGGGCATGCCCGATGCCGCAGAGCATGTCTATCGCATGGCCTCACCGTGGTTGGAGCCTTTGCAACGTTATCATGCCGATGCCGAAGTGGCTCAAGCCAAGTTGGATCAAGGTGATGTCAAAGCGGCCGTGGCGATTGTGAAACAATTACCTGAATCGGCTGAGGATGTGAAGGCTTTGAAAGAACGTTTGGCGATAGAGACCGCGCCAGAGCTGTCGATCAATTATCAAGGCACACGCATCGATGCATTGGCCAGTTCAACCCAAGCCAGCCGTGAGCAAAATTTTGAACTCAAATGGCAATCCAAAGCCAATGCAGAGGGTCACCGCTTGTTCACCCACTATGAAAGCCAAGTCAACAATCATTCATCGGGACGTTTGCGAGCGGATTATTTTGGGGTGGGCGCTGCACTCAATTTTTACCCTGTCAATGTGAATGTCGAAGCGGGTGCGGCGCAGCATTTAAATCACCGTGCCTATGTGTGGACCCAAGCGAATTACCGTGCCAACGACCATTGGGGGTTCAATGCTTTGGCTGAATTCAACAGTGCGGACACCCCACTGAAAGCGTTGGCCGCGGGTGACCATGCCAATCAATTGGGTGTGGGCGTGGCCTACCGTGCAAATCATGTGTTTTCGACGGGTTTGTCTGCCAAAGCCATGCACGTCAGCGACGGTAATGTGCGTCGCAATGTATCTTGGTGGGCGCGTCAGGAGTTGATTCAGCGTGACCGTTGGCATTTGAACGCAACGCTGATGTTGGGTTACAGCAGCAATCGTAAGGTCAAGGTCGACTATTTCAATCCAAGCAATGACCGCAGCGCTGAACTGAGCGTCACTGCATCGTATCGTTTGCCTGTCGGGGGGCGGCGCAGTTTGACCCAAGAGTTCAGTGCGTCAGTGGGGCAGTATGCGCAAGCAGGCTTTAACAAAGAGCAAACATGGAGTGTGGCGTATCGACACCAGTGGAAGCTGTCGCCAAAGCTGGGTTTAAGTTATCAGTTGGGGCGCAAACGTGCGATGTATGACGGCCGCCCTGAGTACAAAACATTCGTCAGTACCCATCTCCAATGGAAATTTTAAACATGAACATCAGTTTTAAACCTGTGTTGACACTGAAGCATGCATGGATCTGTTTGTGCATGCTCGGTGCCTTGTTGTGCATGGCACCTGCCCATGCCGGGCAAAATAAATACACGGTGTTGGCTTATCACAACGTGATTGAAGAAGCAGTTGATCCGAAAGTCGATGATAAATATTTACCGCAAACCATTCGAGTGGAAACCATCATCGCCCATTTTAACTGGTTGAAAATCAATGGCTATGCGGTTATCAGCTTTCAAGATGTGCTTGATGCACGGGCTGGCAAAAAAACCTTACCTGAAAAATCCGTTTTACTGACGTTTGATGACGGTTATGAAAGCTTTTATCGACTGGTCTTCCCATTGCTCAAGTTGTATCACTATCCAGCGGTGTTGGCGGTGATGGGCAAGTGGATTGATACGCCTGAGAATGAAATGGTTGGTTATGGTTCAGAAAAAGGTCTGCAACGCAATTATTTCCTGACGTGGGCGCAAATTAAACAACTGCATGACAGTGGTCTGGTTGAAATTGCCTCCCATTCATATGACTTGCACCATGCAGAATTGTCCAGTTCTGAAAAATCACAGCAACCCGCAGCCGTCACGCCGATTTGGAAAGATGGACAATTTGAAACATTGGCGCAATACCAAGCGCGGGTGGTTGCAGACCTTAAAAAATCATCCGATGAAATCGCACAACACATTGGCACAGCACCCCGCATCATGGTGTGGCCTTATGGTCGATTCAGTGATTTGACCACAAAAGTTGCAGCACAAGCGGGCATGGCGGATCAATTCACCCTGCAAGACGAAGGTTTGAACGATGCCTCAGACCATCAAATCAAGCGTTTGTTGATGGAGGAAGAGACTGATTTCAACGTCATTAAATCGTTTCTAAATGGGGAGATATGGTCGCCCAATGTTCAGCGTGTGGTGCATGTGGACATGGATTATGTGTATGACAAAAATCCTCAACAGCAGGCAAAAAACATTGATGCACTGCTGGAGCGCATCAAACGATACGGCATCACCACGGTCTACCTACAGGCCTATGCCGATGCCAATGGGGATGGCGTGGCTGAAGCTTTGTATTTTCACAATCGCCACATGCCTGTGCGGGCGGATTTGTTCAGCCGCGTGGCTTGGCAGTTGATGACGCGAGCGGGCGTGAAAGTGTATGCATGGATGCCCGTGATGGCATTTGATTTGGGCGCGGGGCACACTTATGTGACCGATGTGCGCACCCAATCGATGAACCCAAAAAACTACAAGCGCTTATCGCCATATGACGCCAACAACCGAAAAATCATCTCGGAAATATATGAAGACTTGGGACTGTATACCAAATTTAATGGGATTTTGTTCCATGATGATGCTTTTTTAGATGATTTTGAAGGCATTGATGCGAAAAATGCGCCCGCAGGTGATGGCGCAAATGCAGCTCAAGTTCGACAGCAAGCGATTGAGAAAACGCAGTTTCTGATTGATTGGACTCAATCACTTAAAGCATCTGCGGCTTATTATCAAATGGGCGGGGTGAAGAGCATCAAAACCGCACGCAACATTTACGCTTCGGTCATTACGGACAGAAATGCTCAAGATTGGTTTGCTCAAAATTTGGAAATGTTCAGTCAAGCTTACGATTACACCGCGGTGATGGCCATGCCGTACATGGAAGGTGCACAACAACCCGATGCATGGCTGGCCGCGTTGGCACGCAATGTGAGTGCACGTGTTGACCCGAGCAAAGTGGTGTTCGAATTGCAAGCGACCGATTGGAACAGCAAGAAACCCATCCCATCCAGCCAATTGGCCAATTGGATGCGCATCCTGCAAGGCAATGGCATTCGCAATTATGGTTATTATCCAGATGACTTTTTAAACAATACACCCGATGCAAAGGTTTTGCATCCCGATTTTTCTGTTGCGACACAAGGGACAATTTCACCATGACTTTCTGGGATGTATTGTCTTCATACACCATGTTGTATCCAACCGTAATGGCTGCTGTCTGGACGGTGGGCGGTTTGTATTATTTTTTTGTTAAAGAACGTCGAACCCATCTCCATCACGCGGCGTTATTTAATCCAAATTACTGCCCCGCAGTCACCATCATGGTGCCGTGTTACAACGAAGGCGCAAACATTGAAGAGGTGGTGCGCTATTTATTGAACATCAATTACCCAAATTTTGAAATTTTATTGATCAACGATGGGAGTAAAGATGACACAGCATCACACTTGGATCGTTTACAGACCGAAGATGAGCGCATTCAAGTGTTTCACCAAAAAAATCAAGGCAAGGCAACGGCATTGAACAACGCGATCCGATATGCGCAAGGAGAGGTTTTGATTTGCATTGATGGTGATGCGGTGCTTGATTACGATGCCATCATTTGGATGGTGCGACATTTTGAAAACAACCCGAAGCTGGGCGCAGTCACTGGTAACCCGCGTGTGCGCACCCGTTCAACGGTGATTGGCCAGCTGCAAGTGGCCGAGTTCAGTGCCATCATTGGTCTGATCAAACGCACGCAGCGGTTGTATGGCACGGTGTTCACCGTGTCGGGTGTGATTGTGGCTTTTTCTAAAAAAGCGGTGCAAAAGGTGGGCGGTTGGAGTCCCGACATGATCACCGAAGACATCGATATTTCGTGGAAATTGCAATCGAATGGCTACAACATTGAATACGAACCTCAGGCACTGTGTTGGGTGCTGATGCCAGAAACGCTCAAAGGTTTATTTAATCAGCGCTTGCGTTGGGCGCAGGGCGGTGCTGAGGTGTTCTTTAAATATGGCATGCGCTCTTTATTGAGTTGGCGCTTGCGCCGGTTTTGGCCTTTGGTGCTGGAGTATATGGCGAGCTTGTTGTGGTGTTATGCCCTGATTGGCTTGTTTGTTGCCTTTTTGTTCCGATTGAATCCTTCGAGCATGCCGCAGGTGCAGTTGTTGCAAGGTTCCACACTGATGATGCTGGTGATTTGCATGTTGCAATTTGTCGCCAGCCTGTTCATCGACAGCCATTACGATCAAAAAATTTGGAAAAGTTTTTTTTGGTGCATTTGGTATCCATTTGCTTATTGGATGCTCAACTTCACCACCATGTGCATCGCTGTGCCTCGGGCGTTGCTCAAGAAAAAAGGGCAACTTGCGGTATGGGAAAGCCCTGATCGAGGTCAAAGCATTTAGGGAGAAAAGAATGACAGAAACCACTGAACGAAAGTTACTGAGTCAACGCATGATCATCAACCAATCGAGCAAGCGATCTTGGTCGTTTAAAATGCGCGATGTGTTGATTGCGGGCTGCGCATGGGGCATATGGTTGTTTGTTGCGTGGCAAGTGACTGTTTTAAAATAAAGGGACACAGAAAGGCAAATCTGCCTTTCTGTGTTATAAATCGAAGTTCAACTGAAGTTAAATTGCTTTGAATCTGCGCATGTCGATCAAAGCAGTGCCAGAAACACACAGGGTGTTTGCACCAAATCGTGCCGCACCCTGTTTAACATGCCTTTTGGTCTGTGAGACCTTAAAAAATAAGGGGATGTCTGATATAATGACGATTCTTTTACGCCTTTCAAAAACGAAGCGAGTGCAACCATTGCCGAATCGCCCAGCTTTTTGATACATTTTAGGATTGTCCATGTCTGTCATCACCCATTTGCACGGCTCGCGTGCTTTGTCTGATTTTCGCGTATCGCGTTTACTGAACCGTTTTGCTGCCCTGAACCCTGATATTTTCGGGGTTCAGTCGCGTTATGTGCACTACATTTGGTCGAATGAGGCATTGTCGACGCGCGATCTGGAGGTGCTCAAGGGATTGTTGGCCTATGGCGAAGAGGGCATTGATGCGACGGTTGAGCATGTGGATTTAACCGTTGTGCCGCGCATCGGCACGATCTCGCCATGGGCGAGTAAAGCGACGGACATCGCGCACAATGCAGGTTTGACACACATTCGCCGCATTGAACGTGGGATTGAATATGGTTTGTTGGTCAAAAAAGGCCTGTTGGGCAGTAAAAATCTCAGCGCAGCGGACATTGAAGCCGCCAGTGCTTTAATGCATGATCGCATGACTGAGACAGTGTGTGCTGGTGAGTTTGATGGTGCGGCGTTGTTTAGTGATTTGCCAAGCAAGCCTTTGTTGACCATCCCTGTATTGACTGAGGGTAAAGCCGCTTTGGAGCACGCGAACACAGATCTGGGCTTGGCTTTGTCAGATGATGAAGTGGATTATTTGCTTGACGCGTATTTGAACCTGCAACGCGATCCAACCGATGTTGAGTTGATGATGTTTGCACAGGCAAACTCTGAACATTGCCGTCATAAAATTTTCAATGCCGACTTCATCATCGATGGTGAAGAACAGCCGATCGGTTTGTTCAAAATGATTCGCAACACCCACCAGCTCAACCCCGCAGGCGATGTGGTTGCGTACGATGACAACGCAGCGGTGATGGCGGGTGCGACGGTGCAACGCTTTTATCCTGACGCGAACGGCGTGTACCAAGGCAACAATGCTTTGACGCACACATTGATGAAAGTCGAAACGCACAATCACCCCACGGCGATTGCACCATTTTCGGGTGCGGCGACGGGCTCTGGCGGAGAAATCCGTGATGAGGGTGCGACAGGACAGGGGTCTAAACCAAAAGTCGGTTTGACGGGTTTCACCGTGTCGAATTTGAATTTGCCTGATGCGCCACGCGCATGGGAGGTTGCATATGGTAAGCCAGAACGCATTGCTTCAGCTTTGGACATCATGCTTGAAGGCCCCATTGGTGGCGCGGCGTTTAACAATGAATTTGGTCGCGCGAATCTCGCGGGTTATTTCCGCACGTTTGAGCAGCCAATTGGCGATGTGACTTACGGCTATCACAAACCGATCATGATTGCCGGTGGCATTGGCAACATCGATGACAGCCACATTGGCAAAAAAGACCTGCCCGAGGGTGCGCTGTTGATTCAGCTCGGCGGCCCTGGCATGAAAATTGGTTTGGGCGGCGGTGCGGCATCGAGCATGGGCGCAGGTGCTAACAGTGCGGCACTTGATTTTGATTCGGTGCAACGCGGTAATCCCGAAATCCAACGCCGTGCGCAAGAGGTCATCGACCGCTGTTGGCAGCGCGGTGCAGAGAATCCGATTTTGTCGATTCACGACGTGGGCGCAGGTGGCATTTCCAATGCTTTTCCTGAAATCGTTCACGGTGCACACCGTGGTGCGGTGTTCGATTTGAACCTCGTTCAGCTTGAAGAATCAGGCCTCAGCCCGCGCGAAATTTGGAGCAATGAAGCGCAAGAGCGTTATGTGATGGCGATTTTGCCTGAATCATTGGCGTGGTTTGCTGAAGCGTGTGAGCGCGAGCGTTGCCCATTTGCGGTGATTGGCTCAGTGACAGCAGCGCAGCAGCTCATCGTTAAAGATTCGCGTGACGATGTGCACAATCCATGTGAACCTGTGAACATGCCGATGGATGTGCTGCTCGGGAAACCGCCGAAAATGACCCGTGACGTGAAACGCGTTGAGACCAAAGGCGAAGCGATTGATTTGGTCGGTTTGGATCTTGAACAAGCCGCGCTTGAAGTCATGCGCCACCCAACTGTGGCTTCAAAATCATTCCTCATCACCATCGGTGATCGGTCTGTTGGTGGCATGACCGCGCGCGATCAAATGGTGGGGCCGTATCAAGTGCCCGTGGCTGATTGCGCCGTGTCCTTGCGCGATTACGTTGGCACGCTCGGTGAAGCTTTTGCGATGGGCGAGCGCACACCGTTGGCGGTGCTTGATGCGCCTGCATCGGGTCGCATGGCGATTGCCGAAGCGATTACAAACATTGCCGCAGCACCGATTGAAGCCATCAATAAAATCAAGCTGTCCGCCAACTGGATGGCTGCCTGCGGTGTTGATGGTGAAGATGCGAAGTTGTACGACACCGTGCGCGCAGTTGGCATGGATTTGTGCCCCGCATTGGGTATTTCGATCCCGGTGGGCAAGGACTCATTGTCCATGCAAACCAAATGGAATGACGATGACAACAGCAAAGTCGTTCGCTCACCGGTGTCGTTGATCGTCACCAGCTTTGCTCCCGTGACGGATGTGCGCAAAACCCTCACGCCTGAATTGAGCAAAGACGCGGGTGCAACGATGCTGGTGTTGATTGACCTCGCCAAAGGTAAAAACCGCATGGGTTTGTCCATCCTCGCCCAAGTCACACGCCAAGTCGGTGATGCCGTGCCTGATCTCGATGATGCCGACATGCTGAAAAATGCATTCGCCGCTGTGCAAAGCTTGAATGCGAAAGATTTGGCCCTCGCTTACCATGACAAGAGCGATGGTGGTTTATTTGCCACTGTTGCCGAAATGGCGTTCGCAGCACAAACATCGGTCGCGATCAATGCGGATCTGTTGACCATTGACCCCAATGCAGCCGACACCGGAGACTTTAAAATCAACGGTGTGCAAATGTCCGTACAACGTGCAGAAAAACTCATGCAAGCCCTGTTCAACGAAGAACTGGGTATGGTGATTCAGGTCAAAAAAGATCAGATTGGTGACGTGATGGACGTACTTCGCGCCCACGATCTCGGCGCACACAGCCATGTGGTCGGACAAGTGATTCCGAGCAGTCAAGCCGAAGCGCAATTGAGTGTGTGGCAAGATGGCGAAGCCAAATTAAAATTACCACTCGCCGTCCTGCACGCCGCATGGCAAGAAACCAGTTTCCACATCGCCAAACTGCGTGACAATCCCGCGTGTGTTGAACAAGAGTATGCGCAAGCACCACAACCGCTCACACCAAAATTAACGTTTGCACCCGATGCCAACGCGCACAACGCCTACCTGAATGTCGCCAATAAACCGAAAGTCGCTATTTTGCGCGAACAAGGGGTCAATGGTCACGTTGAAATGGCCGCTGCATTCACACATGTCGGCTTCGATGCGGTCGATGTCCACATGAGTGATCTGCTCGCAGGTCGTGTGAATTTGAACGACATGCGTGGCCTTGTCGCCTGCGGTGGTTTTTCTTATGGTGACGTGCTCGGTGCAGGTGAGGGTTGGGCAAAAACAATTTTGTTCAATGACAATGTGCGCGATCAATTCGCCCAATTTTTCGCCCGACCAGATACTTTCAGCCTCGGCGTGTGCAACGGCTGTCAAATGATGAGCAACCTCAAAGACATCATCCCTGGCGCAGACCACTGGCCGAAATTCGTGCGCAACCGTTCAGAGCAATACGAAGCCCGTCTCGTACAAGTCGAAATCACCGAATCACCTTCGATTTTGCTCAAAGGCATGACCGGTAGCGTCCTTCCGATCGTCATCAGCCACGGTGAAGGCCGCGCTAGTTACGCCAATGCCGATGACCTCACGCAAATGCAGACCACAAGTAAAACCAGCCTGCGTTATGTCGATGCCGCTCACAACGCCACTGAGCACTACCCCATGAACCCGAATGGCGCACCACTCGGCTTGAATGGCTTCACCTCAGCCGATGGCCGTGTTCTCATCATGATGCCGCATCCCGAACGCGTTTATCGTGCTGAACTGTTTTCGTACAAGCCAAGCGAATGGGATGTGTCACCGTGGTTGCAGCTGTTTCAGAACGCACGGGAGTGGGTGGGTTGATTTGATGTGTTGGAACCCCTTAGGCGCAATGAAGGGGTTCAACCATTTGAAGTGGGAATTTATCATCAGTCACAACAATGATCATTTCTACTCAAATCTCAGCATACAGCGAAAGTTAACAAACCAACAATTCAGAGTCTGTCATTCTTTCAACAGAACGACAGCGACAGACCTGTAACCGCATCTCAGCATGTGACCATGTGTTGCCATCATTGGGCGGTTTACGCTTTGCGTAACCCGCCTTACCACTTTACTTAACAACTCAATGCTTTTGTCGGCTGCTCATTAAGCTTAAAGCAACTGATGAGCCCAGAATCAGGCCGACGGCACCCAAAGACCAGCTTGTTGGGATTTTATAAAAGTCCATCATAAGCATTTTAATGCCGACAAAAATCAAAACGAATGCCAAGCCATACTTGAGCAAATGAAAACGCTCATTCATATCAGCCAACAAAAAGTACAAAGCCCTTAAACCCATAATCGCAAAGATATTCGAGGTGAACACAATGAATGGATCTGTGGTGATGGCGAAAATCGCAGGAATACTGTCCACAGCAAAAATCAAGTCCGTCACTTCAATCATCACAACCACCAGAGCCAATGGCGTAAACCAGCGCACACCATTTTTCATGATTGAAAATTTTTCACCATGAAAATCATCGGTGACGCGCAAATGACTGCGCAACCATTTGAGCAAAAAGTTTTTATCCAAATCAGCTTCATGATCTGCAAAAAACAACATTTTCACCCCTGTGATCAATAAAAATGCACCAAAAATATAAAGCACCCAATGAAATTGGCTGATCAATACCGATCCGGCAAAAATCATCACCGCACGCATCACAATCGCCCCCAAGACGCCGTATAACAGCACGCGCCGCTGGTATTCCACAGGGACAGAAAAATAACCAAAGACCATCAAAAATACAAAGATATTGTCAATCGACAATGCCTTCTCAATCAAATAACCCGTTAAAAAAGCAGTCGCTTGCTCATTCGCCAGCTCAACACCAACAGTCCTGTTTAAATGCCACCACAACAAACCCGCAAATAAAAATGCCAAAGCAAACCAAGTCAACGACCATGAGACGGCTTGCTTGGTCGTCACTTTTTGACTGTTTTTACCCCCCAAAGCGAACAAATCAATGGCCAGAGCCAACAGCACAAACAGCATAAAACCACCCCACATCCAAGGGGTCGCTATTGTCATCAAATTCATTTTAATCCTTTGTCAACATGAGGAAATGGCAAACCAATTCCCCTATGTCAAATCATGTCGTGGTTGGACACCATGGGTCCAACGCAGACGCTACTTAATGTTGAGTTGCAATTTTGGTTTCAATCGCTTCAGGCATGGCGGAAGAATGGTGATGACTGATGAGCCATTGACCATTTTTATATTCATACACAAAAGAATAACGCGCCCGAACATGCTGTACCACGCCGTCTTTACCCGTTAAGGCAAAGGTGTACACGCCGACGTCATATGCTTTATTGCAACCTATTTTGACATGACTTTTATTGATTTCCCCTTGAGGTTTTTTTTCTAGGAAATGAACAAAATAATCTTGAATTTCAGCAGGTGTGGTGCGTGGTTTGTTTGAAACAGTGGGCAACAACACCGCATCATCGCTGTAATTTGCAGTGACCTTGGCGGGATCAAGAGTTAAAAGAGAATCATTCCAGCGTGTGAACAGTTGACGAACATCTGCAACCGATGTGGTGTAGCAGACCTCGGCCGTGACTTGAGGCAAATTAACCTGTTTTTGAGTATGGGTTGGTGTTTCTTGAGCAAAAGCAGCCAAAGAAGATAAACTGAGGCTTGCAGCGCATGCCCAGCGAGACCATGTAGAGATAGATGTTTTCATATCAACGTCCTAATTGAGTTTTATTAATAAACCCAAGGCCGTTGATGGAACAAAAAATCACGCTGCACAACATCGGCCTTGGTTTCAAGTCCGAAGTCTTGCCTGCGTGATTCGAGCGATGACCTATCGGCCAATCGCATAAAGACGCTCCAATGCCGAGTGCGAAAGCACCGTAATGACGACAGTTGGATAGGAGGCTACTCCCTTCGTGCGATCATTATCTTAAAGGCGACTGTTTTTGTCAATCATTTTTCAGATTTATTGTTTATTGTAGAAGCATGCTGTATTGAAATTGGTGGTGCTTAAAAAGTCAAAAGAAGCACGAGTAACATCAAAATAGATCATGCCCATCACCGTTCACAAGTACCTTTTCATCGCCGCACATACCGCGTTGACCGTTGTGCGATGAATGATGGATGTTGAATATGAATCATAGGCTGAGAGGTGATGTTGATGGGTTGTTATAAATGAATGGGTGTGTTGTACAGGACGGGGATTCACTTGTCCGATGAGGCTTTATATGCCTTCAGCACCTATTCTGAAACACACAGAAACACACAATCAAATGCTTTTGACCAAAAAGAAATGAAGCCCATGCGCAAGCAAGGGTAAAATGAGAACCCGAAGGGCATCATCAACGGCATTCACTGTACCCGCAGCATTTTAGGTCCGATGTCTATTGACTTACTGGTTGCGCGTTTAGAATGCATGCTTATTCACCCATACCCATCATCACATTCATATTAAATTGGAACTGCCAGTGACCACACCGACTCAGCCACACAATCCATTGCATGGGCTCACACTTGAATTTATATTGACGGAATTGGTCGCTTATTATGGTTGGGATGGGTTGAATGCGCGAATTCAACTCAAGTGCTTTGCCCATGAGCCGAGCATTAAGTCGAGTTTGAAGCTCCTGCGCAAGACACCGTGGGCGCGAGAGAAAGTGGAGGGTTTATATGGGTTCATGTTGCGTGAAGTGAAGCGTGGTGAGCGGTAGTTCATCTCAGATGTGTGTTGATCGACTTGAATGGTTTAAAGCATGGCTCAAGTTGCTGTCATTTTTTGAGAGGCAATTTGGCTTGAAAAACGGTGCCCTGTAAATGAAAAGCGACTGCGACGGCCGCTGTCTGGGCATGGATCGTGATTGTTAGGTTTGGAGGTGTGAATGGGTTTTTATGTTCGTGCGGTTTTGTGTGTGGCAGCGTTGTGGTCTGCTCAGGTGGCATGTGCTCAATCGGGTGCGATTAAGGGGATGGAACCTGTGGTTTCTCTTGCTGCAAATGCCGTTGTAATCGCGAATCCGCCTGCGCATGTGGTGCAGGCGATGAATGCTTTTACGCAAGGAAATGCAAAGGCGAAAGAGAATAATTTTAATGGGGCAATTGCGGATTTTTCACAAGCGATTGCACTGGTTCCAAACTATGTTGATGCGTATTTTCGGCGTGGACGAATGCGCTTGGAAGTGCAGGATTACCAGGGCATGCTTGAGGATTACACGGTGGTGTTGAGGTTGCAACCGAATAATATCGGGGCATTGAATAACCGTGCCACGGCAAAGGCCAAGTTAAATGATTTTAAAGGTGCTGTTGACGATTACACGATGGCCATTGCTGTGGATCCAAATGCCAGTACGGCTTACTTTAACCGTGGTAATACGCGGGTTGAGTTGAAAGAATATGACGGGGCAATTGAAGATTTCACCAAGGTGTTGAGCATGAAACCATTGGATGCAGGGGCTTATAATAACCGCGCCAATGCAAAACATTTGAAGCACGATTTCACGGGGGCTTTGGACGATTTTTCAAAGGCGATTGCCCTGCGTCCGAACGACGGTAAGTCTTATTTTAACCGTGGTAAAGTGAAATTCGAGATGCGTGATTTCGCAGGTGCGCGCGAAGATTACAAAACTGCTGTGCGTTTGAATCCACGTTTGAATTTGTATTGAAAATACAAGGCTGCGTTGGGTGATAAAAAACACCGTTGAGTGAATCAATCGGTGTTTTTTTATGAGAAATCATGCGCCAAACCAGCCATTTTTCTGTGCCTCGTTCAGTTCTCTTTCCATGTGATCCCACAGTGCGGGGCAGCCGTCTTTGATGGGGGCTTCCAGTCGTTGAACGACGCGTTCATGGGTGATACCGTTTTCACGCCAACTTTGACCTTGGTTGGCAAGGTTGAGCAGGGCGGGCATGGCGCGGTCAGCGGCATTGGCAAAGCGGGCTTCAGCGGTGTCATTGAGTTCAAATTCTTGCCACAAGGCCAAAAAAGCGGTGCTTTGAGCCTCGGGTAAAATACCAAAAATACGTTGAACAGCAGTAAACTCCTCGGCTTTGAGTGCATCCCAGTTGGCATCGGCGTAAACGATGGTGTCGCCCGTATCGATTTCACCGATGTCGTGGACGAGCAACATGCGAATGACACGGTTGAGGTCAATGGGTTCTGCGGCGTAGGGCGCGAGGGTGGTGGCGAGCAGGGCGATTTGCCAACTGTGTTCAGCCGAGTTTTCGTAACGATCAAGGGTGAGCGGCTTGGTTTTTCGTGTGACGCCTTTGAGCTTGTCTATTTCAATGATGAAATCAATGATGGGTTGTAAGGTGTGCATGTGGATGTCTTTTTTGTGTTTTTATTGATTGAATGAATGGATTTAAATTTTAGCACACTGGGGCATTTGATTTTTTTCCTGGCTGTTGTCTTAAGGTGGCTCCAGTCAGATGCTGATAAATGTAAATAAAAATCAAAGTGTTGTGAATCCATTGTTTTTTTGAATTACACTTTATCCATGTTTCATAGACCCCTTGGACGATTAGAAAAATGGATTTTCGCTTCGTTTTCATGCTGCTGTTGTTTGTCAGACTATCGTAAGACCTACTCGATACGATGTGACGTATTAATAAACCATAACGACAAGGAGACATGTCATGCACGAACCCTCTTCCAATATTCAATCGGTGTTGCAGGAAAACCGTTTATTTCCTCCTTTTGCCAACTGGTGCTCAACAGCAGCGGTTCCCAACCATGATGCTTATGAAGAGTTGTGTGCTGAAGCAAATCGCGATTATGAAGGTTTTTGGGCGCGTTTGGCGCGTGAAAATTTAGATTGGTATCAGCCCTTTACGCAAACTTTGGATGAGTCCGAAGCCCCTTTTTACAAGTGGTTTGCGGATGGCAAGCTGAACGCATCTTACAATTGCTTGGATCGCCATGTGAAAGCAGGCAATGGCAATAAAGTGGCGATTCGTTTTGAGTCAGATGCGGGTGTGGTGACGATTTTGACGTACAACGATTTGTTGCGTCGCGTTTCAAAAACAGCCAATGCCCTGAAAAGTTTGGGCATGGTGAAAGGTGATCGCGCGATCATTTACATGCCGATGAGCATTGAAGGCATTTGCATGATGCAAGCTTGCGCACGTTTGGGTGTGATTCACAGTGTGGTGTTTGGTGGCTTTTCATCAAAAGCATTGAATGATCGCATCGTTGACATTGGTGCAAAACTGGTGATCACAGCCGATGAACAAACACGTGGTGGTAAAAACTTACCTTTGAAATCAACTGTTGACGAAGCGTTGTCGATGGGTGGCTGCGAAGCGGTTGAGCATGTATTGGTCAATCGCCGCACAGGTGGTTATGAGAAGATGGAAGAAGGTCGTGACGTGTGGTTGGAACCTTTGGTCGCGAAACAATTGGCCAAATGTGAACCGACTTGGGTTGAAGCAGAGCATCCTTTGTTTGTGCTGTACACATCGGGTTCTACAGGTTCTCCAAAAGGCGTGCAGCACTCCACGGGTGGTTACTTGATGTGGGCGACGCAAACCATGAAATGGACATTTGATCTGCGTCCAAATGATGTGTTTTGGTGTACGGCCGACATCGGCTGGATCACGGGTCACACTTACATCACTTACGGGCCGTTGTCTGCGGGTGCAACGCAAATCGTGTTTGAAGGCATTCCAACTTACCCTGATTCAGGTCGCTTTTGGAAAATGATTGATGACCACGGTTGTACGATTTTCCACACAGCACCGACAGCGATTCGTTCATTGATCAAAGCTTCTGAAATGGATGATAAAGTTCATCCGAAAAATTATAATTTGTCGACTTTACGTATTTTGGGTTCAGTGGGTGAGCCGATCAATCCAGAGGCATGGATGTGGTATTACAAAAATGTGGGCGGTTCACGTTGCCCGATTTTGGATACTTTCTGGCAAACTGAAACGGGCGGCAACATGATCGCGCCAATGCCTGCCGCGATTGCGTTGACCCCTGGTTCATGCACACTGCCTCTGCCTGGGATTCAAGCGGCGATTGTCGATGAGGCTGGACACGATGTTGAGAATGGTCAAGGCGGGTTGTTGGTCATCAAGCGCCCTTGGCCTTCTATGATTCGCACGGTTTGGAACAATCCAGAGCGTTACAAATCAGGCTATTTCCCTGAAGAATTGGGCGGCAAATACTACCTGGCAGGTGATGGTGCCGTGCGTCACGTGGACACATCGTATTTCCAAATCATGGGTCGCATTGATGACGTCCTCAATGTCTCTGGTCACCGCCTCGGCACCATGGAAATTGAATCGGCATGTGTGTCTCATCCATTGGTGGCTGAAGCCGCCGTGGTGGGCAAGCCAGACAGCGTGACGGGCGAAGCGATTTGCGTGTTCATCGTTTTGAAACGTGAAACACCTGTGGGAGAAGAGGCGAAGCAAATTGCCAATGAAATCCGTGATTGGGTGCGTAAAGAAGTGGGGCCGATTGCGCGTCCGAAAGAGATTCGCTTTGGTGATAACTTACCAAAAACACGGTCAGGTAAAATCATGCGTCGTTTGTTGCGTTCTTTGGCCAAAGGCGAAGAAATTACATCTGACATTTCAACGTTGGAAAACCCTGGCATTTTGGAGCAACTCAAACAATCGCTGTGATCTTTGTGATTGTGGTTGTGACCATGGTTACAACTGCTGTTATTCAGGTGTATCGCAAAAAACCAAGCAATCTGCTTGGTTTTTTTTTGCGATGGACTCCATCAATGAAATGCAATGGCCACTCGCTTGGGTTTGGGGTGGCGTGTTTGGAGGGCTTCAACAGCTTTAACATCAATCTGCTGTGTGGGGTGCATGGGGGACTCATTCACTGAGTTGGGTTGCACATGTGTTGTCGTCCAAATGCGTGCAAAATCATTGGCAAATTGAATCCATTCATAGTTTGGCGATTGTAACGCTTCATTGAGCTGAATGGAGGCCTGAGGGTTGGGCAGCAACGCAGGGTTGATGTGATGCAACATGCTTTGTAATATGTCACGCATCACCCCCGTCATGTGTGTATGGGCATCTGTGGCGTTTGAAGTGTATGCCGTCATGGGTGTTGAGAGCAGCTGAACCGACAGGTCACCGTCTTTAAAATCATCGAAGCTGTGAGACCATTCACGATCTGGCCAAACATAACGCATGCGACCAGATTGAGGCTGATAAACTGCGGTGTAGACCGTGCCAAAGCTTTGGTCGTATTGTGTGCTGCGCAAAGGGGCTTGTAAAAACGCTGCAATCAGGGTTTCGGGCGTGCATGTGGGGCGTTGTAAAAAATCATCCAAAATTTGTTTGCGTTCAATGGTTTTTGAAAATTGTGCTTGTTGTGGCCACACCACCTGTTGTTGGTGGTTGGTGATGGCACGCTCACGGGTCACATGAATGTTGCCCTCAAGCCCAACCATGAGGGTTGCGAAATCACCTTGCGCATCGACGATGGTCACGTTATACGCCATGTGTGATGGGATGCGTTTGAATACGGCAATGGCTTGTTGAACCGTTGTGCATGTTTCAAGAATGTAACGCATGATCAATGGGATGCCAAAGCCATCGCCAACCTGTTGGTTGCCGCCAAAGGTCAAAGACAGTGCCAAACCTGCATCATTCATTCCATCATCAGCACCCCACAAGCACTCGTTGGTGGCGATGACTTTACGCCCAAGCCAGTTGCTGTGCGTGATGGTGTTCTCTGACAATTCCGGGCTCAAGTCGTAGTTACGGATCAACATCGGTTCCTCAACCTGCAACACAGCTTGTGAACAATTGATCAAATATGCAGGCGGGCGGTACATGGTCAAAAATTGTGCGGCGACAGGATCGTTTCCGGTCAGTCGAACCAGTTTGCGGTAGATGGGCATGAGCTCGGGCATGTGCTGCTCAAGTTGTTGTTCTGCCCATGCCAATTCTTTGTGGTTGACCAATGCCCCTTTCTTACCAACAAACCACGAACGGTAGGCCGGCCAAAAGGCTTGAAATAATGTTGTCCACGCGCTGTCTGAGGTGCTTAAATCGATGCTGCGAAAAAGTGTCGGTTGCATGTTTAATTCCTTTTTAAGATAAATAATGGCGATTAAAATAAATGGGGTGGGGTTATTTTTCGATTATAATAACCAAACACCATGATTCATAATGTAGTTTAATATTCATAGAAAGTCAACACCATGATGCATGATGTTTTCGGGTATGACCTCAATTTGAGCATCAAATCCACAGAAATTGCAGCTTTATTCCAACAGTGGCGCATCCAAGACACGGCCGTCGTGTTCAGAATTGTCCGTGAACAGCAAGGCGGCGGATTTGGTGATCCAGATAAACACCCCCATGTGTGGGCCGTGGCGCTCTTTGTTGATGGCGTGGCCACGCGTGTGCACAACGCGCGCAACAGCGGGCGCGAATGGGCAAGTTTAGACAAAGTGGAGGTGTGGTTGCGCGAGCAAGGAATCAACCGCTGGCAAGTGGTGAATACTTTAGAGGAGGTGAGCTTGATCCGGTGAGTGGATGTTGATGGATCGTATCCTTATTGATTCAGCTTGAAGGGCGCTGACCGTCACGGTTAAAAGGAATGGGTCTCGGGCTTTCACAATTGTCGGCTTTCACAGGCTTTAATTGGAGTCCATTTAGACATGTGGGGACAGCCCATCTGCCTGAGTGCTTGAGCACACATGCGCCATTTTAGAATTGATCTTGACTCAATGCGTTGATGCGTTGATGTGTCGATGTGATTGTAAATTTTGCCAGGTTAACCCTGACAAAATTTACAATTCAAGCCGCAGCCACATCAGGATGTGCTATTTCAGCGTTGAATGCGTGCAGTGGTATTCAAATGTGCCGTGGCATTCAAAGATGAAAAGATGACGGGCACATGAGTGAGCCATCAGTTGCTCGATGCCACCCAACTGCTGGCGATGATGGGATTCAACGATGAATAGCTGCTGGGTAAGCTGGTCACGCCTGCGGAGGGTGCAGTAAAGCCAGCCATCGCCGTGACCAATTGATCAACCGCATCGAAACTTAATGTGCTGCCATTGGTGTCGGTGATGCGCACATGTTGTTCGCCTAAGCTGAACCAATTCGAAAAGGTCACTTGGTTGTCGGTGCCGATGCTGCTCAACACCAAATCATCACCGACATGTGACAGCCACAGGTGGTCTGCGCTGGAAGTGAATGTGGCGACATCGACATCTGAAGTGCTGTTGAGTGATATGGTGTCTTGACCGAAATCACCATAAAAACTGTAGGTGTCTTGACCCATACCGCCGTCCATCGTGTCATTGCCTGTTAGACCGACGATGGAATCATTGCCACCCCCTGCAAAGACAAAGTCATTGCCTGCGCCTGATTCAAATGTGTCATTGCCATCTGCACCGATCATGCTGTCATCACCATCAAAGGCATTGAAGAAATTGTTTCCAGCCTCGCCATACAGTGTGTCATCGCCTGCACCGCCACACAGTGTGTCATCGCCCGCACCGCCGTACTCAAGGTCGTCACCTGTGCTGCCACGCATCGTGTCATTGCCCGTGCCACCGTAAATCGTGTCATTACCCAATCCAGCCTCAAGGGAGTCGTTGCCGTCATTGCCCATAAGCAGATCGTGGCCATCGTCTGCTTTCAATGAGTCATTGCCTGCGCCGCCCACCATGTTGTCGTTGCCATAACCCCCATGGGCCACATCATCACCATCGCCTGCAAGGATGGTGTCGTTGCCAAGACCGCCGAAAATGATGTCTTTGCCCGCGCCAGAATCGATGTGATCGTCGCCAGCACCCCCATCGAAACTGTCGTTGCCGCTCGAACCCAACATGCTGTCATTACCTTCAGCACCATTGAAACTGTTGTCGCCGCTGCCACCCACCAACGTGTCATCTCCGCCCCCCCCAGAAAGAACGTCTGTGCCTTCGCCACTGTTGATGAGGTCATTGCCATCGCCGCCGCGCAGCATGTCATTGCCCGAGTTGCCGTATAAAGTATCTTGACCCGAGCCCCCTTCGAGCACATCGTTGCCATCACCGCCATACAAGATGTCATGCCCAGCATCTCCTTTAAGTGAGTCTGCACCTGAGCCACCATAGATGATGTCGTTGCCATCGTTGCCATTGACTTCATCGTTGCCCGCTAAGGCATAAATGGTGTCATTGCCTTGCCCACCCACAATGATGTTGTTGGCTGCATTTGCTGTGATGCGCTCATGCCCTGAACCGCCATAAAAATTGTTTCCTGATTGCATTGTCATATGATTCCTTTTTTTAAGTTCTCTATACTGAGTTTCGGGCACTGCTGACAGCATGCTGTGTTTTGTCAGCAGTTTTTGATGTTGCCAACTTTGTTTTAAAAAGTCGCAACCCAGTGAAAATAACTGTAAATCATGTGGATTCAATGTGGATATTTATAAAAGAATATCAATTTAAGAATAATTATTAAGTTGTAAATTATAAACAAAATTCAATTTTTG
>CALMCL010000247.1 GCA_937862905.1 uncultured Burkholderiaceae bacterium | reverse complement strand
CCATCCGATCACACCCCTGTTCTCGCCACTTTAAATATCCAATAAAACTTAAATTTCACATTAAGTTTAATCTTTAATTGTTTGATTTAAAAAAACAATCAAAATTTATGATTATTGCCTTGTTGATGATCATTGTTTTATTGAAGTTACTGTATTGAAGCTATACCCCCCTTGTTTTTCATACCGTGCACCACCTCACATGCATTTAATAAAATCAGGAGAAAAGATGACTTTGGTTCATCAACACAATCTGCTGTCTCGTTTATTCCTGTGTGTGATGGCAATGGGCTTGATTGCATGCAGCAGTACCAGTGGCAAGCACGGTCGCAGTGGTTACAACAAACCGCCTTTAAACGTGACCATTGGCGCTGGCCCCAACCGTGCATTGGCGGTTTACGCCATGAAATACCTTGGGACGCCTTATCGCTACGGCGGCTCATCGCCCAATGAGGGATTTGATTGTTCAGGTTTGGTTCAATGGAGCGCGAAGCAAAGCTTAAGTTTGAACATCCCTCGCTCAACGGATCAACAAAGTAAATTTGGCGATGAATTGAGCATGAGCCGCATGGCTGCGGGTGATTTAATCTTTTTTAATACCTCAAGTCAACCAAACTCACATGTGGGCATTTATTTGGGTGATGGCTATTTTGTGCATTCACCCTCAAGCAATGGCGTTGTACGAGTTGAACATTTAAATAACCCATATTGGCAACCCCGCACATCAATTGTTCGCCGCATCCAATAACCAAGGAGTCTACATGAAAAAACTCTCTCTTCTAGCAATCACCTTGATTTTGACTGCTTGTGCAAGCACCAATGGCATTTCCCCTCAAGCCAGCATGCGCCTCGGAAAGATTGCTGAAAAACAAACATTCACAAAGCAAACCCACCATCGAAATCCCATTAACATGGGTGTTGGCTTTGGGGGCGGTGGTGGCCACATTGGTTGGGCTATGAATATGGGGTTGAATGATTTTTTTGGTTTAAACGATTACAATACAACTGAAACAGTATTCCAGTATAAAATTGAAGTGGCG
>CALMCL010000246.1 GCA_937862905.1 uncultured Burkholderiaceae bacterium | reverse complement strand
AAAAAAAACCTGGGCCAGCATCCGATTGATTTAAAGCTTTCAGAAAAGCAAGAAAAAAAACGCGGCTTAGCCCTTGGGGTAAGCATAGGCTTATATGATGGTTTTTTTGGCCCAGGGACAGGATCAATTCTTGCTTTTGCATTTGTTAAGCTATTTGGCCATGATTTTTTAAAAGCAACGGCGCACTCGAAAGTTTTAAACTTGGCCGCCAATGTAGGCGCACTTGGTTTATTTGGCTTACAGCATCATGTACTGTGGGCCACCGGCATTTTAATGGGAATCAGCAATATTGCGGGTGCTTTATGCGGCACACACGCTGTAGGAAAATATGGCGCACCATTCATCAGAAAAGTGTTCATTTTTATTTTATCAGCGACAATCATAAAATTTACTTTTGACACCGTCAAACTTTTTTTAAATTAACAAAAGCCTCGAAAGAGGCTTTTATTTCACCCACATGTTTCACGTGAAACATCAAAATGCAGCAAATACGCAATTGTTTCACGTGAAACAATCAGTCAATTGAGTGGACACTGGATAGAGCGTGTATAATTTAAATATTCGCTAAAATGCAAACCAAAGCAAGCTTCACCATTTACACATCAATGCCATTCCTTCTAAAAGGAAGGCCTTTTGATCAAAAGACAACAACGCAACAAGCGTTTTGAATGAGATTATGATTTACTCTAAACATTACGACGTGATCGTCATTGGCGGTGGTCATGCAGGAACAGAGGCCGCACTGGCGGCTGCCCGCTCAGGCAGTCAGACGTTATTGCTGACACACAACATCGAAACACTCGGACAAATGAGCTGCAATCCATCCATCGGCGGCATCGGCAAAGGCCATCTGGTCAAAGAAGTCGATGCTCTCGGTGGCGTCATGGCAAAAGCAGCCGATTTAGGTGGCATACAGTTTCGCATACTCAACTCCAGCAAAGGCCCAGCGGTTCGAGCCACCCGCGCCCAAGCGGATCGCTTGCTGTACAAACAAGCCGTAAGGTACACCTTAGAAAACCAAGAGAATCTGGATTTATTCCAACAGGCGGTGGATGATTTAATTGTTGAGGCAGACAAAGTGACCGGTGTAGTCACTGAAATGGGCATTCAGTTTAATTCAACATGTGTTGTGTTGACTGCAGGCACCTTTTTAGGCGGTAAAATTCATGTCGGTCTGAACAACACCATTGGTGGACGAGCGGGTGATCCAGCCTCACTGCGACTGTCCGACCGCTTGAAAGAGTTGAATCTGGGGCAAGGTCGATTGAAAACAGGTACGCCGCCTCGCATCGATGGACGCACCATTGACTACAGTCGAATCACAGAACAACCTGGCGATCTCGATCCTGTCCCTGTATTTTCATTCATGGGGCGTGCCGAGCAACACCCTCGCCAAGTGCCATGCTGGATCACCCACACCAACGCACGAACACATGACATCATCCGCAATGGACTGTCGCGTTCACCCATGTACACGGGGGTCATTGAAGGAATAGGCCCTCGTTATTGCCCATCCATCGAAGACAAAATCCATCGTTTTGCAGATAAGGATCAGCACCAAATCTTTCTTGAGCCTGAAGGTTTGACGACGCACGAGTTTTATCCCAATGGCATTTCCACCAGCCTGCCGTTTGACGTGCAAATCGACTTGGTTCGCTCCATGGTTGGACTCGAAAATGCGCACATACTGCGTCCAGGTTACGCCATTGAATACGATTACTTTGATCCCCGCGGATTGAAAGCCACGTTTGAAACCAAGGCCATTGAAAACCTTTATTTCGCAGGTCAAATCAATGGCACCACAGGCTACGAAGAGGCCGCAGCCCAAGGTTTGCTGGCGGGTGTTAATGCCAGCCGCCGCGCGCACAACAAAGATGAATGGCGTCCAACGCGCCATGACGCCTATCTTGGTGTTTTGGTCGACGACCTGATCACAAAAGGGGTGTCCGAACCTTACCGCATGTTCACCAGCCGCGCCGAATACCGACTCAGTTTACGCGAAGACAATGCCGACACGCGACTCACGCCCATCGGCCGTGAGTTGGGCTTGGTCGGCGATGCACAATGGGCTTATTTCGAGAAGAAAATAGAGGCGATCTCCCGCGAACAAGAGCGCTTGAAATCAACATGGGTCAATCCAACCATTTTTTCAAACGAGTCAGCAACTGCGCTGCTCGGTAAAGCCATTGAACGCGAATACAACCTATCCGACTTGCTTCGTCGGCCCGAAGTCACCTATGACCGACTGGTCAAGGCAGATGACGGTCGTTTTGCGCCAAGCGAAGCATTGAGTGATGACCCCATTGACAACACCATTTTTGCCGAACAAGTGGAAATCAGCATTAAATATGCGGGCTATATTGAGCGACAAAAAGAAGAAATCAACAAGCATGCAAACCATGAAACCACGCGCATCCCGATGGATTTGGATTACATGGATGTCAAAGGCTTGTCCATCGAGGTCAAACAAAAGCT
>CALMCL010000245.1 GCA_937862905.1 uncultured Burkholderiaceae bacterium | reverse complement strand
AACAGCCCCTTAACCTCAGGCATCACGACCCTTTACCTTTTCAATCACGTTCACCACACCCACATGACTTTGTTCAAACACCGCCTATTCGCAGCATTCGCAGCCCTTGCACTGATTGGCTTTGAAGCACCTTCACACGCCGCAGATTACTTCGCCAATGGCCAAGAAGTGGATCAAGTGGCCACACCCGGACGAGTCCAATCCACAGGACAGGTTGAAGCGGTTGAATTCTTCTGGTACGGCTGCCCACATTGCGCCCGCTTTGAACCTTTGCTCGAAGACTGGGTTCAGCAATTGCCTGACAACGTGGCTTTTATCCGCCTACCCGCCAGTTGGAACGACAGCATGACAGTACAGCAACGCCTGTACTTTACATTGGCTAAACTGAACCGTTTGGATTTACACCCAGCGGTCTTTAAGGCCATTCACGAGCGGCACCAACCCTTAAACACACCCATTCAAATTGAAAAATGGGCCGCAGATCAAAAAATCAATCGCATCCAATGGCGCAGCGCTTTCAACAGCGCGCAAGTCACCCAGCAAGTCAATGGTGCTCAAGCGGCATTTCAGCGTTTTGAATTATCAGGTGTACCCGCCATGGTCATCAATGGCAAATATGTCATCAACTTCGTACCCAATGTTTTAGTTCGCGCAGACGAACTGGTGCAGCAAGAGTTAAAAGCCTTGCCCGCACCGAAATAAACACAGCAGTGAACCCCTGTGATGGCAATCATCACCCCGTTGTCCTTTTTTCCCATTACGAACTTGGAATTCTCAGCATGATCATTCATTTTAAAAAAGCCATCTGGCTGTCATCCATCGCCGCCGCTCTGGTGCTCACCGCATGCGGTAAAACAGACACAAAACCCGTCGCTGCACCCACAGCACCCGCTGCCACACAGCCTGCCGCTACCGCACCCGCGGCCGCCCCCACAACTTACAGTGCAGCAGATTTCAAAACCGATGGCGTCACATTGACTGAAGGTCAAAACTACAAAAAAGTGACCACACCGCAACCCGTGCAAACCGCGGGTAAAATCGAAGTCCTCGAGTTCTTTTGGTACGGCTGCCCGCATTGCAATGCCATTGAACCCATGGTTCAAGCATGGAAAAAAACCCTTGGCAACGACGTGAACTTCATCCGCATCCCTGCTTTCTGGGGCAAACCAATGGACGAGCACCAAAAGATTTTTTACGCACTCGCCAGTTTAAAGAAAAACGATGAGATGGATGGCAAAGTATTCCACGCCTTGCATGAAGAGGGCTTGGGCTTGGCAAAACCAGATTTAATCAGTGAGTTCATGGTTAAAAATGGCATTGACAAAGCCACATGGGACACCGCCTACAACTCATTTGGCGTCAACACCGAAGTCACCAAAGCAAACAGCCTGTTCAAAGCATACGGCTTAGATGGTGTGCCCAGCTTTGTGGTCGATGGCAAATACGTTGCAGGAACAGCCATGACAGGTGAAACACCCACCACTTTAAAAGTGGTCAACAAACTGATTGAACAAGAGCGTGGTGCGAAGAAGTGAGTCCTCTCTAAGCGGCCTTCACTCCACCTGACAAAAAAGCGTGCAATGCACGCTTTTTTGTTGTATTTTGTGACACATCACGCGAGACCGCTCGACCTCATCGCCCAACACATCACTCAAAGGACCACAACAACATGGGACAAAAAGTATTCATCACAGGCGCATCCAGTGGCTTGGGCTTGGCCATGGCACAGCAATTTGCACAAAATGGTGCAACATTGGCGCTGATTGGCCGTCGTGCCGATGCGCTCGAACGTGTGCGTGCAGGCTTGGTGGGTACACACGAAGTGTATGCACTGGATGTGTGTGACGAAGCCGCCTTGCATGCAGCAGCACGTGACTTTATGGACAAGCACGGCGTGCCTGATGTGGTCGTTGCAGCGGCAGGGATTTCGGTGGGCACGTTATCGGAGCATTATGAGGATTTAGAACAAATTCGCCGCGTGATTCAAACCAATGTGTTCGCGCTCACCAGCACGTTCCACCCATTCATCTCGCCCATGAAAACAGCAGGCAAAGGCACATTGGTGGGCATCGCCAGCGTGGCTGCGATTCGAGGCTTGCCTGGCGCAGGGGCATACTGCGCGTCTAAAGCCGCGGTGGTGCAGTACTGTGAAAGTTTGCGCGTTGAACTGCATGGCACAGGGGTTAAAGTCACCACCATTTTGCCGGGTTACATTGACACCCCAATGACGCGCGAAAACCCATACACGATGCCATTCTTGATGCAAGCCTCGGATTTTGCTTCACGCGCGGTGGCTACGATTGACAAACAAAAATCATACACCGTCATTCCATGGCAAATGGGTGTGGTCGCCAAACTGCTGCGCATTTTACCCAACTGGCTGTACGACAGCGTGTTCTCAGGGCGCGAACGTAAGCCACGCGTAGGCGAGTGATGTTTTAATTCTTTGCATCAAAAAGAAATCCGAATGAGTCAAAAACACCGAATGAGTCTGTTTTTCCTCAGCGGCATCATTATTGCATCACTTGAGCCGCATCATCATCGAGCGAAGCTGGCCGTACTTCGCATTTTTTTCACACCCCAACTGGGTCAACACCATGCCAGAACAAAACGCACAATCACTCGCCTCACAAATCCTCAATGGCTTTAATCGCCATTACGCCCGCTTTCGTGAATGTGCTCGTGCTGCCAAAATTGCTTTTGAAGAAGCCGATTGGCCTCAAATTCAACGCCTGTCCGCAGAGCGGATCGCTTTTTACGATGAACGGGTGCGCGAAACAGCCCTCTCGGTCAAGCAAGCCCATGATGTGTCGCAAGAAGCAGAGGATTTTTGGCAATCGGTTAAAACAGAGTATGTGGAACTGCTGATGGATCACCATCAGCCCGAATGTGCAGAAACTTTTTTCAACTCGGTGTCCACCAAAGTGCTGGATCGTGAGTATTTCAACAATGACATGCTGTTTGTTCGCCCCGTCATTTCAACTGAATACATTGACTCAGAATCCGCAACGTATAACAGCTATTACCCCAACCGCGATGGCTGGCCGGCAGCGGTGATGGCGATGTTCAATGATTTGGGCTTGCGCCGCCCGTTCACCGATCTTGCGCGTGACGTGGGTGCAATCATCCAGCGCTTGAACGAAGCCACCGAACACATGTTTGATGCCAAGCCCAACTTGCAAATTCAAGCGGTGCGCTCATTGTTTTATCGCAACAAAGGCGGGTATTTACTGGGCAAAATCATCAACGGCCATTATGAATACCCTTTTGCAACTCCTATTTTGCACGATGCCGAAGGCGGTTTGTGCGCCGACACCATATTGCTCGATGGCCGGCATTTGGGTTCATTGTTCTCATTTAACCGCGCTTATTTTATGATCGACTGTGAAGTCCCGAGCGCATTGGTGCAATTTTTACAAACGGTTTTGCCACAAAAACCAAAAGCAGAGTTGTACAGCATGATTGGGCTGCAAAAACATGGGAAAGCCTTGTTTTACCGTGACTTCAAGCAGCATCAAAAACACTCCACCGATGATTTCATCCTCGCCCCAGGGATTAAGGGCTTGGTCATGTTGGTATTCACCTTACCGTCTTACCCTTATGTGTTCAAACTCATCAAGGACGTGATTTCACCGCCCAAAGAAGTGGACAAAGAATTGGTTGAAAAGAAATACCAATTGGTCAAACGACATGACCGCGTCGGTCGCATGGCCGACACACTGGAGTTTTCCAACGTCGCCTTTCCACGTGCGCGCTTCACCCAAGATTTGATCGACGAAATTGCCAAACTTGCCCCCACAGAGCTGGCTTACGAAGGCGACAACATCATCATTAAACACGTGTACATTGAACGCCGCATGATGCCTTTGAACATGTACCTGCACGACGCCTCGGTTCGCCAGGATCAGCAGCGCAAAGAGAACGCAGTCATTGAGTATGGCAATGCCATCAAAGACATGGTGGCCGCCAATATTTTCCCTGGCGACATGCTGTTTAAGAACTTCGGTGTGACCCGTGGCGGGCGCGTGGTGTTCTACGATTATGATGAAATTGAATACCTCACCGATTGTAAATTCCGCCCCATCCCCAAATCCCGCTATGACGATGACGACATGCTCGGTGAGGTGTGGTATTCCGTGGACAAATACGATGTTTTCCCAGAAGAGTTCGAGAAATTTTTATTGACCGACCCAGAGATCAAAGCCGTCTTTATGCGTTATCATGCTGACTTACTCGATTGGAAATACTGGCAAAGCCATCAAGAGCGCATCCGCGCGGGACACATCGAGGATTTTTACCCGTATCCACATCACTTGCGCTTCGTTGAGCGTGGCTATGGGGCTGGTCATACTACGACGGAAACCACTTCATGAACTCGACTTTAAAAAAAACCGCTTTGGCTTTACTGATGACAACAGCGTTCTCAGGTTGCGCCACAGCTCAAAACAGCAATGGCAGCAACAAAGCCACCACCACCGCGACCGCACCTGAATTGAAAGGCGTCAATAACTACGCTGCTCGCAGCGAGGTCAAGGCCTTTGTCAAAATGATGAACGAGAAGTATGGCTACTCTCAAGATGAACTGCTCAAATCATTTGCCAATGCCGAAAAAATGGACACGGTTCTGAACCAACTTGAGCGCGACAAACCCAATCCAAACTTCAAGAAAAACTGGGAAGCGTATCGCAAGCGTTACATTGAACCGGTGCGCATCAAAGCAGGTGTGAACTTCTGGAACAAAAACGCCAGCATCTTGGCTCGTGCCGCTCAACAATATGGCGTTCCGGAGCACATCTTGGTCGGCATCATCGGCGTTGAAACCATTTATGGTCAATACATGGGCGACACCAATGTATTTGACGTGCTGACCACGGTTGCATTTGACTACCCACGTCGCAGCGATGAATACAAAAAATTCCTTGAAGAATACATTGTTCTGACCAAAACGAACAAAATGCCTTTGCGCTCAGTGGCAGGCTCTTATGCGGGGGCAATTGGCATCCCACAATTCATGCCCGACTCATGGCGCGACTACGGTGTGGATTTTGATGGTGATGGCAAAGTAGACTTGCGCAACAGCACCGCCGACGCCATCGGCTCTGTCGCCAATTTCCTCAAGCAAAAAGGCGGCTGGGTGCCCAATCAAGACGTGGTGTATGCGGTTAAATTTGACAGCGATGAGCCCAAAATCAAAGAGTTGCTTGCAAAACCAATTGAACCCAGCTTGACCTATCGACAAATCAAAGATTTTGGCGTCAGCTCTCCCGAAAACATCCGCTCAGACATCAAGCTGTCATTGATTGATTTGCCCAATGGCGACAAAGCCACGTCATACGTGCTTGGCTCACGCAATTTTTATGCGATCACCCGCTATAACAAAAGTTATATGTATGCGATGTCTGTATACGACTTGGGTTCTGCCGTGGCAAAAGCGCGGCTCAAATAAACGCCATTGCCAGCAAGACGTCGCAAGCGACGTCTTTTTTATTCCCTCAAAAATGCAACGCCTTTCCTGTGTTTTTTGCTAAAAACTGAATTTCCCCGAGACAAATTCGATTTTTTTGTCGAGAACTACGTTGACAATGTCAACCTCATGTTAAAATAATGTACTCAATTGTTATAAATACAGATGCATTCTTGCATAAAGACATAAACCATAGACACCTTAATTGTGCGTAACCTAAAATGACTAAAAAACTTAATATTGGCATATCCATTTTTGCAGTCAAAGATGTGAGCATCTGGGGCAATGGGCTGAACATGAACTTGGCTTTTTTGGTTCAACTGTTCCGTCAAAGCCCAGATGTGGGTCAAGTGTATTTGCTCAATGGCGGCGACCAGGACATCCTTGCCACAGGCTTGGAGTTTGACGACATTGACGCGCAACTGGTGCGCCCACAGGATGTCACGCACAATTTGGATGTTGTCATTGAGATGGGTGCTCAATTGCCCGTTGAGTGGTTGCAGCGCGTGCATGCCCTGGGCGTCAAACTCGTGAGCTTCTTGGTGGGTCATGCTTACTGTGGCAATGCCGAAGCCACCATTTTTGATCGCCCCTCAGGGCAAATGTTCAATGACATCCCATGGGATGAGGTGTGGACTTTGCCACAATACATGAAAAGCTGCGCCCCCATGTTGCGCACCATCACCCGCGCGCCCGTGTTGGCCATGCCGCACATTTGGTCACCCATGTTTTTGGATAAACGCATTAAAACATTTGCCGATCAAGGCAAGGCCTTTGGTTTCAAACCACACGAAGACCTCAACACCCCACGGGTATGGCGTGCTGCTATTTTTGAACCCAACATTTCTGTGGCAAAAAACTGCGTCATTGCCATGTTGGCATGCGAGGCCGCTTATCGACTGAACAAGCAATCATTGGCATTGATGATGGTCATGAACTCATACCACATGAAAGAACATCAAACCTTCAACCGCTTCGCCCTGAACTTGGACCTGACCCGTGAAAACAAAGCCAGCTACGAGCCTCGCATGGGGTTTGTAGACGGCATGATCAATCATCACATTGACGTGGTGGTGTCGCACCAATGGGAAAATGCACAAAATTACCTGTATTACGATGCCTTATATGGCGGCTTTCCACTGGTGCACAACTCACCGTTCCTGCACAAGGACAACCTTGGCTTCTACTATCCAGAATTTGATGCCCGCATTGGGGGTGAGCAGTTGGTCAATGCATGGCAACAAGATACCGCTTTTTGGAACGACTACCGCAGCCGTTCCAATGCATTCTTAAAAACATTGTTGCCCACAGACAAAAACAATGTCAAAGCATTTATGCACAGGGTCAAACATTTAACAGGAGCGAGTGCATGAGCTCAACCTCAAAAAAACCTCAACGTAAACTCCGGGTTGGTGTCACCATTCATGTGCGCGATGGCTTCCAATCGGTTTGGGAAAATGGTATTTTCCAAAACTGCGCTTTTTTAGTCCAAATTTTAAATTTGTCACCTGAAGTTGAGCAAGCCTATTTGGTCAATCCCGCAGGCATCCGTCCGAATGACGCCATGATGCTGGATGACCTCGGCTTACCCATCATCAGCCTGGATCAATCGATGGAGCTGCTTGATGTGATCATCGAAATGAGCGCAATGTTGGATGACAACTGGGTGCGCGCCTTCAAGGAAAAAGGCGGCAAATATGCGTGGATGCGCGTCGGCAACGATTATGTGATTGATATTGAGCGTGCCATGTTTGACAAACCACCAGCCGCATTGTGCAACGACAAGCCCTACGATGCCGTATGGACGATTCCCGAATATGAAGTCAGTTGCAAAGATTATTTCGGCTTGACCACCCGTGCACCGGTGAAATTTATGCCGCATTTATGGACGCCCTTGTTCTTTGAAAAAGGCATCGCCACACTGCCCGCCGACAAGCATTATGGCTATGAGCCGGGCAAGTCACGCTGGCGCATATGTGCTTTCGAACCCAATGTGTGCATGGTTAAAACCTCATACATCCCCATGTTGAGCATTGAAGAGGCTTATCGAGAAAAACCAGAGTTTTTAGAATACGTGCGTTTACTGAACACCTTACACATGAAAGACAATGGCAAATTCATCGGCATGGCGCGCCGCTTGAACATGGTCAATCATGGTTTGTGCAGTTTTGAAGGGCGCTTTGCCGTGTATGAATACATGGCTCACTTTGGTGACTGCATCTTCTCACACCATTGGGAAAATGGTCAAAACTACCTCTATTATGAAGCGCTGTACGGCGGCTATCCGCTGATCCACAACTCGACCTTCATCAAAGATTATGGTTATTACTACCCTGAGTTTGACACTCAGGCAGGCGGCAAAGCCCTGTTGGAGGCGCACGCAACCCATGATTTGCGCCTCGAGGATTACAAACGCGATGCGAAGAAAATGCTGTACACATTGGATGTGAACAACCCTGAGAACATCGCCATTTACACCCAAGAACTACTCAATTTATACGCACATTAATTTTTGGAACATCACATGACCAAAGTCATCAGTTTTTTTGAGCGCATGGACGAAGATGTACTGCGCAACCATCAGCACTATTGTCGCCTCATGGGTTACACCCACGAATGGGTGGAATCTGCCTTTCTATCACACGAAAAACTGCGCACCGCTTACAAATACAATGTTTTACTCGACCAACTCAAGTCAAGCAAAGAGAATGAATTGGTTCTGATGTTGGATGCGCACGGCGCCATCATGTATCCACTGGTGCTTGAGCAGCTCATGACAGGGATGGACAGCTTGGTCATCAGCGGCCCCACTGAAGTCAATAAGCCAGAAATCGTGTACAACAACATGATCATTGTGCGCAATACGGCAGCCATTCGACAAACACTGTTTGAAATGCTCATGGCATTGCATGGTCGATTGGCTGGGCAAGATGAACACGGTGCCGAAGAAGAGCTTTTGCTAAAAAAACTCAACGTCATGGGCTCCAACACCATATTTGGTGACGTCCACCTTAACTTGAGCTGGCGCATCACCACATGGGCACAAAGCAAAATTTTTGTCGTCTATTTAGGATCACCCGCCTCATTTGACGACAACGGTCACATCACCCGCAATGCCTTGCATCAACTCATTCATGATGCCAATTTGGAACGCCTGCTGGTCAAACAAATCAATGGTCACTTCATTGAAGGCAAACCTTTATTAGAAACGCCGAATTACCCCGCCATTTCTGAGGATGCGGTCAGCCACTTCAATCCAAACAGTAAAATTGCTTTAGTCACGCTCTACACGCACCACATCAACACATACGCCCGTGTGTCCGAGCACAACGTCAAACGCTACTGCGATCGACACGGTTATGCGTATCATGTGTATCGCGGCATCCCCAGTGAGCTTGACCCCGCCCTCAACGGCACATGGGTTAAAAGCTGGCTATTGAAAAAGCACATCAGTGACCACGAGTGGATCATTTGGGTGGATGCCGATGTGATGTTCCGCAACCAAACCATCGCACTGGAAAGCATCCTTGAAGGGCGTGACCTCCTGTTCGCCAAAGACCTGTGCGCATGGCCAATCAATGCTGGAATCATGGGCTTTAGAAACACCCCTGAAAACATTGAGCTGGTCGCACGCATTTGGCAGCGCATGCTTGAAGTGAACGATAAATCAACCGTGTACAGTGATCAAGGTGACCAACATCACACCATCAAAGAACTGTACGAGTCGAACCTCATCAATGAAACCAACATCACCAATTGCTTGACCATCAACACCTCACCGCCCATGTCAAGTCCAGACTCATTATTGACCCATTATGTGGGCTGGGGCGAGCCCTACCGCTCCATTTATATGGCGCACCATGATGTGGAGTCTCAACGTCGAGGTTAAAGGCATCCGCCCACACCACACGCAAGCCGATCAATCACACGCAATCGCCGTTTTTTGGAGAAAACATGAGCTTCCCACGCAATTTACAAATCGGTGCAGGCACCAAGTTTAAAGAAGACTTTTTCAACATCGACATCAACAAGTCGCGCAAAGTCGACATGATCATGGACATCGCCGCACCATTGCCGTTGGACACACCGATCATGACCGAGCGTTTTGGTGAGATTCAGCTGTCGCATGGCTGCTTCGACTATATATTGTCCGAACATGTGTTTGAACACGTGCCCAACCTCGTTGCGGCCATGACCAACTGCTTGCACTTGTTGTCTGATGGTGGTGTCATTGAAATTGAAGTGCCATATGATTTGTCGTTTGGTGCTTGGATGGACCCCACGCATGTGCGCGCTTTCAATGAGCTGTCATGGTTTTACTACTGCGAAGAAGCGTGGTATTTGAATTGGCGCACACACCGCTTTGACATGATTTACCACGAGTTTTTTGTCGACTCTGAGTATGGCAAGGGCATTTTAGCCCAGCACAATGGTGACATCAATGCCGTGCGCCCAATGCCCCGCGTGGTCGAACGCATCCGTGTTAAACTCAAAAAACGCCCCTATACGCCTGAAGAATTGATTGCCAATCAGGCCAAAGCCATTGATTAAGAAACCGTTCACATGTCTTCTGTAGCCCCCCGCTCTCTGCGCATTGGCGTGACCATTGGTTTGCGTGAAGCCAATGAATCCTTGTGGAACAATGGCATCAAACAAAATGCCGTGTTTTTGACTGAGGCATTGAAACATTGCCCCAGTGTGCAATCGGTGTGTTTGGTCAATACAACGGACGTGGCCATCACTTCTGATTTGCCTTGGGATTTAAACCGTTGGCCCACCAAAAGTTTTGAGCAAGCCAAAGATGAACTGGACATTTTGATTGAACTCGGTGGGCAAATCAGCGCGGATCAGACCGAATACATCAAGTTACGCGGCACGCGTTTGATTTCGTACTGCTGCACGGTCGAGTACGTCTTGGCGATGGAATCGGTGCTGTTTGGTCGCCCGTTGTGGGGCAGCAACCTGTTCATCAATAAACGCTATGATGCGGTGTGGATGATTCCGCAAGTCGCCGACATCAGCAAATCCTATTTCTCCACCCTCCGCCGCTGTGAGGCCAGTGTGGTGCCTTTTGTATGGGATCCCGTGTTTGTGCAAAGCCGCAGTGCGTCGTTCAAACACAAAGGCGAGTACCGCCCGCGTGGAACCAAAGGTCGCCGTTTGTCCATCATGGAGCCCAACTATGATGTGGTCAAATATTGTTTCTATCCCGTGTTGATTGCTGAAGAGGCTTACCGACTGCGCCCAGATGATATTGAGATCATGCATGTCACCAATGCCGATCACTTGGCGCACAACAGCAAAGAGTTTGTCGCCCTGATGTTGCAACTGGACATTGTTCAAAACAACAAAGCCGTGTTTCTGGGGCGTTACGAAACCCCGTTGTTTCTCGCAGAGATGACCGATGTGGTGATTTCGCATCAATGGGGTAACCCATTGAATTATTTCTATTTTGATGTGTGTTGGCAAGGTTATCCGCTGGTGCACAATGCCGAGCAATGCGCCGACTTGGGCTATTTTTATCAAGGCAATGACGCCACGCTGGGCGCGCAAGCCTTGATGAAGGTTTTTGACGAGCATGATGCCGATTGGCAGGCTTATCTGCACAAGCAACGCCAAATCCTCAGCCGCTACATGCCAGGCAATGCAGACATCACGGCGCAATACGATGCTTTATTGACCGCGATCATGGCTCAGGCCATCGTCTGATCAGGGTCACCTTTTGCAGAGCCTCAGCGCAGGCCCATTCATTTCACATCAAGGATTGATCGCCCATGACCGCACCCAAGTTTCACGTCACGGCCACTTTCAATGGCATTTACAGCTTTTATGAATGCCTGTTGTTCATCGTCAACGGCATCCATTCGCTTGGCTATGACGTGACGTATGCGGACAATCGACTCGATCCGGACCGCATCAATGTGGTGTTGGGTTCATATTCGGAACTGAGCCATCTCAACAGTTGGAAACGGCTGTCGCAAGAAGCCGAGCACATCATCATTTACAACTGGGAGCAGGTTGCAATTGATGTGCCTTGGTTCACCCAACGCTATTTCCGGCAAATGACCCATGCGCATGTGTGGGACTACAACTTGAACAACATTGCCGCACTCAAACATGCGGGCATTCACGACATTCATCATGTGCCGATGTCGTTTGTGCCCGAAATGTGCCTCGTACCCACCGTCGAAGAGCAAGACATTGATGTGCTGTTTTATGGCGTGACCAATCCACGTCGCGTGGCGGCACTGGATGCCATTCGCGCCAAGGGTTTAAATGTGGTGTCAACAGCCGATCGCGGCTGGATGGCAGGCAAAGAGCGCGATGAATTGCTGGCGCGCTCGAAAGTTGTATTGAACATGCATTTTTTTGATGTCGCTCGTGTGTTTGAAATCGCCCGTGTGTCGTATTTGCTCGCCAACAGCAAAGCGGTGGTGTCTGAAATCGCACCGATGACCGACATTGATGACGACATTCGTGCCTCGGTGCTGGGTGGCTCTATCGATCAACTGCCACAGCTGTGCTGGGAGCTCGTCAACGACGATGCGCGCCGGCACGCGATCGAACGCAAAGGCTTTGAGTTGTTCTCTCAACGCAATGCGGCTGCCGTGATGAAGCCTGCGATTGATCGCTACTTGGCCCAACTCGCCAGCCAACCGCCTCGTTTGGGCAATCCCGCGTCTCACAGCATTGAGCTGCCCAAAGTCTTGCACATTGGTGCGGGTACCGCATGGAATTTCACATATTGCAACATCGATGCGAACGCCCAATTCGCACCTGATTTACCCATCGACATCAGTCAACCGATCCCGTTTGATCAAGACTTGCATTCTTGGCGGTTTGGCCACACGGCTTTGAAACGAGGTCACTTTGAGAAAATCATTGCAAAACATGTTTTCCAACACGTATCCAACCTCAAACAAGCCTTGACCAATTGCCTCGATTTGCTCGCCGATGGTGGTACGGTTGAGATCGTTGTGCCACTGGACATGTCGTTGGATAGCTGGTCAGGCATCGACGATCGTCGTGCCTTCAATGAAAAAACATGGGGTCGCCTCATCGACGATTGGTGGCAATATGGTTGGCTCACCCACCGGTTTGAAATCTCCGAAACAGGTTTTGGCCTGCACAATGAACATGGCATGCATGTGCTGAACGACAATGGGCACGATTGGGAAGCCGCCATGCGCTCACCACGCGCCATTGACAGCATGACGGTCGTTCTGCGCAAGCGCGCGCTGACTGTGGAAGAATCAGCACAATTGCCTCAAGTGCGTTTTTTAGATTAAAACGATTAAAAATTTAGATTAAAACCAAAGGATTTCCACACACATTCATGCACACACGACCAAAAATTTTCCTCACCACCATCACGGCGCACGATGCCTTCACCGATTGCATCCTGACCTGTCGGCAAGGCCTGAGCGCGCTCGGCTATGAGGTGCATTACCAGCAAGGAATGCTATTTCAAGGTGATTTGAATATTTTGTTCTGCTCGCAACTGTTGACGTGGAACACCATCAGCCAAGCCACCAGCCAATCCATCATTTACAACTGGGAACCCGCATCTGCGGACATCGGCCGTTTCGTCCCCGGGTATTTACGCCAAATGATGCACAGTCACGTGTGGGATTACAATGAAGGCAATGTGCGACAGCTCAAAGCGGCAGGCGTGCAAGACATCCATCATGTGCCGATGGGCTATGTCGATGACATGCGCCGTGTGCCCGTCGTGGACATCCAAGACATTGATGTGCTGTTTTATGGTGAAATCAATTGGCGCCGCCAAACCATCATTGATGCGATTCGCGCCAAAGGCTTGCATGTGGTCACTTCAAATGACACGGGCCGCATGACAGGTGAGCAACGCGATCAGTACATTGCGCGCACCAAAGTGGTGCTCAACATCCATTTGCTGGATGAAATTAAAGTCTTTGAAATCGCACGCGTTGGCTATTTGTTGGCCAATCAAAAAGCAGTGGTGTCAGAGCTGTCGGAGCTGACCGAGATTGAAAGCGACATCCGCGATGCCGTGGCACATGGCCATGTCGATGACTTGCCACAGTTGTGCTGGGACTTGGTGCACGACCATGATCGCCGCCATGCTTTGGAACAAAAAGGCTTCGATATTTTTTCAAAGCGCCAAGCACGAGACATCCTCAAGCCCGCGATTGAACGTTATTTCGCGCAACACAATCAAACGCCACGGCGGATTGGTAATCAACCGAACGTCAACACCCCTGTTCCCAAAACGCTGTTGATCAGCCCTGGTATGTTTTGGAAATTCACGTGCTGTAACATCGACGCCCGTGCCAATTTTGCGCCTGACCTGCCTTTGGACATTTCAAAACCTTTGCCTTTGGGTGAAACACTGCATTCGTGGCGTTTTGGGCACGTGCGATGCGAAGCCAACTATTTCACCACCATCGTGGCCGACAACGTGTTTCAGCGCGTGGATGACTTTGAGCTCACACTCACGAACTGCTTGACCTTGCTTGAAGACGGCGGTACGCTTAAAATCAGCATTCCCCTCGATTTGTCACGTGGTGCGTGGACACACATGGACGACAAGCGTGCATTCAATGAACACACTTGGATACGCATCATCGACAAATGGTGGTGCTATGGTTGGCAAACGCATCGGTTTGAACTGGTTGAAACGGCGGTCAGTTTCCACAATGCCGAAGCCGGTGCATTCATTGCCGAACACAACAACGACTGGAGCATCGCCCTGCGCACGCCGCGCATGATGGATTTGCAAAACATCACCCTGCGCAAACGCGTACTGACCGCGGAAGAAATGAACATGTTGCCTCAAGCACGTTTTTTGGATTAACACCATGATGATCGCCCCACCCGTCCACATCACCGCCTTCGCAAACGGCGATGACTCTTTTTTTGAACGCATCTCGTTCCTCACCCACGGCATCCGCACCTTGGGTTACGACGTGACGTCCGCCCATGCACAGCTCAACCCAAATGCCATCAACATTGTGCTCGGCTCGCACACACCCGCCAGCCCGTTGAGCAGTTGGACCCGCCTCTCTCAACAGGCCTCAGACATCATCATTTACAACTGGGAACAGGTCGCCAATGAGGCCACATGTTTCAACCAACGCTACATACGGCAAATGATTCACACCCATGTGTGGGATGCCCATCTGAGCAATGTGCATGCACTCATGCATGCGGGGGTGCGTGACATTCATCATGTGCCGATGTCTTATGTGACGGACATGCACCGTGAGTCAAGCGTTGCAGAGCAAGACATCGATGTGCTGCTCTACGGCATCACGCGCCCACGCCACCAAGCCACGCTTGATGCCCTGCGAGCAAAGGGTTTGAATGTTCAGGTCGCCGCCCAACCCAAGGGGTTGACCGATGAAGGATGTAGTGCGCTCATCGCCCGCAGCAAAATCATATTGAACATGCATCGTTTTGATGCGGCCAAGGCCATTGAAACAGCCTATATCGCTTGCCCATTGGCCAATCACAAAGCGGTTGTTGTCGAAGCATCACCAGAAACAGAAACAGAAACAGACAACGATGATGACATGCACTCCGCCATTCTGTGCGGCCACACGGAACAACTGCCGCAGTTGTGCTGGGACTTGGTGCACGACGATGCGCGCCGCCATGACATGGAGCGCAACGGTTTTGAGCTGTTCTCACAACGCAATGCTGCACGCACCCTAAAACCCGCCATTGAACGCTACTTGGCTCAATCCAAGCTCACGCCGCCCGAAATCGGTAACTTGATCGACCACAGCGTCGCGTTGCCCACCACATTGCAACTGGGTGCGGGCGAAGCATGGCATTACAGTTACTGCAACATGGATGCTTGTGCCGATTTTGCGCCTGACTTACCGATCGACATCAGCGCCCCATTGCCTTTTGGACAACCATTGAGTTCATGGCGGTTTGGCCAAACCATGCTTGAACCTGCTTATTTTGATAAAATCATCGCCAAAGATGTCTTTCAACGCGTCAAAAATTTCAAGCAAAGTTTAAAAAACTGCTTGGATTTGCTCAAAGAGGGAGGCACGCTGCACATCAGTGTACCGCTTGATTTATCGTATGATGCTTGGTCTCACATCGATGATCGTCGTGCATTCAATGACACCACATGGGAACACATCGTCAATGATTTCTGGCTTTATGAATTCAACAGCCACCGTTTTGAGATCATCGAAACCGGATACGGTGTCAACAATGCTTACGGTGTGGCGGTGTTAACCGACAATGGCGGTGACTGGGTGGCTGGGCGACGCACCCCGCGCGTGGTGGATCGCCAAAACCTCGTGCTGCGCAAACGGGCACTGAATGACGAAGATCGAGGATTTTTACTACAACCACGCTTCATGGATTGAACGCTGGATTGGACGCTGAACTGAACGCGATCACCACCCCCCCACAAAGAACAAAGGATTTCCAATGACTGAAAAATTTTCTTTATTTAATGCCAGCATCATCATGTCATACCGCGGCAACACCCCTGAACGCGAAGACAATTTGTACGCAGTGCTCCGCCATTTTGACCTGACCTATACGGACTACACCCTGTTCGTCATGGAGGCCGATGCCACACCTAAATTTGACTGGAAGCGATTGTCCGATGACAAAGTTCGTCATGTGTTTTTCCCTAATGCGGGGCCTTTTCCAAAAGCCATGCTGTACAACACGGGCGCCAAGTTGAGCCAAAGTGATATTTTGGTGTTCAACGATGTGGATTGCATCGCCGAGCCCAAAGCCGTGAGCGACTGTGTGCGTGAGCTGATTCATTTTCAAGCGCACGATGTGCTGTGCCCTTTTTGGGAAATGATTAATGTCACGGGCGCACTCAAACAACAGTTTTTATCTGAGCCGCGCTATGAGATGTTCAACGGCATCACGAAAGATGCGTTGGTGCCCGACACCAGCATTTTGTACGAGCGCAATGCAGGTGGAATCTTTATTTTCCGCCGCAAAGATTTCGTTCGCGTGGGCGGTTTAAACATGGCCTTCAAAGGTTGGGGCGGCGAAGACAGTGAGCTGTTGCACCGCGCCACCCGTTTGGGCTTGAAATGGTCATCCCTTGGCACACCGCTGTTTCACATGAACCACGACAGCGTGAACCGCGATGGTTGGCGCGAGCAAGCCATGCCCAATGTCGAATTGGGCAACCAAAGTGAAAACATGCCCATGGAACAGCTACAGGCCTTGGCCGAAGAACTGCGCCAATTTTTTGTCGCCTAAGCGCTCATCCCCACTCGCTCATCCCCCACTGGCTTTGCATGAACCCCCTTTCGCCATCATGAACACCATTTCTTTACACAACGTCGACATCATCATGTCATACCGCGGCAACACCAGTGAGCGCGAAGAGAACCTGTACGCCGTGCTGCGCTATTTTGACCTCGCCCACAGCGATTACACCATCTGGCTGATGGAAGCCGATGTGGTGCCCAAATTTGACTGGCATCGGCTCAGTAACCCACGCATTCGACACGTGTTTACTTACCATGATGGGCTCTTTCCAAAAGCGTACTTATACAATCTGGGGGCAAAAATCAGTCAAAGCGAAGCGTTGTTTTTCATCGACATTGATTGTGTGCCCAACCCTCACGTCTTGAGCAGCTGCATCTACAACATCATGACCGCACCCGATAACGATGTGATTTGCCCGTATCACGGCGCGATCAATGTGACGGGTGCAACCAAACGACGCTTCTTGCAAAATCCGAGTTTCGACCATTTCAACGGCATCCATAAAGCGGCACTGACCGATGACACTTCGGTTTTGTATGAGGGCAGCATGGGCGGCGCATTTATTTTTCGCCGCAGCGCATTCCTTCGCATCGGTGGTTTAGACACTTCGTTTATCGGCTGGGGCGGTGAAGACAACGAACTGTTTTTTCGATCACAACGCTTGGGAATCAAATGGGTGTCGATGGACACCCCCTTGTTCCACCTGCACCATGACAGCACCAACCGAGATGAATGGGTGGTCAAGGCCGAAGCCAACGCGCGGCGTGCTTACCTCAGTCAAACCATGCCAATGGCCGATCTAGAAGCCGCCACAGAAAAGCTCAAACAGTTTTTTGCATAACGCCTTTTCACAAAAAAAGCCTTGGTTAAACAGCGGTTCAACCAAGGCTTTTCTATTTTCTATCGA
>CALMCL010000244.1 GCA_937862905.1 uncultured Burkholderiaceae bacterium | reverse complement strand
CACCGATTGTGCTCGCCATCAATGGTGGATCTGCAAATGCGTTGTTGACTGCGTATGATGCCCAATGGCAATGGTCCAATGTGCAGCAGTCTTTCATGCAGCATGCCGACTCGACGTTGGCTTTACAAGACTTGAAAAATTTAAAAACCCAGTTGCAAACGGCCAATGACCCTGCTTTTGCCCCTGCATTGAGTGCTTTGGCGCAAACAGAAACGCAATTGCAAGCATGGGCCGCAGTGCCCAGTGCCACCTATTTGGCGGCTTTGCAGCAAGCCATCACAACGGTTGATCAAATGGATGTGAAGATGAAAAACGATGGCAACACCACAGTCAATGCCAATTTATCGTGGTGGGAGCGCATTGTGGCGAGCATGAAAAATGTTGTGGAGGTTAAAAAAATAGATGGTGCTCAAGAAGCACAAATGCTCAATCCAGCCACAGCGGCTTTGGTTAAACAAAGCATCAGTGCGCGCTTGTTGTCAGCACAATGGGCTGCTCAAAATGGGCAATGGGTCAGCGCGCAGGCGAATGCCGCTGCGGCGCATGCGCTGGCGACGCAATGGGCAGACCCTGCGGCTTTATCACCGATTCAAGCGTTGATCGACAATAAATCATTTCCAGCATCCCCAGATTTCGCCGCCGTATCGACGGCTTTGCAACAAGCGCGTGCTCAATTGGTGAGTGCCGCTCGGACGCAACAAAGCATCCCTCCTGTCGCCCCGTCGCCCATCACCCCTACAGTGCCTTCTGCCCCTGCATCACCCGCGGCACCAGCGGCTCAGAAAGGTGGTGCATGATGCGACAACTGTTCTGGTTTGTGTTTTTTTTGGCGAGCGCTGCTGCGATTGCTTTTGGTTCGCGCTTTTATCCAGGTACAGCTCAGTTCACGGTGGCTTCACATCAAATCACGATGTCGATTTATGTGTTTGCGATTGCCCTGCTGTTGTTGACCGTGTTGTTCTCAATTGTGTGGCGGGTGTATCGTGCCACCGTCGGCCTGCCATCGCGTTGGCGTGATTCGCGGGAGAAAAAGAAAGAGTACCGTGCCTTGGACGCGATCCAAGTCGCAACCATTGCTTTGCACGAAGGGCGTTGGGCGCATGCGGATAAAGCGGCTAAAATTGCTTCGCGTTTACCCAAGTCGGCGGGTTTGGCCGCTTTAATTGGCACCGCCAGTGCCCATGCGCAGGGTAAGCCCAGCGAAGTTCATGCGTGGTTGGCCCAGTTGGATGGCAACAGTGATTTTGCCGATGCAAAGTGCTTGCAGCAGGCTGAAATGGCCTTGAAGAATGGTGATGCCAGTGCCGCATTGACGGCGTTGGATGGTGCCAGCCCGATGGTGCGCAAACACAGTTTGCGTTATCGTGATTTACAAATCAATGCCCATGCTCAGGCAGCGCATTGGCACGAAGTCTTGCAATTGGCCAAAGATAAAAAATGGGATGCGCCCCTTGAAGTGAAAAACAAATGGTTCGCTCAAGCCGTGGTTGGTTTGGTGGCCGATGAGGGGGCATCGTTGGCTTACTTGCGCAGTTTGTACAAAGACATGCCCGATGCTGTGCGTGACGATGATGTGGCCTTGCAGGCATATGCCAATGCCCTAATTAAACGCGGTGAAAGGGCTGAAGCCCGTCGTGTGCTTGAAGAGGCTCAGCGCAACAGTTGGCGTCCCGCATTGCTGCCCTTGTACATCGATGCGGCGGATGACAGCAGTGGCACGGCTCAATTGAAAATGTTGGATGCATGGGAGGCACAGCGCGAGAAAGAAGGCGTGAAAGATGCCGAGTTGTTGTGTGCTGCGGGACAGATGTGCTTCAAAACCCAAATTTGGGGACGTGCAAAAGCAAATTTTCAAAGCAGCATTGCCATTAAGCCGAGTGTACGGGCGCATTATGGTTTGGCGCAAACGTACCGTGCCATGAATGATGTGCCTCATGCTCAAGATGAAGAGGCCAAAGCCGCGGCACTGGCGAATGTGACCTGATGTGGGTACTCATTGCACTCATCCCCACACTCATTACATTTGAATGTGACTTGATGGTGTGATGCAATGGTGTGATGCAATGTCATGTAATCTGATGTGGAACGATGTCTCAGTGTGAGGCATCGTTTTTTTATGGGGAGGCACATGCCCACATATTTTAAGTTTTTTTTGATCCCAGCACCTGTAAAGCTTGGTTTTTCGGTGTGCTTATTGGGTTTCTATGGTGCCATGGGTCTGGGTTCTGTCGAGGCGGCGCCAATGCAGGTGTGCCAGTTTCCAGATGTTCTGAATCCCGCACAGAAAAACACATGGGCTGCTAAAGTGGCGTGTGACGAGCATGCACTGTGGCATCAACCATACATCAATGGCGAAGGGCATTTAATCCAAACGGGTGTGATGGAAGCGGAGAGTGATGCTTTGACCGATGGTACCGCAGCGTGGCGGCGGGTGGAGCGCTACTGGCGGCAAGGTGCTGGGATTGAGGGCTTATACCGCATCACGGATTTGCCTGATGCTTCAAGCTCGGACTCAAGGGCGACAACCGTTGAGGCGATCATTCGCAGTCGCATTGTGGATACACCGTGGTCTGGTACATTCATGGCATATGTCATGAGGCAGGCGGGCATGAAACCATCGGAGTTTGCTTTTGAAGATGGGCACATTCGTTACATCAAACCTGCATTGACATCAGTCGATTCCGACTACGCTTATCGTGCTAAAGACCCTTTGAACACACGCATTGAAGCAGGTGATGTGCTGTGTTATGTGCGTGATTCACGGCGTGTGTATGGTGTGACGGGATTTTTTACTTGGTTGTCAGAGCATGCACACGATGCCGCATCGTTGAAAATGCACTGTGACATCGTGGTCAGTGTGAATGGACAAAAAGCCTATGCGATTGGTGGCAATGTGATGCAGGCTGTGACCATGCGTCAATTGACGTTGACGTCGCGTGGTTTTTTATCGAATAAGCATCTTTTGCCCATGAGCGCACCCCTATCGCCTCTTGACGGTGCACACCCCATGTTGGATGTGGAGGGGCAATGTTCGCCGTCGAATGAAAAGGGCTGTGACATGAACCGTAAAGATTGGGTGGTGCTGTTGAAATATCAAACGCCTGCGGCCATTCAAGATTCAAACAGAGCTGATTGAACGTCTGTGCCGAATTGAGCGAAGAGGCTGTGATCGCTCATGGTCTCGTCGACACGCTCTGCGAAGGAATGCGTATGGTTGCTTGTAAACGTTCAGTTGCTTGTTACATGTTTGTCACATGGGTTTAAAAGTTTTTATACGTATTTCGTCGCAGGCGTGGGAACGAGTTCTGTGAGCCGATCATCAGGCCATCATGCTGTTTGAGTGGTTGTTGCGTGTTGAGTGTGAGTGGGTTCTGATGGGCGATGCCATTGGATAAATGCCTCACTGCATTGTCGCCATGAAAATTGCTCGGCATGTGCGCGTGCGACATCACGAGGGATTTTGAGGGCTTGAAGGCAAGCGGTGCGCAGGTCGTTGTGCATGATGCCCGCTTTGGACTGTCCTAACACATCAATGGGCCCTGTGACGGGAAACGCCGCCACTGGTGTGCCGCAAGCGAGGGCTTCGAGCAAAACCAAACCAAAAGTGTCGGTCAGGCTTGGAAACACAAAAACATCGGCGGAGGAGTACACCTGTGCCAGTTCATCTTGGCTCAATACGCCAAGGTAATGCGCATTGGGATGGCTTGCTTTTAAACCTGCCAAGGCGGGACCTTCACCCACCACCCACTTGCTGCCAGGTAAGTCGAGTGATAAAAAAGCCTCGATGTTTTTTTCAATAGCGACGCGCCCAACATAAAGAAAGATCGGCTCTTCAGTGCCCAAACGCTGTTCAATGCGGGGATAAAAGATGTTCGTGTCGACACCGCGTGACCACATGCGCACATTTTTAAAACCGTAGGATCCCAAATCATCAATGACCACTTGTGTGGGAGCGAGCATGTGTTGTGCGGGGTCATGAAACCAACGTAAAAAACGGTAGGTCCATGACAACGGTACTGCGAATCGGGCACGAACATATTCAGGAAAACGCGTGTGATACGCGGTGGTGAAAGGGATGTTGTGGCGCACCGCATGACGTCGTGCAGCCATGCCCAAGGGGCCTTCGGTGGCGATGTGCAATGCATCGGGACGCTCAGCATCGATGATGCGTGCCACTTTTTTACTCGGGAACAAGGACAATCGAATCTCTGGATAGGTGGGGCAAGCCACCGTTTTGAATTGTAATGGCGTGAGCATCACCACTTCGTGCCCCATGTCGATTAGCTCTTGATTGGTGGCTTGGATGGTGCGCACGACGCCGTTGACTTGAGGCGCCCATGCATCGGTGACGGTCATGATTTTCATGGGCATCCTAGGAGTGGTTGGGGTATGGCAAGACATCCACAATGCGCTCATGCTCATGGTGTGTGCTGGCAGGCATGGGGATTGTGGTGCGAGATGTTTGCTCTGCATGACGGAGGGCATCATGCATCTTGCGTTTGGCGGTTTGCTCTGTTTTACCCCATTCGATGATGGACAGTTTGCCATTAAAATCTTCAGCGATCGCGGTTAAACTTTCCACCCAATCGCCTGAGTTCAAGTAAGTGACGTGACCGATTTGGCGAATTTGTGCACGGTGGATGTGTCCACACAGCACCGCATCGCAACCACGGCGCTCAGCTTCGGTGGCCACCGCATGTTCAAAATCATCGATGTAACTGACGGCATTTTTGACTTTGCTTTTTAAGTACTGTGACAGCGACCAATAGTCAAAACCCATGCGCGCACGCCAGTTGTTGAGCCAGCGGTTGGCTTTTAGAGCAAGCATGTACAGTTCATCGCCCAAGCGTGCCAACCATTTCATGTTTTGCACCACGCCATCAAATAAATCACCGTGCAGCACCCAAATGCGTTTGCCATCGGCAGTGACGTGAATGGCCTCATCGACAATTTCTATGCCGCCAACCCCCAAAAAGGGTGAATGGCGCAAATAACTGCGAATGAATTCATCGTGGTTGCCAGGGATGTAAATGATGCGCGTGCCTTTGCGCGCTTTGCGCAGCAATTTTTGAATCACATCGTTGTGGGTTTGTGGCCAGTACCAACGTTTACGAAGTTGCCAGCCATCAATGATGTCGCCCACCAAATAAATGGTTTCGGCATCGTGGTGTTTGAGGAATTCGAGCAAGGCTTGGGCGCTGCAATCTTTGGTGCCCAAATGCACGTCCGAAATCCACAATGTGCGCTGTTGACATGCGGCGGTATCGTTGTGAATGTGGCTGTGTTCTGACATGGCATCCTCCCTGATTGAGACAATGCCATCATAGGGGTGGGATGTGACCGCGCTGTGACATGGTCATGAATGTTGTGTGACAAGGCGCATAAAAAAA
>CALMCL010000243.1 GCA_937862905.1 uncultured Burkholderiaceae bacterium | reverse complement strand
GTGGAGTCCTTGATCATGCAGCAATCCGACATCGGTGCGATTGCCGCATCGATAAAGGATTGTTTGCGTTGTGGCAAATGCAAACCCGTGTGTTCAACGCACGTGCCTGTGGCGAACTTGCTGTACTCGCCACGCAATAAAATCCTCGCGACTTCATTGCTGATCGAAGCGTTCTTGTACGAAGAGCAAACGCGACGTGGTATTTCAATCAAACATTGGGAAGAGTTCGAAGACGTTGCCGACCATTGCACGGTGTGTCACCGTTGCGAAAAACCGTGCCCGGTGGACATTGACTTTGGTGACGTGACCGTTGCCATGCGTAACTTGTTGCGCACAATGGGCAAAAAAACGCCGAACATTGGCACCAAACTGGCCATGACCTACTTGAACATGAAAGACCCATCGACCATTCACCTGTACAAAAAAGTGGTGTTGGAATGGGGTGGCAAGGCGCAAAATTTGGCTCATAAACTGGCCAAGTCTTTGCGCATCACCAAATCACAAGTCACCGCACCTGCGCCGACCATCGGCCGTGCACCGATTCGCGAACAGGTGATTCATTTCATCAATAAGCCGATGCCGGGGAATCTGCCGAAGAAAACAGCACGTGCTTTACTGGACATTGAAGATTCAAAATACGTGCCCATCATTCGCGATCCAAAAATCACCTCCAGCGAATCGGAAAGTGTATTTTATTTCCCAGGTTGTGGCTCAGAACGGTTGTTTTCTCAGGTTGGGTTGGCGACCCAAGCCATGTTGTACTCGATCGGAGTGCAAACGGTTTTGCCGCCCGGTTATTTGTGTTGCGGCTACCCGCAACACGCCACGGGCAACTCGGACAAAGGCGATCAAATCACCACCGACAATCGTGTCTTGTTTCACCGTGTGGCCAACACATTGAACTACTTGGACATCAAAACGGTCATTGTGTCGTGTGGGACATGCATGGATCAATTGCAGAAATACCAATTTGAACAAATTTTCCCAAATGCCCGTTTGCTGGACATTCATGAGTTTTTATTGGAAAAAGGCGTTCAGATTCATGGCGTTGAAGGTGTGCGTTACATGTACCACGACCCGTGCCACAGCCCGATGAAAACACACAACCCACTCAAAGTGGTGTCGCAATTGATGGATACAGATGTGCCATTGTCTGACCGTTGCTGTGGTGAGTCGGGTTCTTTTGCCCTCAGTCGCCCCGATATCGCCACCCAAGTGCGCTTCCGCAAAGAGGAAGAGCTGCGTAAAGGGGCGGATGAATTGCGTGCCGATGGCTTCACGGGACAAGTGAAGGTGTTGACCTCATGCCCTGCATGTTTGCAAGGCTTACATCGTTATCGCGACGACATTGATTCAGATGCCGATTACATTGTGGTTGAAATGGCAAAGTATATTTTGGGTGAAAATTGGTTACCAGAGTATGTGGCTGCCGCGAACAATGGCGGGATTGAGCGGGTGTTGGTGTGATGCGCTTGCACCTCAACTGTGTTGACGGCTTTGATGTTTATTGTTAAACGTTAAACGCAAAGTAAAACCCTACTTTGCGTTTGTTGAACATTGAGGTTTTGAGCGGGAAACCAGCACAAAACCCAAGCAAGCTCAAGTCCGCCCATCATTAACCGTCAACGGATTGTTGGCGGTTTTGACTATAAGCCTGTGATGCATGGTGATAAAGAGGGAGTTGTTGTGAAAGTTTTAGCCATTTCAGGGAGTTTACGTGCAGCCTCACTCAATACCGCCATGCTGCGGACTTTGATGCACATTGCGCCCAGTGACATTGACATTGAAATGTCGCCCTCCATTGGCGAGTTGCCGTTGTTTAACCCCGACATTGAATACCCAAGCCCAACAGCGGTGGTGGGGTTTAGACAAAAAATCATTGCGGCTGATGCATTGATCATTGCCAGTCCTGAGTACGCACATGGCGTGACCGGTGCAATGAAAAATGCCTTGGATTGGATGGTTGGCAACGAGTCCTTTGTGAACAAACCCGTGGCGGTCTTCAACACCTCACCGCGTGCGAGCCACGCACATGGGGCGTTGATTGAAACGCTGTCGGTCATGTCTGCGCACATTGTGACGAATGCGTGTGTGGTCTTGCCCATTGTTGGTTTTGGTTTGACCGAAGTGGATGTGGTGGCGCATCCAGAAATCAGCGATACTGTGCGTTCGGCATTGATGGCTTTGCGAGAAGCCATTGATCGCGTTGTTTAATTGATGGAGCGCATGCATCGCATGCCTCATCCATTACTACATCCATTACTACATCCATTACTACATCCATCGTTGTTTTTTGACCCAATGAAACCTTCTCATGACTTTAGCTGCTTTTCTCCTTTTTCTTCCCACCTGCATCGCATTGAATCTTGTGCCTGGGCCCAATAATGTGTTGTCGATGAACAACGCCACCCGTTTCGGTTTCCGCCCCGCTTTTTTTGCTGGATCGGGTCGTTTGGTGGCGTTTGCGGGGATGATTGTGCTGGCGGCGGTGGGGTTGGCGGCCGTGTTGGCGACTTCGGCTTTGTTTTTCTTGGTATTGAAGGTTGTTGGCGGGATGTACTTGATGTGGATTGCTTTCTCGATATGGCGAAGCCCTGTGGCCGACATGTCGTTACAGGAAGGGCAAGCTGCAGTCTCTATTCGGCGTTTGACGGTGCAAGAATTTGTGTGTGCGGCCAGTAATCCTAAAGCCATTTTAATTTTTACAGCGATTTTCCCGCAGTTTCTGAACACCGACGCCGCGTTGTTGCCCCAGTTTTTGATCATGGGGGGTGCTTTTTTAGTGTTTGAAACCGCGACAATTGCATTGTATGCTTATGCTGGACTGCATTTGCGGAAGGCCTTGAGCAGTGCGACAGGGCAACGCCGTTTTAACCGTTTCAGCGGTGGCGTTTTGGGCGTGATAGGTTTGGCTTTGTTGACCGCGCATTCACCAAGCAGTGCGGCGTCATCGGCACCTTAGGATGCGTTTGAAGTGGGGCGTGGTGGGTCAATTGATTGGGTGATGCTGGTGGCCGCAAGTCACATCTTTTGATGTGTTTGGCGTGCGGGTGTTGCAAAAAAGCATCGTTGTGCGGGCATTACGTATTTACACGCTTTGTGCATGATTAAAAACTATAATCATTGGATTAAGCTGTTTTACTTTTCCGTGAGTCGCCATGTACCTGTCTTTACAAAAGAAGTTTTTCTTAGCCTTTTTTTCCATTGCGGTGTTGTTGGTCGTCATTTTGGCGAGCATGATGCATTACATTGTGCGCGACAGCTTTGGCGATTACATGGCGCGGGTGAAATTGCAGCGTTTGGCGCCCGTGCAAAAAGTGGTGGTTCAGTTTGTGAATGAACGTCATGATCTGTCTGTGTTGAAAACGGATGGGGCATGGGAAAACTTGGTGCTTGCTGTTGAGGAGGTGAAGCGTGAGGCCAAGGCCACCAAGGCGGCTCGCGATGCTGAAAAAGAAGGGCGGATCGACTATTCTTTTTCACCTGAGGACAAAGTGTTGCCACCTTTGGACGCGGACGACCATTTGCCTCCCTATGTTCGCGGCGTGGCTCTATTGGATGCCAATGGTGAGTTTGTCGCAGGTGAGCCCATACCTGTTGAGCAGGCCTTGCGTTTTCCCATCAAAAATAACAACAACACAACGGTGGCGTCGTGGCTGATTCGCAAGGGGCCGCCAGAGAATGATGCTTTGGGTCAACATTTTTTGGCCGAACAGGTGAAATGGTCTTTCTGGTTGTTGTCTCTTTCCGCCGCTTTTTCTGGCGTGTTGGCGTGGTTGCTGGCCCGTTATTTTAAAAAACCGATGGCGGTGTTGCAGAATGGTTTCCGTCGCGTGGCTGCTGGTGATTTGGCGACCCGTTTACCGGCGTCACAAGACAATGAAATGGGTGAGATTCAGCGCAATTTCAACAGCATGACATCACAGTTGCAGGCGCAAGAAACAGCTCGTCGCCAATGGGTGGCCGATACGTCGCACGAATTGCGCACACCTTTGACCATTTTGCGCATGCGCAATGAGGCCATGCGCGATGGGATCATCGCGGTTACAGACGATGAGTGGCAACGCAATTTGAGCACCATTTCTGACCTCACGGTGTTGATTGATGATTTGCAATCGGTGGCACGCGCCACCGAAGGTGGCTGGGATTTGAAGTTTGCCCCAATGCATGTGCAAGCCTCTTTGGAGGATGCATTGCAAGACAATGCCGCTGCATTTACTGCGTCGGGTTTATCTCTAAAGCTGCATGTGTTGAGCAATCAACCGTTGTACATTGACGGTGATGCACAGCGTCTGCATCAAGTGTTGCGCAATGTTTTATTAAACAGCTTGCGCTATACCGATGCCCCGGGCGAGACCTTAATTGAAGTCTCTAGCAAAGGGAAACATGTTCGCATTGAGGTGATGGACAGTGCCCCTGGCGTGCCAGATGCTGCTTTGCCGCATTTGTTTGAGCGATTTTATCGCTGCGAAGGGTCGCGCAATCGAGCCACAGGCGGCTCAGGCTTGGGGTTGGCCATTTGTGAAGGCATCGTGCAGGCGCATAAAGGCAAAATTTGGGCGCAGCATTCTCGATTGGGTGGCTTGAGTGTGGTGGTTGAGTTGCCTCTGCATCAACCTGCTAAAAAATAAACTCGGGCAACATTTGATTTATGCACGATTTATGCACAATACCGTGCAAAAATTCCGTTATAGTAAAAACGATCATTAACGTTGGTTTGATTTTTGGGTTAATTTTGGGCTTACTGGATTTTGTGCGGATTTCCCGCTCAAAAACGCTATATTCAAACAAACGCAAAGTAGGGTTTTGCTTTGCGTTTAACCACATACAAGTGATGTTCACTTTACAGAGGAGCCGTACATGAGCGAACGCAAGAGTCAAATTCTGCTGGTTGAAGATGAGGCAATGATTGCCCAAGTTCAGCAGGCCTATCTACAAAATGCAGGCTATCTGGTGCATTGGCACGAGCGTGGTGATGCGGTGATTGAAGCCGTAAAGATCCAAAAACCTGATGTTGTTTTGCTTGACATCATGATCCCTGACATTAAGGGGCGTGATGGCGTGGCCTTGTGTCAAGCGATCCGAGAATTTTCCGATGTGCCCATCATGATGGTGACGGCCAAGGTTGAAGAGCTTGATCGATTGGTGGGCTTTGAAAGTGGTGCAGATGATTATTTGTGCAAGCCGTTCAGTCCGAAAGAAATGGTTGCGCGTGTAAAGGCCTTGTTGCGCCGCCGCCACTCGCCTTCGATTGCACAATCGGCATTTGTTTACGACCCTGCTGCACAGGTGATTCGTTATGGTGATCAAAAGCTGGATTTAACGCCCACTGAGTTGCGTTTGTTCAATACCTTGCTCATGCAACCTGAACGAATTTTTTCTCGTGATCAGTTGATTGCCCAAGCTTACAATGATAATCTTGAGGTGTTTGATCGTGCGGTGGACAGTCACATCAAAAACCTGCGTAAAAAAATTGCCTTGGTTTTACCTGATGTTGAAGTGGTGCAATCGGTGTACGGCTTGGGTTACCGTTACTCGCCACCCACCTCTGAACTGGATTTTATTACGGGAGAGCAGCCTTAATTGGATTGTTGCTGTCCAGCTCCATTGTGTTTTAATGGCAAATTTAAGGATGACTTTTGACCAGCGCAACAGACTTTAAACTCTTCGGCGAGACCGCCGAATTCAATGGTTTCTTTGACATGCTCGCCCGCATCAGCCCGCAAGAGTGGTTGATCTCGGCGGGCTTCATTGTGTTGGCCTGTGGCCTGGCTTGGTGGGTGCGTCGCTGGCTGGGACAGCATCGTATTGGAAAAACCACTCCGCCGTGGTTCAGTAGCTTTGAGTTTTCGCGTTTTGTGCTGCCGTTTTTTCTGTGGTTGTCGGCCGATCTGGTTCAAGTCTGGGCCGAGTTCAATCAGCAGCCTGCCAATTGGTATGAATTTTTATCGCAGATTTTTGGTGCGTTTTTTGTGGTGCGCCTGTTTTTGTACATGGTGCGCCGAGCTTTACCCAAAGAGGGTGGCATCCGACACAGCATTGAGCGCCTTGCGATTGTCTCCATTTGGATGGTGATGTTGCTCAACTATGTGGGCAAGCTGGACGCATGGGTGCAACAATTGGATGACTGGCATGTTAAGTTGGGTAAAAACACCATCACGGCCACCAATGTGTTGACCCTGTTGCTTGTCGTGGGGGTGGCTTGGTTGGTGGTCAAGTGGTTGGATCGCGAGATCGAATATGTGGTGCTTAAAAATCCAAATCGATATTTTGCAGAAATCAACCTGTCTGTTCGGGTTGTGGTGGTGCGCATTTTAAAAGCAATTCTGTTGGTGGTGGCGGTGTTGCTCAGCTTGACCGCAGCGGGTCTTGATTTGACGGTGTTGTCGGTGTTTGGTGGTGCCTTGGGCGTTGGTATTGGTTTGGGGCTGCAAAAAATTGCCAGTAATTATGTGTCTGGCTTCGTGATTTTATTTGAAGGCAGCGTGCGCATCGGGGACTTAATTTCAACTGTGGATGGTTCGCGTGGTTACGTGACGCAAATTAACTCACGCTATGCAGTCATTCAAGGGACGGATGGCAGTGAAACCTTGGTGCCGAATGAGTCTTTGGTCACCTCACCCGTGGTGAATTGGTCTTTGCATGAAAAAAACCTGTGGATGAGCACTTCAGTGCAAGTCAAGCATGAAACCGATATTGATTTTATTCGCCCCAAATTGTTGGAAGTGGTGTCGGCGATTCCTCGGGTGTTGCCCAATCCGGCTGCGTGTGTGTATTTGTCGAAAATCACAGAAAAAGGTTATGTTCTAGAGGTTGCATGGTGGATCAATGACCCTGAAAACGGTCGTTCAAACATCAATTCCGATGTCAATATGGCGATTTGGCAGACGTGTCGTGCGTTCAATGTTGAGTTCTTTTCTTTACAGGCGAGTGAGCCTGAGAAAGCCACAACATAAACCACAAGATGGATGATTTCATTCGCCGTGGTGTGGTTTAGTGTGGTTTCATCAAATCCTTATCCTGTATTATGAAAAATACGTTAAAATAGTATTATTACGAACAACTGAGAGCTTCGCTTATGAATGCCTTTTTGAACTTTTTATCCAACGGTATACTTGATTGGTCTTTGGGACAAATGGTTGTGTACACGTTGATAGTGACGCACATCACCATTGCATCCGTAACGATTTATTTGCACCGTCATTCAGCGCATCGTGCATTGGATTTGCATCCCATTCCAGCGCATTTTTTCCGTTTTTGGCTGTGGCTGACTTCAGGTCAGCACACCAAAGAATGGACATCCATTCATCGCAAACACCATGCCAAGTGTGAAACGGAAGAAGACCCGCACAGCCCTGTCACCAAGGGCTTGAGTACGGTGTTGTGGCAAGGTGCAGACCTGTACCGCATCGAAGCCAAAAATAAAGAAACTTTGCAAAAGTACGGTGCAGGCACCCCCGATGATTGGATGGAGCGTCATGTTTACACGCCATTGACGTTCTACGGCATCATCCTCATGTTGCTCATCGATTTTGTGTTGTTTGGCTTTGCTGGGATCACCATTTGGGCCATTCAAATGGCTTGGATTCCTTTCTTTGCGGCTGGGGTCATCAATGGCATTGGCCACTGGTGGGGATACCGTAACTTCGACAGTCCAGACACGTCGACCAATATTTCACCGTGGGGCATGTTAATCGGTGGCGAAGAGTTACACAATAACCACCACACGTATGCGACTTCAGCGAAGTTTTCCAGCAAGTGGTATGAATTTGATTTGGGCTGGTGTTACATCCGCGTGTTGAGTGCGCTCGGTTTGGCTAAAGTGAAAAAAACCATACCCAAAGCGGTCTTTGTCGACAATGTGCCTGTGGATGAACACACTTTGGAGTCCATCATCAAAAATCGTTACGAAGTGATGGCGAGCTATGCCCAGTCTTTGCGTCAAAGTGTTAAGGCCGAGATCGAAATTTTACATGCCACCAATGAAAATGCTGCCCAGCGTTTGTCGGCCATTCGTAAATCGTTGTTGCGGGACACGGATCATATTTCAGGCGATGTGGTGGCTCGCGTGGAGCAAAATATTGTGGTCAGTCCAACGGTACAAAAGTTGTATGAAATGCGCAACGAGTTGGCTTTGTTGTGGCGTCGTTCAAGTTTGACCCGTGATGAACTTTTGGCGCATTTACATGACTGGTGTGAGCGTGCCGAGCAAAGT
>CALMCL010000242.1 GCA_937862905.1 uncultured Burkholderiaceae bacterium | reverse complement strand
AATTAAAAACCATCATCTAGATTTACAGTTCAATGTTTATACCTTACAATATACACTACTGATGTGTGCTTGTCAGTGTTGGGTGTGTTAAACATGTTGTTTTGAATTTAAAAAATAAATAATTAGGAAATGAAGGGTCGTTGCCGGCTTGCTGATGGGTTGGCAATCTTGCTTTGACTGTTGTTTTCTAGGGAGGTTGTGATGGAAGTTAAAATTGGTGTGGTGGGTCTGGGTTATGTGGGTTTGCCGTTGGCTGTGCACTTGGCGGAGCATTTTGATGTCACGGGTTTTGACATCAATTTAAATCGAGTGAAAAGTTTACAAAATGGGGTTGATTTCACCAATGAGGTGGGCAGTGAAGCGCTTGCCAGCAGTGATTTGAAAATCACGCACCAGCTCAATGAGATTGCTTCTTGTAATTTCTACATTGTGACCGTTCCAACGCCAACCGATCAGGCAAATGTCCCTGATTTGGGGCCAGTGATTAAGGCATCGGAATCGGTGGCATCGGTTTTAAAAAAAGGTGACATCGTGGTGTATGAGTCAACGGTTTATCCTGGGGTGACTGAGGAAACCTGTGTGCCGATTTTAGAAGCGTTTTCTACGGGTCTAAAACATTTGGTGGACTTCAATGTGGGGTATTCGCCCGAGCGCATCAACCCCGGTGATCGGATCAATACTTTGGCAACGGTCATGAAAATTGTTTCAGGTGACACCGCTGAATCGCTCGACATCATTGCCAATGTGTATGCAAAAGTCGTTGATGCGGGCATCTATCGTGCCCCGACCATCAAGGTGGCTGAGGCGGCCAAGGTGATTGAAAACACCCAACGGGATGTGAACATTGCCTTGATGAATGAATTGTCTGAACTGTTCAATCGCATTGGCATTGATACCCATGAGGTGCTGAAGGCGGCGGGTTCAAAATACAATTTCTTGAAATTTTCGCCGGGTTTGGTCGGTGGGCATTGCATTGGCGTGGATCCCTATTACCTGACACATAAGGCAGAAATTCATGGTTATAAATCAAACTTGATTTTGATGTCACGTCAAATCAACAACAGCATGCCGCGCTTTATTGCCCAACAAACGATACACAGCATGGTCAGCAGCAATTTATTGAATTCAGATTCACGAGTGTTGGTGTTGGGGGTGACGTTCAAAGAGAATGTGCCTGACGTGCGCAATTCCAAAGTTTTTGATTTGATTAAATTGCTGGAAGAGTATCAAATCAGTGTGGATTTGGCTGATCCATACGCGGATGAAGAGGAGACGGCACTTGAATACAATGTGAAGTTATCCAAACACCTTGAGAATGGCACGTACGACTGTGTGATTTTGGCGGTGGCACACGATGAGTACGTGTTGGGTTCATGGGCGATGACATCGGGCTACCTCAAGCCTGGTAAAGGCTTGGTTATGGACATCAAGGCGTTTTTGCCTCCCGAGCAAAAACCCGCGCACATCAACTTATGGCGGCCATAAATCATGATCATTGAAAAACTTATCTTTATTTTTGCCCTGATGGTCGCGTGCTACGCGGTGTTCATGTACACCTCAGGTTTCATTATTAATTTATATTTTAAGCGTTTTGATGTCAAACGTGATTACACATACCAACCCAAGGTCAGTGTGATTTTGTCTTGTTTCAACGAAAGTGAAGTGGTTTACCGCACCATCAAAAGCATGCGTGAGTCGAATTATCCTGTTGAAAAATTGGAAATTTTGGCTTTTGACGATTGTTCGAAAGACGACAGTTTTGAGTGGATTCAAAAAGCTGCGCATGATTTTCCAAATGTGATTGCGCGCTTGAATGCGAAAAATCAAGGAAAAGCCCACACCGTGCTGGATGCTGTGGATATTTCGACGGGCGACATCATTGTCGGTGTGGATTCAGACTGCATTTTTGACCCGAATGCGATTCGTGAGCTCATGGCGTGTTTTACGGAGGAAAAAATTGCTGCTGTGGGTGGGCGTGTCGGGGTGTCAAATGCCGATGAAACATGGCTGACCCGCTGTCAGGCGGTGTTTTATGCGATGTCTTTCTTGATCATCAAATCATCTGAAAATGTCTTTCGTAAAATTCAATGTTTGAGTGGGCCTTTGGTGGCGATTCGTCGAGAATGTTTTGATCAGGTGCGTGATCAAATTGAGAAACGCTCATTCTTGGGGGTGAAGGTGACCAATGGCGAGGATCGCGCTTTGACCCAGATGTTGTTGCGTCAAGGCTATGACACCTATGTCAATTGCGATTCGATGTGCTGGACGACGGTGCCCACGCATTTTTCCCAATATGCGAAACAACAGCTGCGCTGGCGCCGTTCTGCGGTTGGTCAGTGGCTGGATGCCTTGGTGAAATTGCCCATCATGTTGCGCAACAATTCGGTGTTGTCGGCCATTTTTAGCCTGATGCCGATCACAGTGATGTTGAGCTGGAATTTGTTGATCATCACGTCGTGGATGTCGGGTAATTTGATGGAAGTCATGGGCAAAATGATTTTTTTACACATGTTCCTCGCACCCATCATTGCCATTGGTTTCAATTATTTTACCAGTCGACATTTGACCACAGATGCCATAAAAGGCACTGCGAAATTGACACTCAGTTTGATGCTGTCCAGTTTATGGTTCCCTTTCAGTGGGTTGTTCATCACCTTGTTTGCTTCATCCACGCTGGATGATGGTGGTTGGGTGACGCGGACCAATGGGGCGCAAACTTAAGTGAGTTGGGATGGGGCAGCACCTTTTTTGCATGTGCATTGGCCTGTGCATTTGCGTGTTGCATCGATCCCAGATTCATTCTCATTTTCCATTTTAGGACATCAACAGTCATGGCACACCATGGCTGTTGATGTCAGTGCGGCATGTGTGAGAGCGGCCGCATGATCATGTTTTCGGAATCCATATGAAATTACAAAATATTTATTTACACCTCTATCGCATCATTGGTTTTATCTTTTTGGCTGGTTTGGTCTGTGCCATTTTATGGTACGCCTTGTCGGTGTTGTTCTTTAGCAGCAACTCGAATTGGTCAATACCGCTGGTGTTGTCGCCGACCCAAGACAAGGTGATTGGTCATTTGTCTCAAGTGTCTTCTTTTGAGCAAAATTTAAGCAAGCAAAAAGTTGAATTGATGACGAATGCCGAGGAGTTAAAAAGCAAAGAAGCCCTGTTGGAAAGCACGATGGGTTTGAATGAACGTTTATCACAGAGTATGAATACTCAGGCACAGCGTTATGCGCATGCGGGTAAAGACATGGCTGCTGTGTTGAATGAAAAGCAAAGTGCATTTTTGAACAATAAGGGCAACCTGAATGCGGCTCAAGCGAGCTTGAAAAACATCGATCGGGAGCTTCGGTTGGGTTTGATCACCAAGCAACAAGCCGCCAGTCAACGTTTGTCGCTGTACGCATTGAGCTCAACGATGATCAATGACAAAGCACAAATTCAGCAGTTAAAAACGCAGACGGGTGAAATGGCCAGTGCCGCCAATACCTTAAGTGGTGGCGACAGCAATTTGGCTGCGATTGTGTCGGTCAGCCAAGGGGCAGAGTTGAACATCAAACTGGTTCAATTGAAAAACGATATTTTAAAGTTGAAGGCCAGCAATGCGGATTTAGAAAAAAACATTACCAGTGGTGATAAAACCTTAGAAGGGCTAAAAGACAGCCCATATCTCTTGGCGATTCGCCACCCCACCAATGTGATTTTTGTGCTCTATGAAAATATGGGTGATGTGCATGAAGGGGCACCGATTTACACCTGTTACTTAAAAATGATTTTCTGTGCCCAATCGGGTCAAATCACCAGAATTTATGAGGCGGAAGAGTACGCACGTCATCCGATGTTTAAAACCGATCTCAAGGGGCGATTTGTGGGGGTCAATTTTGAGGAAGAAAAAGACGCCCAAAAAGACATCGCTTTCATTGATCACCGCCCATTGTTGTTTTAAGGAGCAGGCATGAAAAAGAAATCATTTGGCCTGTCTCTTGGCGCGGTGTTGGTGTTGGTGGGGGTGTTTCATGCGCCTCATGCATGGGCGCAGGGGGCAGATGCCGCCGATGAAGCGGCCGATGCACAAGCGTATTGCACGTTCATCAAGCAAAAAGCCAAGGCTCAAATCATCACCTTGCGCTCACCTGATTTGACCATTCGAGTGGACAACAACAGCACTGAGAATCAAAAAAGTCAAACCAAAGTGGTGGCCAGTTTATCAAAAGACTTGGTTGATTTTAACAAAAGCCGTTATGTGCGTCGTTTGGCGGACAACGAGTGCGAGGTGTATCGCTTGAGTTTACAAATGCAGAATGCCGCCCAATACACGCTTGCAGGCTTGGATGAGCAAGCGCTGACATACAAATTGGGCTTGTTTGATCAAGCGGGCAATCAAATGCATCCGATCATCGATAAGCTCAAGCAGCAGGTGCGGACACAGAATGCAACCGTGATCGATTTGTACAATGCACAAAGCTTGTTGAGAAAAGTTGAAACGATGGCTCAGCAAACCAAGCGTGAATTGGCTGCGGTGCGCCGAACCAGTCAGTGGCGCAAAGGGGTTTCTCTCAATGACCTGTTGAAGCAAGTGTGGCAAGCAGAGGCAGGGCGTCAAACCAATTTAACTCAACTGGAAAAGCAAGGCAATTGGGGGCTGGAGTTGCAAGCGGGGCTTAAAAAAAACCTCAATCAAACGAACAATACCAGCAATAACAGCGACAGCAATCAAGTGGATCCTTATTTCTCAGTCAATGCGCGTTACAACCTGGGTGCTGTGGCCAGCAATCGATTGCTGGATGCATCGCGTGACAGTTATATGAAGTGGAAAAGCAGTCAGGTCAATGGCATGCCAAAGGAGCTGGCCAATATGATTGCAAGTGCGGTTAAATTAAAAAATGCAGAAAAAGAGCGGCTTGAGCAGCTGTCTGGCTATTTGGGCAGTGATGGCACATTGGTTCAATTGATGGGCGATCTGGACAGCCCAGAGGCTTTGAATTTTAAAACGGTGCTCAAAGGCAATCAATTGTTGAATGCCATTGAACAGTCCTACACCCAACGGCGGGTCGACTTGTTGACTCAGCTTCTTGAAGAGTCTGGCTTGTGAATTTATATCTTTAAAGATAAATTGTCAAATGTGTTGTTTTTTTATTTCAAATGAAAACCACTTAGGTGATAAGTGGTGAGCTGTGTTTTTTTATAATTGGTGAATTAAACTACGAAAGGCAATTTTCAAAAAGATTCGAGC
>CALMCL010000241.1 GCA_937862905.1 uncultured Burkholderiaceae bacterium | reverse complement strand
AAGGAGTACACCATGCTCGACAAAATCAATAAAAAAATCCTTGCCGCCTTGCAAGAAGATGGCCGCATCACCAACGTTGACCTCGCCACCAAAGTCAACTTGTCACCCGCCGCCTGCTTGGAACGGGTGCGCCGATTGACCGACATGGGCTACATCATCGGCTACACAGCCTTGCTCAACCCTGAAATGCTCAACGTGTCATTGATGGTGTTTATTGAAGTGTTGCTTGATCGCACCACACCCGAAGTGTTCAATGATTTCAAACGCAGCGCGCAAAAAATCCCCGAAATCATGGAATGCCACATGGTGGCGGGTGGGTTTGATTATTTATTGAAAATTCGTGTGAAAGACATGAATGCTTACCGTGACTTTCACGGTAAGACACTGACGCAACTCAAAGGCTTGCGTGAAACACGCACGTACGCAGTGATGGACGAGGTCAAAAGTGGGACGAAGTTGCCCATCAATTGAACAGCGAAGTTTATGGCTTGATTGGCTTCACCCACTGGGCTGTTGATGAGGTTATCGAACGCCTTGGCGCCACGATAAAAATCGATGAGAATGTGCGTCCATTTTTATTGAGCACAACAGAAAAGATTCTTCTGAAAGAAGAGTAGCGTTTTTTGACCGAGGGGGATCTATTTTTAGGCAACGCATACAGCAGAACGCTGATGATTGTGATGGCATTTGAAGCAACAAGGTGGAGACCCGCCTCAAATCCACATGAAGGGCGAGCTGAAATTTTGGTAAAGGCTGAATCCACATGGGTCAAACCCAATATGAACACCACTTTCCACACACAACTCAACCCATCAAAAACAGGCAAACGTGTCAGACCTGTCCACACAAGCCATGGTTTAACCGCAGCCGCAACCTGCAGCAGTCGGTTTTGATTCCCCCTCTTTTGGCTCAACACCTTGGCTCAAATCGGCATGGGTGGACTCAATGAAATAGGTCAAAGCGTAGTCCATCGTCGTCGCATGAATGCGCAGCCACGCAGACAACTCGGTCGCCAACACATAAGCAAAATGAGTTTCACCTGCGGCCACGCGCTCACGCACCATGCGCATGACCCCGATCACTTGGGTGTGCTCACTCACATGGCAACCCGAGGCTGGAAAGTTCAAACGCGCCATCCAACCCTCTTCAAGGTCAAAATGGGCTTGTGTGTGGGCAATGGCCTCATCCAAAACCGGCAACAAATCCGTCTCGGGTGTTTTTGCCAAATGATTCAAAATATCAACAAACTCTTGATGGGTTTGATCCAAAACCGTGTTGCCCAAGACCATTTCATCATCCCAGACCATCACATCACCCGCGACTTCAAGCATTGCCTCAGTTTCAGCAGTCACTTCACTCATGTTATTTTCCTTCATTTGAACCGACAATGGCTCGTTTTAATCGATCACGCACCGCATCCCACGCAGAATCCGCAGGCAAATCTTCAACCACAATCTGCGCATGCGCCGCCCGATCCAACTCACGCAAGGCATGGTACAAACCGCGTGCGTAGCCCTTGGGCTGATTCTCCAATTGAATCACTTGCTTAAAAGGGGTGGCATCGAATTCGTTTGAAAAGCACAAACAACCCGCATCCGCCAACACCGAGTCAGCACTTGATGACCACACCACGGGTGTGGCAGGGGCATAATGCGCCAACAGCGTGCCCGAAGCACGAGGCGCATGGGCATCATTTGGCAAGGGTTGCAAGCCCGTGACATCAAAAATATCATCGGGTGTGATGTGACCATGACGCAACAGCACGGGTGTGCCGCGAGTCAGGTCAATGATGGTGGATTCAATGCCAATCACCGACGCATCGCCATCGAGCACCCAGACCTGATCATTGAATTCCTCACGCACATGCTGTGCATGGGTCGGACTGACGCGACCAAAACGGTTCGCAGAAGGCGCGGCAATACCGACATGTGGCGTATTGCGCAATTGAGACAAAACACGCAGCACAGATTGTGCAAGCGCATGATCGGGACAACGCAAGGCAATGGTGTGTTGCCCACCCGTGACCACATCATTGATGGCGGGCGATTTAGGCAAAACCAAAGTCAATGGGCCCGGCCAAAAGGCGTCAATGAGTGCATTCATGATGTCGGTCATGTCCGCCGTCATACGTGCTTCGTCCAGCCAATAATGAACATCGGCCCCTGCGGCAATATGTATGATCAAAGGGTGGCTGGTGGGGCGGTGTTTCAAAGCAAAAATACGTGCAACCGCTTGCGGATTCTGTGCATCGGCGGCCAAACCATACACGGTTTCAGTGGGTAAACCAATCACCTCCCCCGCAGCTATTTTTTGTGCGGCCAGTACCACATCTGCCGAAGCAACAGCATCACTCATTCACGCCACCACTTAAATCCAAAGTGGCCATTGCAGCTTCGCAGCGCAACGCCGCTTTTTCCAAATGCTTACCAACAAAATTCACATGCCCCATTTTGCGCGCCATGCGCGGCTCTGCTTTGCCATACAAATGTAAAAAGCTGTCCACCTGTGACAACACGCCAGCCCAATCAGGGTCTCGTTGCACGCCATCAGCGGCAAACCACACATCACCTAAAATATTCAACATCACCGCAGGGCTGGTTTGGTGTGTGGCTCCTAAAGGAAGCCCTGCGAGCGCACGAACTTGCTGCTCAAATTGACTGGTGAGACAAGCATTTTGTGTGTAGTGACCCGAGTTATGCGGGCGCGGCGCCATTTCGTTGGCGACCAAGGATCCATCCTCAAGGATGAAAAATTCGACGCACAACACACCGACATAGCCCATGGCCTCGGCGATTTTCGCAGCGGCCGCTTGCGCGCGTGCTGTTAAAGCCTCATCCGCACTGGGTGCAGGCGCACTGGACGTGTGTAAAATGCCATCGCGGTGCACATTTTGTGCCAAGGCATAATGCGCCACAGTGCCATCCCAAGCACGAGCCAACAAAGCCGATACTTCGAACTTGAGTGGCAAACGTCGCTCCAGCACACATTCAACCTGACCAAGTGCTTCCCACGCAGCAACCAAATCATGTGCTGTTTTCACAGAGGCTTGGCCTTTACCATCGTAACCCATGCGTGCTGTTTTCAAAATCGCAGGAAACAACTCAACGCGCGCCACTGCCGCATCAAGCTCCGCTTGAGTGCGAATCACCGCATACGGTGCAACGGCCACACCGCCCTGCTCAATAAAGGTTTTTTCAACAATGCGGTTTTGTGCAATCGCCACCGCATCGCCAGAAGGCGCAACGGCAATGCGCTCGCCAAGCCAGCGCAAAACATCAGCAGGCACATTTTCAAACTCCGTGGTCACTGCTGCGCAGTGATTCGCCATCTGCTGCAATGCAACAGGATCGTCATACGCTGCACAAATGTGGTGGTTGGCAATCTGCCCGGCGGGGCAATGGGCATCAGGTTCGAGCACCCACACGGCGTAGCCCATCGCTTGAGCGGACTGGGCAAACATACGCCCCAATTGACCGCCTCCAATCACACCGAGTGTGGCAGGAGGCAAAATGGGCATTGAAAGCTGCTGTAAAGACATGTTGATAATTTCTATGATTTAAGGGATGTGGAAAAAAATAAACCCTCACTTTTCCCGATTAAAACGAGACACGGACAAGTGAAAGTTATTTTTGTAAACGTCATTTTTCCACGTTTCTTTAAAAGGGTCGATAAGCGCCCCATGATCCATTCGGATTTTGCCATTTAAACATATGATTCACCAAGGTGAATTCTGCATGTTTATAAAACTGACCATTGTCAAGGTGCAGCGGCAGTGCTTGTGCTTTGATGTGTTCATTCATTGAGCCCATGTCGGGCAGCTCAGGGCGAAGCAAACCACGCATAAGGAACAACTGCATCACGCCCACACGCTCATAACCAAAATTATCATGCCACATGAAATCCCGCTCAGTCCAGTTGGAAATATGACCGAGATAATACGGGTCTTTGTTCATCACCATGCCATCCGGGGTGATGATGAACACATAGGCAGACCGATAGTTTAAATAGTTGAGCAAATCAATGCCAACGCTTTTCGGCATGTGCTCGATGCAATCACCAATGATGACCAAGTCAAAATTTTCGTTGGGGTTGTTCATCAAAAACTCGGCGGCCTGCACCGTCACCACCTGATCGTAGGTTTGATCAAGTTTGTGCCGAATGGTGCCTTCCACATCAATTTCCACAGCAGTGATTTTGGCATCTGGTGCGATTTTACGCGTCAATTTACCGTATTTACCACTGCCTGCGCCGATGTCCATCACCGTTTTGGGATTCAATGCGGCAACGACAGTTCTGAACACGTCGTCATACGTATTCCATGAATAACCGTCTTCAACTTGATCTGCGGGTGTGGGGATGTGACTTGATTCCATTACGTTTTCCTTTATCATTATTCACAACAATCAGGGTTCACAACAAACAGATGAAACTGTCTTTAACAATGGATTTTTCTGTGCCTCAACCCAAAGTCATGCCAACGGCATGTTCATATTGCTTGACACGGAAAGCTTTTAATTTCTCAGCCAAAGCAGCATCGGTCATCGCCATATTGGCAATCACATGCAAGGCGGCATTGGCTGCGCCTGCTTCACCAATTGCAAACGTCGCAACAGGAACGCCTTTGGGCATTTGCACAATCGAATACAAAGAATCTTCACCACGCAGGTATTTGGAAGGCACAGGCACGCCAAACACAGGCACGATGGTTTTCGCAGCCAACATGCCTGGCAAATGGGCCGCGCCACCCGCACCGGCAATAATCGCACGAATGCCGCGACCATGTGCGGACTCGGCGTAGTCAAACATGTCATCGGGCATGCGATGTGCTGAAACCACACGCGCTTCATGTGGGATCTCAAACAAAGTCAACATGTCGACCGCATTTTTCATGACGTCCCAATCCGAAGACGAACCCATCAAGATACCCACTACGGGTTGTTTTGTGCTCATGATTGTTCCTGTAAAGTTTGACCCGTGATGCGCTGTAAGGCTTCACGATATTTAGCTGCGGTGGCTTCGACCACCTCTTGTGGCAATGCAGGTGCAGGCGGCGTTTTGGCCCAATCCAAGCTTTCGAGGTAATCTCGTACATATTGCTTGTCAAAGCTTGGTGGGCTGATGCCAACTTGATATTCATCAGCAGGCCAGTAACGTGATGAATCAGCCGTCAACACTTCATCCATCACATGCAGCACGCCGTCGTCGTCCAAGCCAAATTCAAACTTCGTGTCGGCAATGATGATGCCACGCTCAGCCGCATAATCGGCCGCACGTTGATACAATTTGAAACTGATGTCACGCATTTGTTCGGCAAGCTCCACGCCAATGCGTTGTTTCACTTCTTCAAATGAAATATTTTCATCATGCATGCCCACATCGGCTTTCGCAGCGGGTGTGAACAGCAATTCTGGGAGCTTTTCAGCGAGCTGCATGTTTTCTGGCAATCGAATGCCACACACTTCGCCCGTCGCCAAGTAATCTTTCCAACCCGTGCCAATGATGTAGCCGCGCACAACGGCCTCAACCAAAATCGGCTTTAAACGTTTGACCACAACGCTTCGCCCTCTCACCTGTTCAACTTCATCTGCTGCCACAACAGTGGTTGGATCAATACCCGTCAAGTGATTGGGCACGATGCCGTCCAGTTGCTCAAACCAAAAATTCGACATTTGATTCAGCACGCGACCTTTGTCAGGAATCGGCTCCCCCATGACCACGTCAAATGCCGATAAACGATCGGTTGTGATCATCAACAGGTGCTTGTCATCAATGATGTAAGTGTCGCGGACTTTGCCTTTGGCCAGCAGTGGCAAAGAATGGATGGAAGTCGCATAAAGGGCGGATGCAGGGGCTGACATAAATAAACGTGCTTTCATTGCATGAAATATAAAACGCCCAATGAGTAGTGTGCTCATTGGGCGAACCAATTGATCGATATTTTACCGCGAATCGTGTGGATTGGGGCTTTTATTCAAAGACTTGTGGACAAAAAACCCGCAGACAACGCATGCATGCAACACGATAAGCGCAATTGACTACATATGGACTACAGCACGTCCAAAGCATTCAACTCTGTGAACGCCTGAATCAAACGTTTAACCATTGATTCTTCGGCCTTACGCAACCACACGCGTGGATCATAATGCTTTTTATTTGGAGCATCAGGACCATCGGGATTGCCAAGCTGACCTTGCAAATAATCTTTTTTATCATTGTAGTAATTCAACACGCCTTCCCAATTGGCCCATTGCGTGTCGGTGTCGATGTTCATTTTCACCACACCATAACCCACAGATTCTTTGATTTCAGCATCGCTTGAACCTGAACCACCATGAAACACGAAATTCAATGATTTTGCTGGCAAACCAAATTTTTCAGACACGTATTTTTGTGAGTTGTCCAAAATTTGTGGCGTCAATTTCACATTACCGGGTTTGTACACACCGTGCACATTGCCAAATGAGGCGGCGATGGTGAAACGTGGGCTGATTTTACTCAACACTTCATAAGCGTACGCCACATCTTCAGGCTGAGTGTACAAGGCTGAAGCGTCCATGCCCGTGTTGTCCACGCCATCTTCTTCCCCGCCCGTGCAGCCCAATTCGATTTCAAGGGTCATGCCGATTTTGTCCATGCGTTTGAGGTACTCGGCACAAATTTCGATATTTTCATGCAAAGGCTCTTCGGACAAATCGAGCATGTGTGATGAGAACAGCGGTTTACCCGTTTCAGCAAAAAACTTTTCGCCCTCATCCAACAACGCATCAATCCACGGCAATAGTTTTTTTGCCGCATGATCCGTGTGCAACATCACAGGCACGCCATAAGCGGCAGCCACTTGGTGGACATAACGTGCACCCGCCACCGCGCCCAACACTGCCGCGCCTTGGCCTTCTAATTTCAAACCTTTACCCACCATAAATGCGGCGCCACCATTTGAAAACTGAATGATGATTGGTGCTTTGGCTTTCGCTGCAGCTTCAAGGCTGGCATTGATGGTGTCGCTATTGACGACATTCACTGCGGGCAAAGCAAAGTTTCCCGCTTTCGCCAACTCAAATACCGTTTGAACATCATCACCTGTTAATACGCCCGCTTGGACGTGGTCAAAAATTTTAGTCATGAACGACTCCTAAAGATTAAAAAAAGTACATGTGTGAGCTCATTCATGCGCACATGAATAAGCCCACCCATTTACATTCTCAAGCACCTCAATCGATCGTCAGCCGACGACTTGCCAACTTGATCGTGGGAAGCATGGGATCAATCTGTTAAATAAATACGTTAAAAAACAGGCTTGCCCCACACTTTTCAATCCCACGCTTTCTTAACCCTGTGCACGCGCTTCCAAAATCGCAACGGCGGGCAACTCTTTGCCTTCCAAGAATTCCAAAAATGCGCCACCACCGGTCGAAATGTAGCTGACTTCATCGGCGATGTTGTATTTTGCAATCGCGGCCAATGTATCGCCACCGCCCGCAATCGAAAAAGCCGAAGAGCGGGCAATTGCTTGCGCCAATACGCGTGTGCCATTGCCAAATTGATCAAATTCGAACACACCCATCGGACCATTCCATACAATCGTACCAGCCGTTAACAGTTGACCTGCAATCGCGGCAGCCGTGTCGGGACCGATGTCGAGAATCATGTCATCGGCTTCCACTTCAGTGGCTTTTTTCACTGTCGCCACAGCATCCTTTGAGAATTCTTTGGCACAAACCACATCCGTTGGGATTGGCACACTCGCACCGCGCGCCGCCATTTTATCGATGATGGCTTTCGCTTCACTGACCAAATCAGCTTCGGCCAATGATTTACCAATCGGCAAGCCCATGGCCGCCATAAAAGTGTTGGCGATGCCGCCACCGACGATGAGTTGATCAACCTTATCGGCCAAACTTTTCAAAATGGTCAATTTGGTCGATACTTTTGAGCCCGCGACAATGGCAGCCATCGGCGCTTTAGGCGCAAGCAAGGCTTTACCGAGCGCATCCAATTCCGCCTCAAGCAAAGGCCCTGCAACAGCAACAGGAGCAAATTGGGCGATGCCGTAGGTGGTCGCTTCCGCTCGGTGTGCGGTGCCAAAAGCATCGTTCACATAGACATCGCACAATGCGGCCATTTTACGAGACAGCTCTTCGTTGTTCTTTTTTTCACCTGGATTCACACGGCAATTTTCGAGCACGGTGACTTCACCAACCTGAGCATCCACACCATCCACCCAGTTCTGAACCAAGCTGACTTTCACGTCTTTGCCAAGCAATTCGGCAATGCGTGCAGCAACGGGCGCCAGCGAATCACGTGTTTCGAGCGTGCCTTCGGTTGGGCGCCCCAAATGTGATGTGACCATGACAGCGGCACCTGCGCCGAGTGCCATTTGAATCGCAGGAATCGATGCGCGAATGCGCGTGTCATCAGTGATGTGATTGCTGTCATCAAGCGGTACGTTCAAATCAGAGCGGATAAAAACACGCTTGCCTTTGAGTTCGTCTGCTGCGACGAGCTGACTTAAAGTTTTAACATTCATTCTGGTCTTCCTTTTTGACTCGATGGGTAATGTGGACGGGGATCAAACGGTGACGACAAAACCGCTGAAACAACCCTTTGATTTTACTATATTTAGCATCCACCAACATGGCTTTCGCATGGTTCAATGGATGCATAAGTGGTCTTTTAAGTGACGCTGAATCGCCTGAATAAGGGATGGAAAAAAGCCAAGCACATGCGCTTGACTCAATCAGCGAACCAAAAACAAGCGACATTCTAAAGCCCTTTGTGCTCTCAATCAATTGATTGTATTTGATTTTCATCGGCAGTGAAATATCCCTTATGCGGCATGTTTAATAGCTGCCCACGCCGTTTTCCACCTCGACGCTAGGTTGATCGGCTTTTTGTGCTTGCCCTGCATTTTCCCCTTCTTTTTTGTTGGCGAACAATTGGGGTTTGAGCATGATGTTTTTCACCCCTTGAGCTGCCAATGCATTGATTTCCTGCACCGCAGCATCGAACTCCCTCAAATCACTGCGCACAAACCAGTCGTATCGCTGGCCTTGGGCACGGTAACTCTCCTTGAGCACAGCCAACTTTTCTAAGCTGGCGCGCATGTCATCGGGTGACAAACCAAGGTAATGGCCGTAAGATGCGGCGGGGCGCAATGCCCCCTCCCCATCCTCTTTCATGCCAATCGCGGCTGAACTTGACGTGGTGACTTCGGTGATGGGGATGCCTGTGGTGAAGGTGACAATGGTGCCAAAAATTTGCCCAAAAATCATGCCTGTTTTCCCGCGCTTTATTTTTAACCCGTGTCGGTATTGCTCACCCGCAGCCACGGCGGCCAAAGTCAAGCGATCCACAGGGCTGAGTTCGGTCAAAAAACCCGCATCGACAAATGCAGTGGTTTCTGCGGTCACCGAATAGCCACTGCCTTTGGTTTCTTGGTTCAAGCGCAGAATATTGTGCTCAGATTCAATCGCTAAATTTGACAAGCAATAATCGCCTTTCGTCAATTGAATGTCCTGTTGGGTGTCGTTTTGCAATACAGTCAGTTGAATGTTAGGAATCAAATGATCGGCTGTTGCTGTTTTGCCATCATAAATTAAAGCATTGAATTCGTGCTGCGAACGCACAGATTGACCGTTTACGGCCATCAGTTGCGCATTTTTTTGCAAGCCTGCGGCATAAGCGCGACCATACACTCGGGTCACAATCGGTGCAGAAAAAGTCATGGCCACATCATTGATGGCATTAACGCCATTGACGCCATTACCCACATTGGCACCATTCGTTGAGGGGTAACGCATTTCAAAACCATACCCATTGGATGTGCGTGGACAATATTTCACCGGAACCGCTGAGAAACGCTGATTGATGTCATTGATGGCATCATAAGCAGTTGGAGGGGCTGCAACAAACGCCTCTGGTGAAGCGAG
>CALMCL010000240.1 GCA_937862905.1 uncultured Burkholderiaceae bacterium | reverse complement strand
CAAATAAAAAGTCAATATTTACTCCAATTAGCAAACAAAACACATACCATATGCATACACAATTAAAACAAAGACCAATAAAATAAAAATGGCCTCCCCTTTTTAAGGGCAAGCCATTACAAAAAAACAACACCATAAAAAACAAAAAAGCCAAATCATCCTCAAACGAGGGATGGGGTGACCAATTTACGCAACCCCACTGGTTTTAATTTTACATCAATGAGCTTGCCTTTTTTTGCACGCCCACCAACAAAAGGCTGCAAATTGCCGCCTGAAATGCGAAGTTCTTGAGCCTTACCAGCCCTTGCATTGTGTTGCACCAACAACGCCACCCCATCATTTGGCAAGACATCCATCAGTGTCACGTCATCATCCAAGCCCATCAAAATAACACCCTTGCCACCACTGCTCAGTTCTTTCAGCTCAGCCAATAAAAAGTTAAGCAAGCGCCCATTACTGGCCAAACAGGCAAGGTACAGGTCATCAGAATCCAAACACATTAATTTCAAAATGGCGTCCCCATCGGCCAGATTAACAAATGACTTCCCTGCCTTCACACGGCTTTGTAAATCATTGGCTTTACACGTAAAACCCAATCCTTGCTCCGTCACAATCACCAATTTACTGTCATCCGACCCCGCAAAATAATGAATCAACCGTGCGCCATCTTGCACATCAATCAAAGAAGCCAAAGGCACGCCATCCCCACGCCCACCGGGTAAAGCAGACACAGGAATGCTGTATGCACGACCTTTTGAATCCAAGGCATAGAACTGATGGATGGATCGGCATGGGTAAACAGCGCATAAATCATCCCCTTGCTTAAATGTCAAACCCGCAACATCAACAGCATGACCTGTTCGTGCACGAATCCATCCTTTTTGGGAAACGATGACCGTCATCGCCTCATCCACCGCGGTCACCTCGACTGTGGCTTTTTTCGCCTCTTCAAGCAACGTTCGACGCGTGTCGCCAAACTTTTTGGCATCCGCCTCAATTTCTTTAATGATCAAGCGCTTGAGCACGCTCTCATTGGACAACAGCTCATTCAGCCCCATCAATTCTTCTCGCAAAGCCATCAATTCTTGTTCAATTTTAATCGCCTCCAACCTTGCCAACTGGCGCAAGCGAATTTCAAGAATGTCCTCCGCCTGACGATCTGACAGATGAAACGCTTCAATCAAAGCAGGTTTAGGTTCATCCGACTCGCGGATGATTCGAATCACCTCATCGATGTTGAGCAAGACCTGCTCACGACCTTCGAGGATGTGAATCCGATCGGCCACTTTGTTTGCGCGATGTGCGGTACGGCGATGCACCGTGACTTGGCGGAAGCTGACCCATTCGGTTAAAATGTCACGCAAAGACTTCTGTGTGGGTCGACCATCGCGCCCCACCATGACCAAATTCAGCGACACCGAACCCTCAAGGCTGGTGTTTGACAATAAAAAATTACTGAAATCTTCAACCGAAATATTTTTTGATTTCGGTTCAAACACCAAACGCACAGCAGCATCTTTACTTGACTCATCGCGCACACGATCCAGCATCGACAACATCAATGCTTTGTTGTTGGTTTGATCGGGCAACAACGCTTTTTTGCCTGTTTTGACCTTTGGATTTGACAACTCCTCAATTTCCTCAAGGATTTTTTGCGATGATGCATTCGGCGGCAGCTCATTCACCACCAATTGCCACTGCCCCCGTGCCAACTCCTCGATCGTCCAGCGTGCCCGCACTTTAATCGAACCCCGTCCCGTTGCATACATTGCACGAATGTCATCCAAACTGTTGGTGATCTGGCCGCCGCCAGGAAAATCAGGGGCAGGTAAAATGGCACACAATTCCTCATCCAAAATGTTCGGTCGTTTTAGAATCGCCACGGCTGCTGCGGCCACCTCATTTAAGTTATGAGCAGGAATCTCTGTCGCCATCCCCACCGCAATTCCTGATGCACCATTCAACAACACAAAAGGTAAACGTGCAGGCAACAACGCAGGCTCATCCATCGAGCCATCATAATTGGGAATGAAATCCACCGTCCCCATGTCCAGTTCATCCAGCAACAGCGAGGCAATCGGTGACAAACGCACCTCTGTATACCGCATTGCCGCGGCACCATCGCCATCTCGTGAACCAAAATTTCCCTGCCCATCAATCAACGGATAACGCAAAGAAAAATCCTGTGCCTGCCGAACCAAAGCCTCATACGCAGACGAGTCGCCGTGTGGGTGAAATTTACCCAGCACATCACCCACCACCCGCGCCGATTTCACAGGTTTGGCATTGTGTGCCAAACCCATTTCATGCATCGAATACAAAATCCGCCGCTGAACGGGCTTCTGTCCATCAGCGACATCGGGCAACGCCCTGCCCTTGACCACCGAAACGGCATAATCCAAATAAGCCCGTTCAGCGTACTGCGCAAGCATGACTTTGGTATCGTCATTGTCCAACATCAAGTCATTGGTGGTTTGCATACAAAACATCCTGAAATTTAAAAAATAGAGGTGTGATTATAAAGGAATCGGCGATTTTAAAAAGCCTAACCATGGGTTCAACGCATGAGTTCAAGACATAAGCGCATGACATGGGCTCGGCAATGAACCAAGTGTTGAAGCCCACAACAAGCCATGACAAATTAAAAATCAAACTAAAGATCAAACTAAAGATCAAATTAAAGATCAAATTAAAAAAGACCCATGCACGCTCAAAAGCATGCCATTTTGATTATCTTAAAGGTCATAGGATTCGAATGGACTCCCATTCAAAATCTCTTATTGCGAACAACTCTGAGAAGCGTTTGACTGTGCATCAAGCACATTAGAAAAAAACCTCTGAAAAGGGCATCACGACAGCTGATCTTTAATTTTGAAATAAAATCGCCTCAGATCACCAATCAAACGCTTTGACTAAATCAAACGCGCTAGTTAAAAGCGCCCCGCCGTCCCGTCATTGCTTGAGCCAAAGTACCCAAGTCAACCTGCTCCAGCTCACTGCCCACAGGCACACCTTTGGCCAGCCGCGTGACCTGTAAACCTCGACTGATGAGTTGTTCGGCGATGTGATGGGCGGTGAGTTCGCCTTCATTGGTGAAATGGGTGGCAAGAATCACTTCATTGACAATGCCATCGGCGGCACGCTTAAGCAGTGCGTCCATGCCGATGTCTTTGGGGCCAACACCATCGAGTGGGTTGAGTTTCCCCATGAGCACAAAGTACAGGCCATTGTAGGTCATGGTTTGCTCAATCAAGAGCTGATCCATGGGTGATTGAACGACACAAAGCAATGCGTCGTTGCGTTTTGGATTGGCGCACACATTGCACAGCGGTTGATCCGTGAGCGTGTGGCATTTTTCGCAATGGCGCAGGTGTGTGAGTGCATCGCTGATGGCATCAGCAAGTGTTTGTGCGCCTTCGCGTTCGTTTTGTAGTAGCGTGAATGCCAAACGTTGAGCAGACTTTGGCCCCACACCTGGTAGGACGCGCAAAGCATCAATGAGGATTTGAATTCGATCGGGTCGCATAAAAGTCATTCAAAAAAGAAAACCTACTTTTCTGCGAGGTTTTTATTGTGTGTTAAAGCCCTTTTTTATGACAAAAATGGGCTTTTAAAAAAATCACTGATCACGCATCCAAGGCCGCACGCACGTCAGCAATCCAGTCACTGACCACTTGTACAGCATCAGTGCCTTCTGTCAATGCTGTTTCCACCAAAGTGATCAACTTGCTGCCAATCACCACACCATCAGCAACTTCAGCGACCGCACGTGCACTGGCGGCATCGGAAATGCCAAAACCAACATTGATTGGCAGATCACTGTACTCACGCAATTTCGCCACTTGAGTTTTCACCGCCTCAACATCTAAGTTCCCCGCGCCAGTCACACCTTTAAGTGAAACGTAATAAATGAAGCCACTGGCGACGTGTGCAGTTGATTGCATGCGCGTTTCAGTCGTGGTTGGGGCAACAAGGTAAATGATATTGAGCCCTGCGGCTTTGGCATTGTGCGCAAAAGCAATCGATTCTTCAGGTGGATAATCCACCACCAACGCACCGTCCACACCGCTGGCAACCGATTGTCTAATAAACTCATCTTGCCCCATGTGCTCAATCGGATTGGCGTAGCCCATCAGCACCACGGGCGTGGTTGTGTTGGTCGCGCGAAAATCATTCACCATTTGCAACACATCATGCAAACCCACACCATTGGCAACGGCACGCTCGCTGGCACGCTGAATCACGGGACCATCGGCCATTGGGTCTGAAAAAGGAACACCCAACTCAATCACGTCAACACCTGCTGCAACCAAAGCGTGCATGAGTTTAATCGTCATCGCGACATCAGGATCACCAGCGGTGATGAAGGTGACGAGGTTTTTACGTTGATTGGTTTTATTTTGATTCAGTACGGCACTTAATCGAGTGGTTCCAGTGGTGGTCATATCAATTCATTTCAATTTTAAAATATGTGAAACTTGGTCAGCCTCAACGGTATCACGAAGCGGTTGGTTCTATCAATAAAAAATACACATCGCCTTTGGCAACGGGTCGATGTTCAACGTTTCGAGGCACAACAAACAACTCGCCGGCATTCAGCTCGACACATTGAATGCCCTCCGCAAAGCGCATTTCCAATGTCAAATGCCCTTGAATCACCAAAAACACATCATCAAAATCGGTGTGTGTATGCCATGGGTAATCTTTTTGTCCCAAGCCCACCATGATGTCATGACCATCAAATTGAGCAAGGACATTGGGTGACCATGGCTTGAGCAAGCTGGGCAATTGGGATGTGATGTTAATTGCATTCATCTGACGTTTCATTTCATGGCTGGTCGATTAGAAAATAAAATATATTTTTTCGACGTTTTAAATTAAAACCTGAGCGGGTCATTCATCAAAATCTGATAAATCTCACAAAGAATGTGACACTCGCATTATTTATTGTCAATCAATACCCAATAAGCCAAACCCACCCCACAATTGAATTATCGCGGCAAGCCGCGATAATTCATACCACATGATTCAGTTTAGATCTTTATTCAGTTCAGATCTTTAAAAACCCATTATTCTTCACGCGAAGCACGTTTGCGTTCGTGTTCTTTCAAATAACGTTTGCGCAAGCGAATCGATTTTGGCGTGACTTCAACCAATTCATCATCATCAATGAAGTCGACTGCGTATTCCAAAGACATCAAAATAGGTGGCACGAGACGAACGGCTTCATCGGTACCTGATGAACGCACGTTGGTCAATTGTTTACCTTTGATCGGATTCACAACGAGGTCGTTGTCACGTGAGTGAATGCCAATGATCATGCCTTCATACAATGGATCATTGTGGCTGACAAACATGCGGCCACGGTCTTGCAATTTCCACAAAGCGTAAGCCACAGCGGCGCCGTCGTCTTGAGAAATTAGCACACCATTGCGGCGACCCGCCATTTCGATTTTTGGATCATACGGTTCATACGCATCAAACACGTGACTCATCAAGCCTGTGCCGCGCGTCAACGTCATGAATTCACCTTGGAAACCGATCAAACCACGTGCAGGCACACGGTATTCCAAACGCACACGGCCTTTGCCATCGGGTTGCATGTCTTGCAAATCACCACGGCGGCGGCCAAGTTCTTCCATGATCGCGCCTTGATTGCCTTCTTCAACGTCAACGGTCAACATTTCGTACGGCTCATGACGCACACCATCGATTTCTTTAAACACCACGCGTGGACGTGACACACCCAGCTCAAAGCCTTCACGGCGCATGTTTTCGATCAAAATAGTCAAGTGCAACTCACCACGACCCGACACTTCAAACACCGTGTCATCATCGGTTTGTTTCACACGCAAAGCAACGTTTGATTTCAATTCTTTTTCGAGGCGATCACGAATTTGGCGGCTGGTGACAAATTTACCTTCACGACCTGCCAATGGCGATGTATTCACCATGAAGTTCATGGTCAACGTCGGTTCATCCACGCTCAACATCGGCAATGCATCGGGTGCATCAACAGCACACAAGGTGGTGCCAATGTTCAATTCTTCGATGCCATCAACCAAAACGATGTCACCGGCTTCAGCTTCATCCACCACGATGCGGTCAAGGCCTTTGAATTTCTGTACGCGGTTGATGCGGCCTGTTTTCGGTGTGCCTTCAGGGCCATCCATGAAAATCACGTTTTGACCTGCTTTTACACGACCGCGAGCAATACGGCCAATCGCGATTTTACCCACATACGTTGAGTAATCGGTTGACGTCACTTGCATTTGGAACGGTGCAGAGGCATCCGCTTCACGCGTTGGTACATTGGTCAAAATTGATTCAAACAATGGATCCATCGTGCCTTCGCGTTCGCTGTCATCCAAAGAGGCGTAGCCATTCAATGCAGATGCGTAAACCACTGGGAAGTCCAATTGCTCATCGGTCGCGCCCAGTTTGTCGAACAATTCAAATGTTTCATTGATCACCCAATCAGGGCGTGAACCTGGGCGATCAATTTTGTTGATCACCACAATCGGTTTTAAACCCAAAGCCAATGCTTTACGGGTCACAAAGCGGGTTTGAGGCATTGGGCCTTCAACCGCATCGACCAACAACAACACGCCATCCACCATGGTCAATACACGTTCAACTTCACCACCAAAGTCGGCGTGACCTGGGGTGTCGACGATGTTGATGTGTGTGCCTTGATATTCAACCGCGCAGTTTTTTGACAAAATCGTGATGCCACGTTCTTTTTCAATGTCATTCGAGTCCATCACGCGTTCATCTACTTTTTCGTTGTCGCGGAAAGTGCCTGATTGGCGAAGCAATTGGTCAACGAGTGTGGTTTTGCCGTGATCGACGTGGGCGATAATCGCCACATTGCGCAGTGCGCGTTGCTGTGTCATAAATCTTCTTTCAATAATAAAAAACAAACTCAATGGCCTCAATGGCCTATTCAGGTAAAACTGTCATTAAAACGGTTTGTGGGGACAAAACGCCTCGGGTTTGGGTTGCCAAACCCAATAAAACTGGCGGTTTCTGCGACGCTGTTTGTCCGTCATGTTGTTCTGCATCTTGCCAATAGATGCGCAAAGTCACGCCCTCAACAGCATTTTGACTCCAATCATGCATATCTTTTAATGCCAAACGTTGACCTTGCACAAAACGTGCCGCCAAAACATGTGGTAAATAAACAGCAGGTGCATCTTGCAATAAAGCATCCAATGGCAACAAAGTTGCAGCACGGCTGGCTTCAGGAATGGCTTCAAGCTGTTCCAATGTCAGCGCATCACTGAGCTGTAAATGCGCAACAGCGGTGCGACGCAAACCACTCAGATGTGCACCCACCCCAAGCGCATCACCCATGTCTTGAGCCAAAGTGCGAATGTAAGTGCCTTTGCTGCATGTCACGCTCATCACCACATTGGGATAATCGAATGACACGGTTTCAAGGTTCAAAATCCTCACCGCCCGTGCTTCACGTTCCACTTCAATCCCAG
>CALMCL010000239.1 GCA_937862905.1 uncultured Burkholderiaceae bacterium | reverse complement strand
AAGCGCTTAGCTCGAATCTTTTTGAAAATTGCCTTTCGTAGTTTAATTCACCATTGTTTAGAGTTGAGTTTGTATCTATCATGAAAATATAGCGTGCTGACATACTACTCGACCTGTAAATGAACCTTTAATCCTCTTTGATCATCGTTAGAAAAAATGGACACTTAAGTCCATTCTGATTCACTTCTCAACTGTTTTCATGCTGCCATGCATCCTGTATCGTGTATGCCACTCAAATGCGCGTTCCAGTACATGGGGCGTTTGCCCGCCCCTCTGATTGGCATCCGCAATATAGGCTTTTAACATTGAACGGTAAGGTTCTGCCACACAATGATCAACAATCACCTGCGCACGTTCACGCGGTGCAAGTCCACGTAAATCGGCCAAACCGATTTCAGTGACGATGATGTCCACATCATGTTCTGTGTGATCGACATGTGTGACCATGGGGACAATTCTCGACACATCGCCACCTTTCGCAAGTGATTTGGTGGCGAAAATGGACAAGTAGGCATTGCGTGCGAAATCGCCCGAACCCCCAATGCCGTTCATCATGTGCGTGCCCTGCACATGCGTCGAATTGACATTGCCGTAAATATCCACCTCCAATGCGGCGTTGATGGCGATGATGCCCAATCTACGGATCACTTCTGGATGGTTGCTGACTTCTTGTGGGCGCAAAACCAAGCGGTCTTTATAATCGGCAAATCGACTGAGCACGTCTTTGCCTTTCTCTTCCGACAGTGTGATGGATGAGGCTGAAGCAAAGTCCAGTTTACCCGCATCAAACAAGTCAAAAGCGCAGTCTTGCAGAACCTCTGAGTACATGGTCAGATGTTCAAATGGGCTGTTGACGAATCCCATCATGACCGCGTTGGCGATGCTGCCGATACCTGCTTGCAAAGGCAGCAGTTGTTCTGTCAAGCGCCCCGCTTTCACTTCTTCTTCAAAAAAAGCAATCAAATGCTGTGCAATGGCAGCCGTTTCTTCGTCTGGTGGGGCAATGGGTGAAGCGCTGTCATGCTTGTGAGTAAACACAATCGCCGAGATTTTGTCAGGGTCAATTTGGATCGCTGTCGTGCCAATGCGTTGATCCACGGCCACCAAGGGCACGGGCTCTCGACTCGGGCGGTGCTTGGGGATAAACACGTCGTGCAAGCCTTCCAGTTCAGGTGCTTGAGACAGGTTGATCTCAACAATCACTTGATTGGCCAAAATGGCGTAGCTTGCACTGTTGCCCACAGAGGTGGTTGGAATGATCGCCCCCGTTTCCGTGATGGCGACCGCTTCAATGATGGTCACATCAATGGGGGCGATTTGCTTTGTTCGCAACAATTCCACAGTCTCGGACAGGTGGTGGTCAATGTACATCACCTCGCCACGGTTAATGGCAGCGCGCAATACTGGATCGGCCTGAAAAGGCATGCGACGCGCCAAAGCGCCTGCCTCTGTCAACACTTTGTCCACATCATTGCCCAATGATGCGCCCGTCATCAATGTGATTTTGATGTGCTCTTTTTGTGCACGCGCCGCAAGAGCCAAGGGCACTTCTTTGGCTTCGCCTGATCGCGTAAAACCACTCATGCCCACAGTCATGCCATCATGAATGAGCTTCGCAGCGGTGGCTGCATCGGTGATTCGAGCATGCAGCTGAGGTAAACGAATGCGGTCATGGTGTGCATTGGGCATGAAACAATCCTTTGAAACGAACAGTTGAACAATCACAATTGGAGGGTAAATATTGGCAAACAAATGCATAATTTGCTAATATATTAGTAATTAAATCACAAGCACCCCTGTGAAGTCAATCCGTATAATGTAAACATGTCTCAACAATTCCATCGGCATGGTAACAATGTCACTGATGCCACTGTCACTTTAGAACCATAGCAAGAGAAGTCTGCGATGAAACCACACATCACCAACCGAAACCTCCCTCAGCTGCTCATCAAAACCCGAGAGTCGCTGCTTTCCCATTTTCGGCCCATTTTCCAGCACTTTGAGCTGACAGAACAACAATGGCGAATTTTACGGTCGTTGGATGAGCGAGGACAACTGGAGCCTTGGCAATTGTGTGAGCTGTGCCAAATCCAGAGTCCAAGCATGGTCGGCATGCTGACTCGGATGGCGCAAATCGGTCTCATCTCTCGCCATAAAGTGCCCACAGATCAACGGCGCATGCTGATTCGATTGGCACCCAAGGGTGATCAATTGGTGTCTCAAATGGCTGGATTAATTGATGCGCAGTACCAACACATTGAGCGCGTCATGGGCAAATCCGTATTGGATGATTTGTTCAATGCGTTAGAGCAATTCAATCAAGCCAATGAACAAACGATTGAACGCGTGGTTTTACATCCCATCGCGTAGGTCAGACACAGCGAGGCAATGAACCAATGAATGCAAGCCTGAGCGGCCTTCGTGTGTCCAGCCCCCTTTATCCACCACTTCAATCGTTGCTGAGCCAAGCAACGATTTCTTTTTGGATCACACCGATGAAGCGTTGTTGAACCAAAGTGGTGGGATGACGAATGCATGTGGCGAGCATCAATTTACTTTTCAACAGGGGAGAAGTGATTTGACGTATGGTGAACAATCTGGGGTCTCCCAGCGAGTTGGCTGCATTGCGTGTCAGAATGGCGCTGCCTTGACCATCGGCCACCAAAGCCAAAATGGCCGACACACTGTCAATTTCCAAAGCGATTTTGGGACGGCATCCGATGTTGGCCATTTCCGATTCGATGAGCATGCGAATTGAGTTGGGGCGGCATGGCACAATCAAGGGCACCTCGGCCAATTCCTTGAGAGACACCGTGTTGACGCCATCGGATGTTGGCTGAGGCGCACGTGCCGAAGCGTTGACATTTTGTCCCACGGGCTCAATCAAGAACATTTCTTCTTCGATCAGCGGTGTGGTTTCAATGTCAGGCGAGGGGGCGATGTTGTACAGCAATGCGATGTCCAAACGACCCGAGGCCAACAATTCCTGCATCGTGACGGACAAGCCTTCACTGATCGTCAACGAGGCATGTGGCAATTGCTTCCGAAAAGCGCGGGTTAAGGGCACGGCCAATGATTTCATCAAGCTCGGCGGAATACCCAAAGCCACCCGCCCAACCAATGTGCCATTGGTTCGACTCAATTCTTCTCGTGTTCGAGCGACTTGATGCAAAATCCCGCGGCCATGTTCAAGCAACAACTTCCCCGCATCGGTCATGGTCACGCCACGCCCGTTGCGGATAAACAAGTGTTGTTGCAATTCAATTTCGAGCAAACGCACTTGTCGACTGAGCGCAGGTTGGGCAATGTCCAATTCAATCGAAGCCCGAGTGAAGCTGCCCGATTCAGCCACATGGACAAAATATTCGAGCTGCTTCAGTTCCATATTCATCCTTTTTTGATTCGCCCATCGGTGCGTTATTAAGCCCATGCAATGCCAATGCATGGCAGCGACAAATGCCGTGCAGCACCATGATAACGCCTCACTCCGGCTTACTCAAAGGATTTTTTGCGATGTTGGGTTTGCGCCGCCAAACGCACAGGTGTGTTAACCGCTCCATATTGATCATAACCATCCATGCGTTGAACGATTTCAAAAAAGAAACGCTCCTCAAATGGTTGAGAATACACGTGTAAAAAGCCACCGCCCCATTGATCGGCATCATACAAAATATTGTGTGCCTTCAATTGATCAACAAATGCTTCTTCCAAACTGAAACGAGCAAGTAAATCATCGTAATAATTGTCTGAGATCTCAAGTAAAGCCACCCCATTGCTGCGCACCAAAGCCACAGCAGCAAAAATATCTTGGGTTGAAAAGGCAATGTGTTGCAAACCAGAACCTTTATACGTTGACACAGATCGGGCAATGGCCGTGTTGCGATTTTCGGAAATATTCAATGGAATCCGAACGGTGTTATTTGTGCTGCGCACCACGCGGCTTTTCATCAAACCATATGGGTCAGGTAACGTCCACTCATGCTCTGTGACAAAGCCAAATACGGTACGGAAATGCAACACCCAATTGTCCATCGTTTCAGCAGGTAAACCAATGGCGAAATGATCAATGTTGCTCAACAAGGTGTTGACCGTGGGTTGCAATTCAAAGTCAGCATGGTAGATCGAGCGTTTGCCATCACCCGCATCAACGAAATATTGCAAACTGCCATCGGGTGCCCGCACCGCAGGAATGTGGCGCTCTTTCGGCCCGACGCGACTTTCAAACGGTTTACAGCCATATTGCGTCGCCCGTTCAAGCGCAGACGATGCTTCACCAATCGCAAACGCAGTGGCACACAGCGATGGGCCATGTGCGACAAAAAAAGCATGCGCAAATGAATCAGGTTCAGCGTTTAAAATCAGGTTGATGTCGCCTTGCTGATACAACGTCACGGCCTTCGATTTGTGTTGCCCTGTTTTGGTAAAACTGAATTGCTCCAGCACTTTACCCAAACGCTCGCCAGACTCCTCGTCCACCGCAAACTCCAAAAACTCCACCCCTTTGTACTCAGCAGCAGGCGGTGGGCTGAATAAGGGTTGTGTGGGTACAATCGGCGGCACATGTGCCTTCATTCGGTTGAGCGTGATTTCTTCCAAATATCGCAGTGATTTTCGTGCATCGGCCGCAGTCAGTGTCGTCGGTGCCGCGCGAAACCCATCGTTGAACACCTCCAAAGACAAAGGCCCTTGATAACCCGATGCCAAAATGGGCGCAAGGAAAGAGGCCAAACCAAAATCCCCCTGCCCCGGGAAATTTCTGAAATGGCGACTCCATTCCATCACATCCATTTTGAGGTACGGTGCATCCGCCAACTGCACAAAAACAATTTTTTCCCCTGGAATCTGTTCCAACTCACTCAAATCATCCAAAATAGACATGGTGTGAAAACTGTCTAAAATAATGCCCAAATTGGCATGGTTGACGGTTTTAACCAATTGCCACGCATGTTTATAAGAAAACACATGTTTGCCCCACGCCAAGGCTTCATAACCAATCATGATGTCGCGTTTGGCCGCAAGCTCCGCCAACTGGTGCAAATCATCGGCGATGATTGCATCATCACACATCACATTCGGTGCAACACTGCTGCACACCAAAATTTTGTCAGTGCCCAGCTCTTGCATCAAATCAAATTTTCGCTCAGCCCGCTCAAGATTGCGTTGCAATCGATCACGTGGCCCCCCCTCAAAATCTCGAAAAGGTTGAAACAACATGATTTCAAGGTTTAAATCATGGCACATGTCACGCACTTCTTTGGGTGAACCATCGAAATACAATAAATCATTTTCAAAAATCTCAACCCCATCAAACCCTGCCGCAGCAATGGCTTTGAGTTTTTCGGGCAAAGTACCGCTGAGCGACACTGTGGCAATGCTGTGTTTCATGGCATGTTCTCCATTGTTATCGTTAGTTTCAAAGTGACCTTGCTTTGCACTTTGCGTTGCACCTGTTTAAGGTGAGGGTGCTGAGCGAACCTCACACGCCACCTAAGAAAATCAACCCGCACATTAAAACAGCGAACCACCGAGTTTCACTGTAAACAATGGGGTGATGTTTATAGATGACAGCCACATTTGGCAAGGTGGCCACCTGTTTATTGTTGTGATTTACCGTTACTGTATGCCGTTGTTATAAGTCACTCACCCATGACATTCGATGCGCCTTCTGTTCAGTTTAAAACAAAATGCTTGAGCAACGACATCAATCCAAGCAAAGTAAAAAATGAGGCCACCGTGGTCATCAACAATGCCGCAGCACAGAAACCGTCATGCCTGTATTTTTGACCAATAATTGGATAAATGCCCATCATTGGCATGGCTGCCAAGGCAATGGCAGCGGCGCATAAAATGGGCTGATTGGCCATGAGCAAGAACATGAACAGCCCCACACACAGCGGATGAACAATCAATTTCCCCGCCACAAGTTTGCCCACATCAGGCAACATGCCCTCCGTTTTCAGCCCAACCAATGTGCCACCAATGACCATCAAAGCCACCGCCCCCGATGCCCCCGCCAACAAATCAACCACACGGGTGATCGGTGCGGGTAAATCCACTTCAAACACGGCACATAAAAAACCTGAAAAGATGGCCAAAATCAATGGGTTCTTAATCAACGGCCTCAAGGTTTGTCCCAGCAACTCAGATGGCGAAGCACCTGCCCCTTGGTTGCGCTCGGCCAGCACCAAAGTCAAAGGCAAAATCAATAAATTCTCAACAATCATGGCCAACGCAAATGCAACGCTGACCGAAGGTCCCAACCATTGCAACACAATCGGCGCACCCACAAAGCCAGTATTGGAAACCGACATCCCAATGCCACGAATGGCGCGAAATGAATCCTCATGCTGACGCTCGCTGAACCACCCCCAACCAAAGCTCAGTAAAGAGCCCAAAGCGTACGCCAATAAAAAACGGCCATTCAAAACATCCTCAACAGGACTTTGTGACAAGGCTTTAAACAACAAGGCAGGCAAGGCAAACCGCACCACAAATAAACCCAGCGTTTTCATCCCATCACGTGGGAACAAGCCCCAGCGCACAACCGAATACCCCAAAGCAATCAAAATGTAAATGGGCAATGTGACAGTTAAGATTGAAAGCATGTGTGGCTCGTATGGCGATTCTGAAAAGCACAATTTACCATTCAGAAGTTAAAAATGAGAGGTTTTATGTAAAAGGGTAAGCAGCACATCGCTCTTATCAGCTATGAGTTTCTATCAAAGAAATGAAATCAGCACAACAAGCCAACAACCCCGCAAGCAATTCAAGAAAAGCAACCAAAGACAAATAAAAAATGAATCACGCCCTTTGGCAGCACAACACAGGCGGCTCAATGTGAGAGAAAAAACCCATTGGGCGGGCATCACCCGCCCAATGGGGCTGCATGGCTAACAAGTAACTGATGAAACCATTAATGAAACAATTGAACACCGTTTATTAACGACCCTCAAAAGCAATGCTGCGTGCTTTGTTGTATTCAGCTTCAGAAACAGGTTTGGCATTTTTACTACCCAAATCTTTCATGGGCACACGGAACGTTTCACGTGCCGTCCAAGCAGAGATTGAAGCAATCACGGTGATGGTCAAAGCAATTGAACCCACGGTCAAAGGAATGTTGGCCGTTGTGCCTGGAGGTGCAACAGAAACAAACAGGGCTGGTAACATCGCAGTGAATGCAGTGCCAATGTTTTGAGAAATCGCCATGCCTGACACTCGGGTACGGGTTGGGAACATTTCAGGATAAAAGCTTGGAAACACTGCGTTATAACCTTGGTACACCACACCCCACATCAAAATAGAGAAGACAAATGCCAAAGGTACGCTGTGAATGCTGATCGCCCACAAATAAGCAAAAGACAACAGGCCAGAACCCACTGAGCCCACAATGAATGGAATGCGGCGGCCAATTTTGTCACTCAAATTGCCGACAAAAGGAATCACCAAAACCGCAACAATGTTACCCACCACAGGAATCCACAGATAAACCGATTTATCAAAACCAATGCCATAACCAGGCTGAACAGCGTATGCGGCGCCAAAAATAGTGGCCACAACAGGTGTCACATTCATCAACGAGCAGATCATCACGCGAATCATGTCACGCCAGTTTTCTTTAATCACCTGAGCCATTGGCGTTTTAGGCACTTCATTGTGAGCAGACTCTTCAGCAAATGCAGGGGTTTCATCCACTTCTTTACGGATTTTATAACCGACAATGATCACCACAAAGCTCATCAAAAATGGAATGCGCCAGCCCCATGACATGAAATCTTCTTTATTCATGAACGTGGCCAAAGGCAAAAACACCGCCGCCGCCAAAATTTGACCCGCTTGCACGCCTTGCAATGTAAAGCTGGCAAAATAACCACGGCGACCAAAGGGTGCGTGCTCAAGAATCATCGAGCTTGCGCCAGAAATCTCACCCGCAACAGCAAAACCTTGAGCCAAACGCAAGAGCACCAACAATGCTGGAGCCAAAATGCCGACTTGCGCATAGGTGGGCAATAAACCCACGCCCATGGTGGCAATGCCCATCAAAAACATGCAAATGATCAACACGGTTTTACGACCATGGCGATCGCCCCATTGCCCCAAAAAGTAAGCACCAATCGGACGGGCGACGTAACCCACGCCATAGGTTGCCAGTGAAGCGACGATGGCGACGGTTGGGTCTGTGCTGGGAAAAAACAGTTGCGGGAAAACCAAAGCCGCGGCTGTGGCATAAATAAAAAAATCATAGTATTCAAGAACAGAACCAATCCAACCACTGAGGGTGGCTTTTTTGGTCTGGCTGGCATTAGAACCATGCGCTGAAGTAGTGCTCATTGTTTGTCTCCAAATTGGAAGTTTAATCAATGCGGATCAATTCTAAAAACTGACCGCTGACCTTTTTTATATGTACAACATCATTTTTTATGTTCGGTGGGGGCAATACTTTATTGTTTGTATCAATCTCCTTTACTCCTGACATGGCCTTATTTTACGTTTTGCGTTCCCGATGGGAAGACCTCAAATCGACTTTCTGTTATGCTTTTTTGTTATATCTTGTACCAAACTAGCTCAATAACTGATGCGAGATCCTGCCCTCAAGACATCGGGTGTCGTCGTCGGAAAACCGAAATATTCCAAATACGCAGGGATTTGCTCATACAACATGTCCGTGCCAATTTGTACAGGGCATCCACGTGCTTGTGCTGCGGTCAAAAAGGCCGTCATTTCCGTTCTCATCACCACTTCACCGACAAAGGTCGAGGGTGCAATACGAGACACATCCATCGGCATCGGCTCCCCCTCATTCATCCCCATTGGGGTCGCATTCACCACCACATCATGCCCTTCTGGATCATTCAGGCCTGCATTGACCACCAACTGAGGGTAATGCTTGCTCAAACGTTGCCCCAAAGCCAATGCGGATGCTGGATTGACATCGTACAAACTGATTTCAGCGATCCCAGCCGCCGCCAAAGAAGCGGCAATCGCAGAGCCCACACCGCCGCTGCCCACGACCAACACCCGCTTACCAACCAAATCAACCCCCTTACGCTTCACACCACGCACAAAGCCCTCACCATCAAACATGTCCCCTTGCAAACGCCCGTCTTCAGTGCGACGCACCGCATTGCATGCACCCGCGATTTCAGCAGTTGGACTGATCTCATCGATCAAACCAATGGTGGTGATTTTATGGGGCATGGTGATCAGGGCGCCTGCAATATTGCTCAATTTAAACACCTCACGCAACAAACCGGGGTAATCTTCAGGTTTTGAGCCAAAAGGAACCACAACCGCGTTGATGTTTTCTTTTTCGAAATACGGGTTGTAAATCATGGACGATTTGAATGCATGGGTGGGGTAACCGATGTGTGCAATCAGTTGGGTGTTGCCATTAATCATGAATTTCTCCTTCAGGAACACAACAATCAGGTCTCGTGAAAAAGAGTGGGCACTCGTTTTTCATAAGAGCCAAGTTAAATTTTTTGCCAGAGAACCCCAGCAAAAATAAAAACAAAATAAAATCGAACAGTTGAGAATAGAAAATTTTAAACCGCCACCGCCTTCTCACCCACCTTTTCGATCGCAGTCAAAACCGTAAATAATCCGTTTTGTTGATGGATGGATTTGCTTGAGTTTGATTCGGTTTTGTGCGAGCTCTCCACTCAAAACCTCTATTATTCAACAAATGTCTGTGGGTTTTGGGTTTAATATTTTGGGCTTAACGTATTTTATTAAACAGAGCAGAGCGAACTGATGCCACGTTTCTTTTTACGTCTTTTGCGCCAAAAAACGCAGTGCAGCCTCATAGCCATACGAACCCAGTCCAACAATCACACCCACCGCAGAATCGGACAAATACGAATGATGGCGAAAAGCTTCGCGTTTGTGGACATTGGAAATATGCACCTCAACAAAAGGGATGTCGACACCAGCCAAAGCGTCACGTAAAGCCACGCTGGTGTGTGTGTACGCCCCCGCATTGATGATGATCGCGTCGACCTGCCCGCGCGCCGCATGAATCGCATTGACCAATTCACCTTCAATGTTATTTTGCACATGGCTCACATTGATGTTGAGCGTTTGTCCCACCGTCACAAGGTGATTGACAATATCTGCCAATGTTTCTGAGCCATACACCGCAGGCTCACGCGTACCCAATAAATTTAAATTGGGGCCATTGATGACCAATACATTGTGTGTGCTTGCCATTTTGATCTCCTTATTTTTGTATTTTGTCTTTTATCTTTAATGTTTGAAGCGTTGAACCACCACAAATCATCGCTTTCTCATGCCACCACCAACTACCTGGCCTATCAATTGGTCTGTGAGCGGGCATCGACTCACACGACACAATCACACCTGCTGTCCACATGCTTTAATTTTCAGTGTCAATCTCACGCTGAGTGGCCTCGTTATAGCGTGTCCCAACGATCGGATGCGCATGCACCACAGCCTCGATTTGTGCCCAGTCCATTGTTGACAAGCTCAAATCAGCCGCAGCTAAATTTTCCAGTAAATGTGGAATTTGAGTGGTTCCAGGAATGGGAATGATGTGCTCACCTTGATGCAGCAACCACGCCAACGCCAGCTGCGCAGGCGCATACCCCCATGAACGCGCCAACTCCTGAAAAGCAGTTAAAAATGCCAAATTCTGCTCAAAGTGCTCAGGATAAAAACGTGGCATGCCACGGCGAATGTCTTTTTCCACAAGGTGCGCCAAAGCATCCATGCTCTGGATGCCGCCCGCCAAAAAACCCCGACCGACTGGAGAAAAAGCCACGAATGCCACACCCAGTTCACGACATGCAGCCAGCACAGCGATTTCGGCATTGCGCGTCCACAACGAATACTCTGTTTGCATCGCCACAATTGGATGTACGGCACAGGCACGGCGCAAGGTCGGAGCGGACATTTCGGACAGGCCAATGCTGCGGATTTTGCCTTCGCGCACCAAGTCAGCCAATGCACCCACGCTGTCTTCAATCGGCACGTTTTTGTCCAAACGATGCAAATAATACACATCAATCACATCGGCTTGTAAGCGGCGCAAAGCATCTTCACAGGTTTTCTTGATGGTCGCAGCGCGGCCATCAATCACACGCACGCCATTGACCCCTTGCATGCCACATTTGCTGGTCAGGACGATGTCTTTGCGGTGAGGTTTGAGGACACGCCCAACCAAGGTCTCATTCGCCCCAAAACCGTACAATGCCGCTGTATCAAACAGATTCACCCCTGAGTCAAAGGCGGCCAGCAGCAATTCTTCTGCGGCTTGTTCATCCGGCGGTGTGCCATAAGCATGGCTTAAATTCATGCAACCCAAGCCGATCGGATTGACGTTAAACTCACCGAGTGCGCGCGTTCTCATCGATTCAGCCTGCTGCATTCAATTGTTGCTCTAAATCATGCAATACTTTGTAACAGGCAAACACACCCTCGACACTTGAATTGGGTTGACGACCTTCTTTGATTGCAGCGAAAAACTCACGGTCTTGCAGCTCAATGCCGTTCATGGATACGGCCACGTTTGACACATCAATTTGTTCATCTTTGCCGGTGAACAAATCATCGTAGCGTGCGAGGTAAGTCGCTGTGTCGCCAATGTAGCGGAAATATGTGCCCAAAGGGCCATCGTTGTTGAATGACAAGCTCAGTGTGCAAATCGCGCCATTGGCGGCTTTGAGCTGAATGCTCATGTCCATCGCGATCCCCAGCGTCGGGTGAATCGGTCCTTGAATCGCATTGGCTTGCACAATCGGGCTGCCCGCTTGATAGGCGAATAAGTCAACGGTGTGCGCCGCATGATGCCACAGCAGGTGATCCGTCCATGAACGCGCTTGCCCCAAAGCATTCGTGTTGGTGCGGCGGAAAAAATAGGTTTGCACATCCATTTGCTGGATGTTGAATTTACCTGCGGTAATTTGGTTGTGCACGTATTGATGGCTTGGATTGAAGCGGCGCGTGTGGCCGACCATCGCAACCAAGCCTGTTTCTTTTTGTAAACGCACGATTTCCTCTGCATCGGCCAAATTATCAGCCATCGGAATTTCAACCTGAACGTGTTTACCTGCTTTCAAGCAAGTAATCGCTTGCTCCGCGTGCATTTGAGTGGGCGTACACAAAATGACCACATCGACTTCAGGCAAAGCCAAAGCCTCGCTGAGTTCCGTGGTCACATGGCCGATGCCATATTGCTCAGCGACTTTTTTTGTATTTTCTAAGTCACGACTGATCAGCGACACGACTTCAACGCCATCGATGTTTTTGATGCCATCCAAATGTTTGATGCCAAATGCGCCGGCACCAGCCAAGGCGACTTTAATGCTTGTGTTCATTGAAAAATCCTTAGGAAAACGTATGGTCATCACGTGTGATCACCCATTGTTTAAAAAATCAAACGAAGAAAATGCGTGCTGTTGAAGAACACGGAAAAAGTGAGCAAGTCAGTTTCTACCTTTTTCCGCCTCTTCTTTTTTCACATCTTTTAAACGTTGTTTTCTAAAATCAAATGCCCCACCGCTGTGTTGGATGCAGGCACATGATAAAAACGATGTTTGACTGTCGGTGCTGCGCCGCCATTGACATCGGCCATCGCACCACGGGCAATCAACCACATGACCAGCTCAACGCCTTCTGAACCCGCCTCACGAACGTAATCGATATGAGGCATGTTGGATAAATCAGCGGGGTCAGCGATTAAGCGATCTAAAAATGCGTTGTCCCACTCACGATTGATCAAGCCCGCACGAGCACCTTGCAGCTGATGACTCATGCCACCTGTGCCCCAAATCTGCACATTCAAATCGCCATCAAACGATTCGACTGCGCGACGAATCGCTTGTCCCAGCTCAAAACAACGCTTGCCCGATGGCACGGGGTATTGCACCACATTCACATGGAATGGAATGACTTTGAACGGCCAAGCGTCGGGTTGACCACACATCACCGACAATGGCACAGTCAAACCATGATCAACAGGCATTTCGTTGACCAATGTCAAATCAAAGTCATTTTGAATTACGCTTTGTGCAATGTGCGCCGACAACTCTGGATGCCCATACACCATTGGTACGGGGCGTGGCCCCCAACCTTCGTCGGCAGGTGGGTATTCCGCTCCTGTGCCCAAAGCAAAGGTTGGAATCATTTCCAAACTGAACGCAGTGCCATGGTCGTTATAGACCAAAAAAACCACGTCGGGCTTGTTCTCTTTTAACCATTCTTTTGAATATTCATAACCTTCAAACACGGGCTGCCAATAGGGCTCTTGGGTTTTTCCCAAATCCATTGCAACACCCACTGCGGGGATGTGTGAGGTGAAAACCGATGCGGTGATGCGTGCCATTTTATGCTTCCTCTTTGTTTTGATTGCCTTGTGGTTGGCGGTGCGGCTGCGCATCGCCGTCCTCACCCAAATAACGGTTGCCTTCAGGTGAACGCCCACCATTGACCATCATGTGGCGATATTCTTCTTCGCTCATGCCTGTCATTGAACCAGCCATTTGTTGAAACGTTAAACCATCGGTCGCACCAATGCGTGCGAGGAAGTAAATGTTGCCCCCCAAGCGAATGCATTCGTTCAAATCACGCGAAATGACCGCATCTTTTTGCGCCTCGGTCATTTTCCACTCATTCAAATAAGCACGTTCATCGGCTTTGAATCGGTCACGGTTTTCAGCTTTCATCAATGATGAACAAAACTGGTTCAACCAATAACCTTTACGTGACTCTTCAGCATCAAAAATGGTTGTACCAGGGATGTCTTTATAAGGTTTATCCAGCGACATGAGCGCCTCCAAAATGGTAAAAATTAATCGGCCCAATACAAGCGAACGGGGTTGTCAACCAACAGTTTGTGCTGCAATTCAACGGTCGGTGCAATATGGGGAATGAAATCAACCAACAAGCCATCGTCTGGCATGTGGTCTTTCAAGTTTGGATGCGGCCAATCCGTACCCCACAGCACGCGATCGGGGAACTCCTCAACGATTTTTTTCGCAAAGGGCACCACATCCGCATATGCATTTTGCTCACCATCCAAGGCTTTGGGGCCCGTCACGGACAAACGTTCTGGACATGTGACCTTGCTCCACACATTGCTGTGCTCACGCATGAACTTCAAAAACAATTCAAATTCAGGCCCATCCACGGGCTGACTCACATCAGGACGACCCATGTGATCAACCACAACCGTTGTTGGCAAGGCGGTGAAGAAATCCCACAGCTCAGGCAAATCAACGGCTTCAAAATAAATCACCACGTGCCAGCCCAGCGGCGCAATGCGTGCGGCGATCTCCATGAGTTCATCTTTAGGTGTGAAATCGACCAACCGTTTGACAAAGTTAAAACGCACGCCACGCACACCCGCCGCATGCATGTCCTGCAATTGTGCATCCGTGACCGTGCGTTTAACCGTGGCCACGCCGCGCGCTTTGCCATTGGAGGACTTGAGCGCATCAATCAATGCCGCATTGTCCGCCCCATGGCAAGTGGCTTGAACAATCACATTCTTATCAAAACCAAGGGCATCGCGCAACGCAAACAGCTGCGTTTTGGATGCATCACATGGGGTGTATTTGCGCTCAGGTGCGTAAGGGAACTCATCACCCGGACCAAACACATGACAGTGGGCATCCACCGCGCCTGCGGGTAATTTGAAACGGGGCGTGCTCGGTTGGGCGTACCAGTCCAACCAGCCTGCGGTTTTTTCAAAACGCATATCATCTCCTGACGTGTTGTTGTATTTTTAAAATGTGGCACGCCTGCCATGAGCACCTCGATCCATGTCGATCCCTCAATCAAGCGTCACACATGTGTTTTATGTGTTAATCAATGTACTTCAAACCAGCTTTTTCCAATGGCTCGCGCATGTTGTACATGTCCAAGCCCAAGACACCCGCGGCCAGTTTGGCGCGCTTTTCGCCTTCAAAACTTTCGCGCTTTTCAGCCACATCGGCCACCTGTTCAGCGATTGCAGCAGGCACAACCACCACGCCGTCAATGTCTGCAATCACCACATCACCTGCATTCACCACCGCGCCAGCGCATACAATGGGCACATTCACCGAACCCAAAGTCGCTTTAATCGTACCTTTGGCATGAATTGCCTTCGAAAACACCGGAAAATTCATTTCGGTCAAATCTTTGACATCGCGCACGCCACCATCAATGATCAGTCCACGGGCGCCACGCGCTTGAAAAGATGTGGCGAGCAAATCACCAAAAAAACCATCTTCATTTTCAGTCGTGCAAGCGGCCACCACCACATCACCCGCTTGAATCTGCTCAGCAGCAACATGCATCATCCAGTTGTCACCCGGTTGCAACAGCACCGTGATTGCGGTGCCACAGATGTTCGCCCCATGATAAATTGGACGCATGTATGGCTTCATCAACCCAACCCGTCCCATCGCTTCATGGATGGTCGCCACGCCGAGTTTAGACAAACGTGCAACGGCCGCTTGATCCGCGCGCACGATGTTGCGTTTGACAACACCTAAATTGTTCATGCTCATAATTATTGTCCTTTGGCTTTAAGTTGTGCATCCAAGCGTGGGAAAACACGGCGGGCATTGCCCTCATAAATTTGAAAACGGTCATCATTTGATAAAATCGGTGATGCTTCGATGTATCGCTTGGTGTCGTCGTAGTAATGACCGGTTTGTGGGTCAATGCCGCGCACCGCGCCAATCATTTCAGAGGCGAACAACACATTTTTCACAGGAATCACGGTGTTGAGCAAATCGATGCCGGGCTGATGGTAAACGCAAGTGTCAAAGAAAATATTGTTGAGCAAATGATCTTCCAGCAAAGGCTTTTTCAATTCTTGTGCAAGGCCGCGAAAACGCCCCCAGTGGTATGGCACCGCACCGCCACCATGTGGAATCAAGAAACGCAAAGAGGGGAAATCTTTGAATAAATCACTGGTCAGACATTGCATAAATGCTGTCGTATCTGCGTTCAAGTAATGTGCACCTGTGGTGTGAAAACAAGCATTGCAACTGGTGCTGACGTGAATCATCGCAGGGATGTCATATTCAACCATTTTTTCATAAATCGGATACCAGCTCTTGTCTGACAACGGCGGGGATATCCAATGTCCACCACTTGGATCAGGATTCAAGTTGATGCCCACATTGCCGTATTCATTGACGCACTTTTCCAACTCTGGAATGCAAGACGCGGGATCGACACCTGGTGATTGCGGCAGCATCGCTGCTGGAACGAAATGATCGGGAAACAATTGGCTGACGCGATAGCACAACTCATTGCAAATAGCCGCCCAAGTGCTCGACACATTGAAATCACCAATGTGATGCGCCATAAAACTCGCGCGCGGTGAAAAAATGGTCAAATCGCTGCCGCGCTCTTTCATCAAACGCAATTGATTCAGCTCAATGGTTTCGCGTAACTCATCGTCGCTGATCTTCAACTCCGACACTGCAGGCATCATGGCGGGGTCTTTGATTCCTGCGATTTGGCGGTTGCGCCACTCCTCCAGCGCTTTTGGTGCGGTGGTGTAATGACCGTGGCAATCAATAATCATGGTGATCTCCTGTATGTGTGGATGAGTGAGCCCATCACTTTTTGAATAAAAAACCCAAAACCACTTGGGTATAAACCTATACAGCGATCTTTATGACCGCCCTATTGTGCCTTCTTACAATGAACCGTCCCAAACCGCACGTGGTACCATCGCCTCACCACGCATGATCAACCGAGCAGTGCGCAGCAGTGCCGCACGTTCGACATTTTGAGGATTGTTTGGATCAATTGACAAATCAACCGAAAACTCACCAGTTGGGTGCTCAACTGAAATCAATGTCGATACACCAGCATTCACCTGAGCAACGCCTTCCGCAACAGAACCATCCAACACACAGGCCGTAGCAACGGTGACTGCTGCCAAAACACCGATCGCATCATGACACACATGAGGGATGAAACTGCGCGTAGACAAACTGCCACCATCACGTGGTGGTGCAATTAAAGTCATTTTTGGATAATTTTTATTCGTGACATCACCCAAGCCCATCAAGCGACTGCAATAAAGACGTAAAGCCTCCAACTTTATTTTTAATTCAACATCCGCATTCATCTCTGCAATGGATTCATAACCGGTGCGACCCAAATCCACAGCACGCATGATGATCAGCGGCATGCCATTATCAATACATGTCACTTCAATTGTGCCAACCCCCTCCACCGAGACGGTGTCTTTGACATTGCCTGTGGGCAAAAGGCCAGAACAAACGGAGCCCGCAGTATCTAAGAAATTAATCGTAATGGGCGCAGATGTTTTTGGAACACCATCAATACGCGCATCCCCCTCATAACTGACTTGACCATTGGGGGTTTGCACCGTGATGTCGCAAGCCATATTGGTATTTAGAGTCAACACACGAAAAGTACTGGTCACACCTTGCGCCTTGACCATGCCCGTTTCCAAAGCAAAAGGCACGACGGCCGCCAACATGTTGCCGCAATTGGGCGTGGTGTCAACAGTGTCATTATTGGGTTGTAATTGAGCAAATAAAAAGGTCAAGTCGACCCCATCAGAGCTCCCCAAACCAACAATGCCAACTTTGCTGGTCAACGGGTGCGCCCCGCCTAAACCATCGATCTGACGAGGATCAGGTGAACCCATGACCGCCAACAAAATACGGTCGCGTAATGCGATGTCAGCAGGTAAATCGCTTTCTTTGAAGAAAGGACCACGGGATGTGCCGCCGCGCATGAAGAGAGTAGGAAGAGGTGTTTGCATGACCGCATCATAACGCCAGTCTCATAAAAGCAATAGTGCCCCACCTGACTAACAGATATAACAAAATGATATGAATCTTTATTTTTTATTAAATGAGAATCAACAGAATATCAAAATC
>CALMCL010000238.1 GCA_937862905.1 uncultured Burkholderiaceae bacterium | reverse complement strand
AAAAAATAGTTAATAAAAAACGGCGCTGGATGCGCCGTTTTTTATTAACCTGAAGGGTCAGTGATTTACTTATTTTACACGTGAACGGTATTCATTCGTCCGCGTGTCAATTTCAATCTTGTCACCCGTATCAACAAATAAGGGCACTTGAATTTCATAGCCAGTTGCCAACTTTGCGCCCTTGAGCACTCGGCCTGATGACGTATCGCCTTTAACAGCGGGCTCAGTGTAAGTTACCTCACGAACAATGGTCGTCTCGAGTTCGACAGAAATTGGACGCTCTTGGTAAAACACAACATCACACACCATGCCGTCTTCGAGGTAGTTCAGCGCATCGCCCATGCTGTCCGCTTCGATGTCATACTGATTGTACTCTTCGTCCATAAAGACATACATTGGATCGCCAAAGTATGAATACGTCACGCGCTTCTTGTCAAGAATAACCACGTCAAACTTGTCATCCGCGCTATAAACAGTTTCTGCGCCTGCGCCCGTCAACAAATCTTTCATTTTCATTTTAATCACAGCGCCCGAACGGCCTGAACGGCTGTATTCGGTTTTCAATACGACTTTCGCCGCGCCATCTTGCATAAACACGTTACCTACGCGTAACTCTTGAGCACTTTTCATCTAAACACCTTAAGTTCTAATTTGATTTACCAATATTCGCAAAATATTTTGCTAAAAACTAAACGCGCTATTATATCTAACTTTGCCTATTTATACCAGCGGAGCCGCCACATGTTGCATTAATTGTTGCGCCAAATCGTCAGTTTGGCGGAGCTGTTCACAATAAACTTCGACATGGTGCTGAATCGGTTCAAGTTTTTCAAGAAACCCCGACCACGCCTCACTGTTGATTACAGCACCAGGCTTAAGGTTCCATGCCCGCTGAATATCAGCCCACACCTTAAAAACCTCGGGTAAGTCAAAGCCATCACAATATCGACCAATGAAGGCTTCGAGCTTTTCAAAATGAACACCATCATGTTGCGGGTAAATCTGCCAAACAAACGGTTTTTTTGCCCATAAGGCACGCACGAGCGAGTCTTCACCACGAATAAAATTAAGATCAGCCGCCCCAAGAAGCAGATCAAAATCATCTTGCTTCAACATAGGCAAGTACTGAATACTCAGCTTGTGATGCAAGGAAAGGGCGTGCACACTCAAAAAGGCGCGCACAGCAGTGGCTGCTTTACCATGCGTCACGGCCAATTGAACAGGCATGTTCGATTCAATCAGCACGGGCAGCCACTCTGATACAGGCATGTGCTCATAGCCAAAAAGTACAATTTTCAAGGCTTCATCTTGAACAGTAAATCCTGTTAAGCGAACCCAAGTGGCTGACGGTGTCTGTGTATTATGCTTTGTGAATGCATCCTGTTCCCGAAGCAAACCACCACTTGTTGATGTAAATCCCGGGAAAAAAAATGTCTTCGTCAGGCCATTATTTTGCGGAGAGCGCATGCCATGACACCCATCAATCCAAGACTCTGCACTTAAATACTCCAAATTAATCCAACGCGGTGCCCCCCCCTCACTGCGTTTCTTCACAAGCATTTGATTGATATACCCTTGGGGGATATTGCAAGCAAAAGCCTCAACAACCACATCCGCCGCTTGAGTATTCGACCACTCAACCGCATCATGCCAAACACTCACGATCACACCCTCAATTGATTGTGTGCACTGCCCTTCATTCACTCCTGTCCAAATGGCAGCCAAAGCCCCCAGGTCATCCAGCCACAACCTCACGGCCACCCCGTGCTCTTTGACCAATTGTCGAGCCAATCGCCAACAAACCCCAACATCGCCAAAGTTATCAACGACTGTACAAAAAACATCCCATGTTTGCTTCATATATCCCTAACATCACCTACAAACTCAAACTGGCGTAGAATAGATGTTCATTTTAACTCACATCCACAAATCAACGCCTACTCCAGATGAATCCAGACACCCTACACCGCATTCTGTTTCAAAACGCGCCCGTTAAAGGCGAAATCGTACAACTCCCAAACACTTGGCAAACACTGTTATCAACCAATCAAAAACGTCACTACCCAGCGGCAGTCGAACGCTTGATTGGTCAAATGATGGCAGCCTGTGTTTTGCTTTCAGCCAATCTAAAATTCGATGGCAGCCTCATCATGCAAATCCATGGTGATGGCCCAATTCAACTGCTGGTCGCAGAGTGCCGCTCTGACCTGACCGTTCGAGCCACGGCGAAATTGCGTGAACACGTTACAGTTGCAGACGACATGAGTTTACAACAACTCATCAATGCAAATGGTCAAGCGCATTTTGCAATCACACTGGATCCAAACGACAAATTGCCAGGCCAACAACCTTACCAAGGGATTGTTCCTCTGGATGGCAACACCATGGCCGAAGTGCTCATGCACTATATGCACTCATCCGAACAACTGGACACCCACATTCAACTCGCCTCAACACACGAAGGTTGTGCGGGTTTATTGCTTCAAAAACTGCCGCTGCATGGCGGCACCAACACAGATGACAACGCCCATATTTGGGATGAACTCAATCACATCGCACAGACACTCTCCGATAGCGAACTGTTAAATACACCAAGCGACACCATTGTGCATCAGTTGTTTTGGCAATACCCAATCGAGCAACATACGGTTCAAGATTGCCAATTTGGCTGCACCTGCTCACCTGCAAAAGTCAGTAATATGCTTACAATGTTGGGCAAAGAAGAAGCGTTGAGCATGGTAAAGAATGGACAAGTTGAGGTTGCCTGTGATTTTTGCGGGCAAGAATACATTTTGAATGAAGCGCAAATTCACGGTTTATTTGAGCCCGATGCAGCTCAAAAGGCCGCGGCTCAATTGCATTGATGCACTCAATTTAAGCATCACTGAGGGCCTCGCAATGAAGCACCTCATTAAAAAGAGCGATTCATCGCTCTTTTTTCACATGTCCATTTCACTTTATGCTCTTCATGGTTTAAGCACTGGCGTTGATGTCGCAGGAGGGCTGACAGCCGCAGTTTCACTTTTAACAGCGGGTGTCGATGTCAATGGCGCAACTGGCTTTGTGACCGCAGGTTGTTTCACGGCCACAGCAGAATCACCTGCTGCCAGCGTTGGAGTTGTTACAGTTTGACTCGGCCCCGCACCCACAGCAGAAGGTTGATCCATCACCTGCACGAACACTTCATCCGATTTCACCATCCCAAGCTGCAATCGAGCACGCTCTTGCACAGCATCATTTCCTTGTTTAAGGTCACGGATATCGGCCTGAAGCGCTGAATTACGATAGACCAACTCTTGATTGATTTTTTGCTGCTCATCAATGGATTTTTTTGTCTGGAACAATTCCCAATAGCCATTCCACAATGGCCATTGTAAGGCAACAAGTATCAACAAAAGAAATAGGGGCAAACGACGCATGGCAAAACCCATAAGAAACCAATAAAATAGAACAAGCAATGTCTATTACTATACCGCAAAGTCCATCATAACGTCATCAAAAGCCTTTGTTTACTTAAGAAGAAAGCCCAATTCATAATATTCGACAGCAACACCCCTGCGAATAGAAACCTGTTACAATAAAGCATCGATAAATCGATGTGGCATTGGGGTTTATTTTTCAACAAGTTGCGCATTAGGAGCGATGACATGGGTATTTTAGATTCAATCAAAGATTTGGCCAACAAAGCGGTTGACACAGTAAAAGATGCCGCAGATGACGCTCAAGAGGCTTACAATGAAGCGGGTGGCGTAAGTGGTTTGGTTGACAAAGCAAAAACTGAATTGACTGAACTGGGTGACAATATCTCTGAAGCGGCAAGCAAAGCGGTTGACACTGTTAAAACAACAGCAACAGAAGCGGCCGACTCAGCGAAAACCGCTTACAACGAACACGGCGGTGTCAGCGGTCTGGTTGACAAGGCAAAAACAGGCTTATCCGAATTGGCCGACACAGCCAAAGACAAAGCGGATCACATCATCGGCACGGTTAAAGATGACGATGAAGCACCAAAAGCATAAGCCACATAAAAGACGTGCTTCATGCGAAGCACCCTCACTGTTGCAATGAAAAAACCAGCACAATGCTGGTTTTTTCATTCAGGTATTTTTTAATTCTTTTTACTCTTCTTTTTTTGTATTCTTTTTAGCACCACATTCAGTACAGCCATGTCAAAAATCAAGCCAAACAAATCCCTCGCCTATGAAGTCCGTCCCAATCAATCTGTTGAACTGTTGAAAGAACTGCACATCTTGACCCAAGACGGCAAGATGAATCAAGACAGCCGCCGCAAACTCAAACAGGTGTATCACCTTTTCCAGTTCATTGAGCCTCTACTCATCGAGCGACTGGCGCAACAAGAAAGCATCAGCCTTGTTGATCATGGTGCGGGCAAATCATACCTTGGGTTTATTTTATTTGATTTATTTTTTAAAGAAAAAACCACTCAATCAACCATCTACGGCATCGAAACCCGTGATGATCTGGTCAAGAAATCAAAAGACTTGGCACAACGTTTGGGATTCTCTGGCATGGAATTTCTGAATTTATCGGTTGCTGACTCCATCACTTCGACAGCCTTACCGGAACAAATCGATGTCGTGACTGCATTACACGCTTGCAACACAGCAACCGATGATGCGATTCATTTTGCGCTCAAAAAAAAGGCGCAACACATTGTTCTCGTGCCCTGCTGCCAAGCAGAAGTCGCCTCTGTTTTACGAAAAAACAAAAACACTCAACTCAAAGCGCCCTTGACTGAAATTTGGCGTCATCCCCTACACACGCGCGAATTCGGCAGCCAAATCACCAATGTATTGCGCTGTTTACAGCTTGAAGCACACGGCTATCAAGTCTCAGTCACGGAATTGGTCGGCTGGGAGCATTCAATGAAAAATGAATTGATCATTGCCAGCCGCAAAAACCAAGCAAACACACGTGCACGTGAACGGCTACACGAGTTACTCGACACCCTCGGACTGAACGAAATGCGCGAGCGTTTCTTTGCATCAGCGTGATCCCCCGTACAACCAAAGTCACGGTGAGCCAAACGACCTCAACAATCGCCCCCCCAAAAAACACATGCGCTGACTTTATTTCAACGCATGTTTAAGGTGTGTTTTAACGACGCAGCAACAATCGGGCTTACACTTCGTAAGTCATAGACAACATCTGTTGTTGTGTTTTTTTGGGCAACGACAAGTACACCAAATCGTACGATGCCCGCACCCACTCTTGAATTATTCCCTCATCAATCATGCCATCCAGCTGCACCGTATTCCAATGCTTCTTGTTCATGTGATAACCAGCAGTAACTGACGGATACTGCTGACGCAGGCTCAATGCCAAATTGGGTTCGCACTTCACATTCATTCTGGGCGGCTCATCTTGCCACGCTAAAATAACAAAAACTTTGCCAGCCACTTTATACACCAGAAACTCGGGCCCAAAAGGCATGTCCTCTATTGCAGCAGGCATGGACAAACAAAATGCCCGCCAATCATCAATCGCATCATCTTTTTGACTCATCATCTCCCCTTAAACATTTATGCAACACTGCTCGGAAAACCCAACACTTGCATGTTAGAACTGTGCAGAATTGGGGTTCTAAAGTATAATAGTACCGTTAAAAAAACATGTCTTGAAGATTTAAGCAAATCTGCCATTCTTTTTTTATCTAGATTTTATCAACATCCCTATTGAAAGCGTCGCATGAAAATCGCAAAAAACACCGTCGTCACCCTCAGCATGGCTGTCACTGACGCACAAAACAACCCTATCGAAGAAACATCAGGCGACGGTTTTACATACCTTCACGGCGGCTACGATGATTTCTTCCCAAAAATCGAAGAAGCACTTGAAGGCCAAGAGGTTGGCTTTGAAACCACCGTTCAACTCGAACCAGACGACGCTTTTGGTGAATACGATGCCGAATTGGTTCGTGTCGAGGACCGCTCTTTGTTCCCTAAAGACATCGAAGCGGGCATGATGTTTGAAGGCATCCCTGAAGGCGGCTCGGAAGATGACATGGAATTTTTCACCATCACCGACATCGAAGGCGACAAAGTGGTTCTGGATGGCAATCACCCCCTCGCAGGCCAAGCCTTGCGCTGCAATGTTAAAGTGACTGAAGTGCGCGAAGCCACTGAAGAAGAAATCGAACATGAGCACGTCCATGGCGCGCATGGACATGACCATGACCACGATGACGAGCATGGTACAGTTCATTGATTTATTAAAAAACAACTTGCCAATCAAAACATAGAGTGTGATTCACAGCTGCGGTATAAATCATCTGCACACACAAAAAGAGCCTTGGTTTCACACGAACCAAGGCTCTTTTTTGTCATAAGAAGCCGTCGTCTAAATACAAAATTAATCCGACGTTTTGGATTAATTTTGCATTCTTACTTTGCGACAAACCATAAACATCAAGACCAATTGGCTGCCAATACAGGATTCAAAGCAGTTTGATAGGAAGTAGGCAAAGTCGTTGTGCCTGCCGCTGGAGCGGTGAAAGTCGACATCGCGCTCACCAAAGCCGCCACCTCATTATTCAACAACACCTTACCATCTGAAGCCTTAATTTGCTCCACTTGATTGCTTGCACTTGTGTACCAATTGTTAATGGTTACTTGATCGGTTGTGCCAATCACACTCACCACCAAATTGTTGCCCGCTTTTTGAAACCACAGTTGGCTGCTGCTGACACCTGAATTGAACCACAACGTATCTTTATTGCCCACCGTCGCATCCGCATCCACCAATTGATCCATACCATCACCACGCGCAAACAGATATGTATCATTACCTACACCGCCGTTTAAAGTATCTCGATTTCTGCCACCTTGTAAGGTGTCATTACCGGCCAAACCATTTAAGGTGTTGAGCATGCCATTGCCTTTTAGAATGTTGTTCAGCGCATTCCCCGTAGCCACCAACGCCATTGCATTATTAGACAGTGTTAAATTTTCAACGTTTACTGCCAGTGTATGGTTACTGGACGACACAACAGTGTCCACACCTTCAGCAGCACTCTCAACTATGTTATCTGACTTTACGTAATTGTCTGCATAACTGTCCGCCACATGCACATCAATGGATGTTGAGCCTAAATCACTGAATACATTCATCAAGTCAGCTTTGCCATCACCTGTGACATCCGCTGCCATCCATTTTTGGCCATCCCAAAAGCCGCCTGCTTTGGTTTCCCAGCGTTGAATTTGAAAACCCGTGCCTGTGTTAACGTGCACATCAACAGACATCAAACCATTGTCATTAAACACATTAATGAGATCTGCTTTACCATCACCGTTGACATCAGCTGTAGACCATTGCTGTGCATCCCAAAAGCCACCGGCCTTGGTTTCCCAGCGTTGGATTTCAAAGCCTGTACCTGTGCTGACGTGCACATCCACCGATGTCAAACCACCATCATTAAATATATTAATCAAATCCGCTTTACCATCACCGTTGACATCCGCCGTCATCCATTTTTGTGCGTCCCAAATCGAGCCCGCTTTGGTTTCCCAGCGTTTAATTTCAAAACCCGAGCCATTACTCAAATGCACATCAGCGGACATCAGGCCATTGTCATTAAACATGTTGACCAAGTCAGCTTTACCATCACCATTGAAATCCCCTGTTGCCCATTTTTGGGCATCCCAGAAGCCACCCGCCTGACTTTCCCAACGTTGGATTTGGAAGCCCGAGCCATTGCTCAAATGCACATCTGCTGACATCAAACCGTTGTCATTAAACATATTGACCAAGTCTGATTTGCCATCACCATTAAAATCACCAACTGCCCATTTTTGAGCATCCCAAAAACCGCCCGCTTTGGTTTCCCCACGTGCAATGCTGAAGCTTGTGCCTGTACTCGTGTGAATGTCAGCAGACATTGAGCCACCATCATTAAAAATATTAACCAAATCAACTTTACCATCACCGTTAAAGTCACCCATTGTCCATTTTTGCTGATCCCAAAAACCGCCCGATTTTGTCTCCCAACGTTTAATTTGAAAACCTGAAGCCAACACAGTATCGAGTACATACGTGTCATCGCCCCCCCCTCCTTTTAGTGTATTGCTGCCATAGCCACCATCAAGGGTATCATTGCCCACGCCACCGCTGAGGATGTCATTACCTGAACCACCAAGTAAATTATCATTGCCAGCCCCACCCGACAATGCATCATTGCCAGCACCGCCACTAAGAATGTTGTTGCCAGAGTTGCCAATCAAGGTGTTTGCTGTTGCATTGCCTGTGCCATTGATATGGGCAGCGCCCATGAGGTTGAGGTTTTCAAGGTTAGTGGATAAGTTATAATTTAAAGCCCAACTATACACTGTGTCCGTACCCGCATTGGTGGCCTCAATGATGGCATCTGTCACACTGTCAACCACATACGCGTCATTGCCCAAGCCTCCTACCAAGGTGTCGCTGCCTGTGCCACCCGTCAAGGTGTCATTGCCCGCCAGGCCGATTAAACTGTCGTTACCGTCGCCGCCACTCAAATAATCATCACTGAGCGTACCCGTTAATGTATTGGCAGCGGTCGTACCCACGAATGTATTATTAATGAATTCATCCAACGTCCAGCTTGTGCCATCAGCAAATTCGATTTTTTGGATGGGATTGTAACTGTTCGCGGGACCATTATCGTAAAAGAAATCGTTGATGGTGATGCTGTCTGTGGTTCCGACAATAGAGATGATTAAATCGTTGGTGCCTGTAGAACGCGTCGAAAGAAGATCGGTCGCGGCAATCCCCGCTTTAAACAACAATATATTTAACTTACCTGCTGAAGTATCGTGGTCGTAAGCAATCTCGTCCACGCCATCGCCTTTACCAAACACATACGTGTCATTGCCATCGTAGCCATACAGTAAATCATTGCCCGCACCACCCGTGATGGTGTCCGCTAACGCACTGCCCACAATCGTGTCGTCACCGACGCCACCCGTCATCGCTTGCAAACGAATGCGGTCTAAATTCCACACAGTGCCATCATTGAATACAAACTGTTGAATCGGGTTGTATGTGTTTGAGCTGTTTGGAGTACCGTTCGTGGAACTGCTGAAGAAGTTGTTGATAAAAATAGAATCCGCGGTGCCCGCAATGCTCACCAAAATGGCAGAACCTGAGCGCGTGACAACCAACTCGCTCGGTGCAACTCCAGCCTTAAACAACAAGGTATTCAACTTGCCAGATGAACTGTCTGAATCATAGGCAATCTCATCCACGCCATC
>CALMCL010000237.1 GCA_937862905.1 uncultured Burkholderiaceae bacterium | reverse complement strand
ACACCACACCACACCACACCACACCACACCACACCACACCACACCACACCACACCTAATGTTCAGTGTAAAAGCGTGAAAAAATAGGTTTTTACTTTTTCCATGTTTCCCAAGGTAAAATGTCGTTTTCCGATGATTACCCTCCTCATGAATGCTCCCCACTACTGCGCCTTGACTGACTTTGACCGTGCCAACGCTGCACGGCATGTGCATGACATCGTTTTTACGGCGATTGCACACGATCCCGAACAGGCGGCTTTAATTGTTTTTGATGCAGAATGCCCGCTTGCGGGCGTGCTGGCCGATGCGTATGCGTTGGCCTTGCCAAAAGCGCATTTAATCCAAGTTGAAACCGTTGGCAATGAGGTGGTGATGAATGCTTTCTCAGCTTTGCCAGCGGGCAGTTTAGTGGTGCTGGTGCAATCCACACATTTTCGTTTGGATGCTTACCGATTGCGCGTGCAATTGTTCAATCAAGGTTTGAAAGTGATTGAGCACGTGCATTTGGCACGCATGGTGGATGAGCAAGCGCGGTTGTACATTGATTCGTTGGCGTATGACCCTGTGTATTATCGAGGAACAGGGGTGGCTTTAAAATTAAAAATCGATGCTGCACCGTCGGCGCGAGTGGTCAGTCATGGCGGCGATGTGTTGCTTTTTGATTCCGCTTTGGAAGCCGCAAAAATGAACATTGGTGATTACCGTGCCATGAGCAATGTGGGTGGGCAGTTTCCGATTGGCGAAGTGTTCACCGAGGCGCAGGATTTAACCGTTGTGCATGGGCGTGCGAAAGTGTTTGTGTTCGGTGACACCACATTTCATTGCAATTGGCCTGAACGTGCCATCACTTTGGTGGTTGAGGCGGGGCGCGTGGTGGCGGTGGAAAACAGCACACCGCATTTTGATGATGTGCTGTCAAAAATCCGTGAGGTGGAAGGTGATGTGTGGATTCGTGAACTGGGCTTGGGCATGAACCGTGCATTCAGCGAAAGCCGTCGGGTGAGTGACATCGGCACATTTGAACGCATGTGTGGTATCCATTTGTCACTCGGTGCGAAACACGGCAGTTACAACAAGCCGCAGTTTAAACGCAAGGACACACGCTTCCACATCGATGTGTTCATCGAGTCGGCTGCGGTGTACATGGGCGATGATCTCATTTTCTCAAAAGGGCGTTGGCTGGTGTGATCTTCACCCAAGCCCATCTGATGGGATGGTGTGTGATGGGTAGACCACTCTAAAAAGCAACGCCCTGTTTTTCGTCATTTGAAATTGGAGGTTTTACGCGGAGGCATCCTGACAAAACCTCACTTTTCACCGAAATACAAACAAAACCAAGCCTCGGATCACTCCCTGATTCATGGTGAAACAGCTGTGATGTTGTCTTTCAATGACTAAACAAGTCGCTCATTTCTTGAGCGGCTTTTTTGCGGTTCGTGCGTGCGTAAATGCTGCTGATGGCGGCCACCATGTCAGCTCCTTGGGCAATCAAAATGCCGCAATTGTCCACAGTCATGCCACCAATGACAACCACAGGCACATCCAACTCGGCTTTCGCTTGTGCGACGATGTCGGCAGATGTACTGACCTCATATTTTTTGACCAAAGAGGGGTAAAACCCACCAAAAGCCACATAACTTGCGCCATCGTGCGCTGCAGCGCGTGCCAAGTCCATTGAGCCATAACATGATGCGCCGACGATTTTGTTCGCCCCCACGCGTTGGCGAACATCGGCAATGGGCGCGTCCGTGCCTCCCACATGAATGCCATCGGCATTCAGTTCAATGCACAAGTCCACATCGTCATTGATGATGAAAGGCACGAGGTAATCGCGACAGAGTTGTTGCAATGCGCTTGCTTGAACTTGACGTGTTGCGGCATCGATGTCCTTATGGCGATACTGCACCATGCGTGCGCCACCACGGATGATTTCTTCTGTGGCTGTGAGTAATAGGGCGGTGTCATCCCAGTTTGGGGTGACGGCATACAGACCTTGCATAAATGTGTCTTAACTTTTTAAAAGGGTTGAAAGTGGAAAAAGTTTGGTTAGGGGAAAGCGGAGACGATGAAAACAAGCCTTATCGAAAACAAAATGCAATCAATTGCGGTGAGGGGACTGTGTTGCGAAAGGACTTGTTTAGATGTGTGAATCGAACCCGCTCGCTCAGTCAGCACAACCCGCTCAATCAATGTGATGGAGCACGCAACTGTTTCGTATTTCCATCACAACGCACAAATTAAAGCAAAAAAAGTAAAGCAAACAAGTGGAGATAAAAAATTCCACTTGTTTTTATTTATTTTCACTTGAGATGAAAACGGCATGTCATCTGATTGCTTGGCGCTTTAGACCACCAAGCCTGTCAATGGCGATGACGCAATGCCTGCAAATTTTTTATTCATGCGTCCTGCCAGATGTGCAGCACGCCCCGCTTGCACCCCCAGTTTCATGGCTTGCGCCATCAGCACGGGGTCACGAGCGTGGGCAATGGCACTGTTCATCAACACACCATCACAGCCCAGTTCCATTGCAATCGCGGCATCGGAAGCAGTGCCCACACCCGCATCGACGATGACGGGCACTTGGGTTTGTTCAATGATGAGTGATAAATTCCATGGGTTCAAAATGCCCATGCCTGAACCAATCAATGAGGCCAGTGGCATGATGGCAACACAACCCATGTCTTCGAGCAGTTTGGCTTGGATCGGATCATCGCTGCAATAGACCATGACATCAAAGCCATCTTTAATCAAAATTTCAGCGGCTTTTAAGGTTTCGGGCATGTTCGGGAACAATGTTTTTTCATCACCCAACACCTCGAGTTTGACCAGGTTTTGACCACCGAGCAGTTCACGACCCAGCTGCAAAGTGTAGATTGCATCGTCGGCGTTGTAGCAACCCGCTGTGTTTGGCAAAATTGTGTAACGTGATGGCGGCACCACATCAAGTAGGCTTGGTGCATTCGGGTCTTGGCCGATGTTCACACGGCGAATGGCCACGGTGATGATGTCTGCGTCAGAGGCTTCGGTGGCGGCTTTGGTTTGTGCGAGGTCAACGTATTTACCGCTGCCGACGAGCAAACGAGAGCCATAGGTTTTTCCTGCAATGATGAGTGGGTCTTGGTTCATGATGTTTCCTGATGTCTATGGTAAAAACCGCCATTAATCCGTCGGTTTTTTTGGTTAATCTTGGGCGTGCCTGATGTGCTGTGGGTTCCTCTCTCAGCATCTCTGTATTCAAACAAACGCACAGTAGGGGGACTTTGCGTTTAACTGCCATGAATGTTTTGATGAAGATCCTGATGGGCAGTGAAGCGGGCCATTCAATCTTCACTTGTGTGTGTGAGTCTGTTTGTGTCCCGGTTTACGGGTCTGCTTGTCGGACGGTTGAGTTCAAGCGCCCGACAAGCAGTCACCGATCACCCCCCGCCAATCGCGCGCACAATGTCCACGCGATCATGGGGTTGTAACGTGCATTCAGCCCATTTGGTTTTTGTGATGACGGTGCGATTGACCGCAACGGCCATGGCTTGGGCGGGTAGGTTCAGCTCATTCATTAAATCACTTAACTGCTGTCCTGCCGCTTGCAACACATACGGTTCTTTATTGAGAATGATCTCCATCATCACGCTTTCTGATAAATTTCTGAGCCCTTGGTCACGAACTCAATTGATTTTTCAACCATGCCTTGTTTTAAAGCGCTGATTTCAGAAATGCCTTGTTTCGCTGCGTAGTCACGAACCTCTTGGGTGATTTTCATGGAGCAAAAGTGCGGGCCGCACATTGAACAGAAATGTGCGACTTTGGCCGAATCTTTGGGCAAGGTTTCATCATGGAATTCGCGTGCTTTATCTGGGTCGAGGCCAATGTTGAATTGGTCTTCCCAACGGAACTCAAAGCGGGCTTTGCTCAATGCATTGTCGCGAATTTGCGCGCCCACATTGCCTTTGGCAAGGTCAGCGGCATGGGCGGCGATTTTGTAGGTGATGATGCCGTCTTTGACGTCGACTTTGTTGGGTAAACCCAAATGCTCTTTGGGGGTGACATAGCACAGCATGGCTGTGCCGTACCAACCGATTTGTGCTGCGCCGATGCCACTGGTGATGTGATCGTAACCTGGGGCGATGTCGGTGGTGAGCGGGCCGAGGGTGTAGAACGGCGCTTCGTGACATTGTTCCAGTTGGATGTCCATGTTCTCTTTGATCAATTGCATGGGCACATGACCAGGGCCTTCAATCATCACTTGTACATCATGTTTCCAAGCGATTTGTGTGAGCTCGCCCAATGTTTTGAGTTCAGCCAATTGTGCTTCATCGTTGGCATCATAAATTGAACCGGGGCGCAGGCCATCACCGAGGCTGAAGCTCACGTCGTACGCTTTCATGATTTCACAAATGTCTTCAAAATGCTCATACAAGAATGACTCGCGGTGATGTGCCAAGCACCACTTGGCCATGATTGAGCCACCGCGCGAAACGATGCCCGTCAAACGGCTGGCGGTCATGGGCACGAAGGCCAAACGAATGCCTGCGTGGATGGTGAAATAATCCACACCTTGCTCGGCTTGCTCGATCAAGGTGTCGCGGAAAATCTCCCATGTTAAATCTTCGGCTTTGCCATTCACTTTTTCGAGGGCTTGGTAGATCGGTACGGTACCAATTGGTACGGGCGAGTTGCGAATGATCCATTCGCGCGTTTCGTGAATGTGTTTGCCAGTTGACAAGTCCATCACATTGTCCGCGCCCCAACGAATCGCCCATGTCATTTTTTCAACCTCTTCACCAATGGACGAGGTCACCGCCGAGTTGCCGATGTTTGCATTGATTTTGACCAAAAAATTGCGCCCGATGATCATCGGTTCAACTTCAGGGTGGTTGATGTTGGCAGGAATAATCGCCCGTCCACGCGCGATTTCTTCGCGGACAAACTCAGGTGTGATCGTTGCTGGCATCACCGCGCCAAACGCTTGACCCGCGTGTTGACGTCCCATCAACGCAGCGAGTTTTTCACCTTTCACGCCCGATGCCGCCAACTCAGCCAAGTACACCTCGCGTCGCTGGTTTTCACGAATCGCCACAAACTCCATTTCAGGTGTGATAATGCCTTGACGCGCATAATGCATTTGAGTGACATTCTTCCCAGCCAATGCACGGCGTGGGTTTCTGGTCAGATTGAAACGCAAATCAGCTGTTTTTGGGTCATGCAAACGTTGTGTGCCAAAGTCCGATGATGGCGCAGGCAATACCTCTGTGTCATTGCGTTCATCAATCCAAGGGGCGCGTGGCGTGGGTAAACCCGATCGAATGTCGATGCTGACATTGGGATCGGTGTATACGCCCGATGTATCGTAAACATAAATCGGCGGATTGGCTTCAAAACCAAAAGATTCAGGCGTGTCTGATTGTGAGATTTTGCGCATCGGCACGCGGATGTCAGGGCGAGAGCCAACAACATAGACTTTTTGTGAATTGGGCAATGGTGCAACTGCCGCGTCATCCACGCGTGCAGAATCATAGGTAAAAGGGGTGGGGGCGTTCATGGTGTCCTTTGTTGGGTAAAAATAATGCCAACAAAGGAGGGGTGAAAACAATGACGGAGGCAGGGAGAACTGCACAGAATCCATCCATTGTATCGACGCTTCCCTTCGCTGGCATTATCCAGATCAGGTTCGTAGGGTATTTCTCACCCGACCGTTTGGTCAGGACCCCTAGCGTGATCAATTGGTTAAAATTGATGGAGCGATTCTAACATTGAATGATGGGAGGACGGTGGTGCTTTTTTTGGAGTGCTTATTACGATTGCGCTGAACTGATTGTACTTACACTGGCATGAAATAATGTATATGATGATGAAAGATGTAAAAAATGTGTGTCATCCATACTGTTTTTAGAAATCAAATTTTTTGGAGCGAACGATGAGTAAGCAGCAATGGCCTCTGGCCAACCAACCAACCAACCAATTGTCACAAAATAATTAAGTCCAGAACCGCGTCACGACTCATTGTCACTGGTTTATTGACACTGTTTGCCCATACAGCAATGGCAAAACCATTTCCATATTGTGCTGGGGACAATTGCGGTTTGTTGGACACTGCAGGTTATTGGATTGTCGAGCCTAAGTATCAAAAAATTGAAACACCATCTAAAAATGGCTTGTCAAGATATAAGTCTAATGGAAAGTTTGGATACATCAATACCACAACCCAAAAAATTGTAATCAAACCTGTGTACGGGTGGGTATGTGATTTTGCTTCTAATGGTTTGGCTTGCTTCGAGCAAAACGGCAAGTACGGCTATATCAACAGCAGCGGGACTATGGTCATTCCTGCGACTTTTGATGAGATGGGGGATTTCGCTTCTAATGGTTTGGCTAACGTCAAGCAAAACGGCAAGTGGGGTTACATCAACAGCAGTGGGGCTATGGTTATTCCTGCGACTTTTGATAATTCTTGGGATTTTGCTTCTAACGGCTTGACTATCGTCAAGCAAAACGGCAAGTACGGTTACATCAACAGCAGTGGGACTATGGTCATTCCTGCGACTTTTGATGATGCGGATGGTTTCGCTTCTAATGGTTT
>CALMCL010000236.1 GCA_937862905.1 uncultured Burkholderiaceae bacterium | reverse complement strand
CGCTTAGCTCGAATCTTTTTGAAAATTGCCTTTCGTAGTTTAATTCACCATTTATTTTAATCTTCTAATGAACATTATTCCACTCTTTTGCAACAAAGCCCCTGATGAGTCAGGGGCTTTGTTTTCACACATGCACAAACTATTAAGAATCAATTACAGCACCACAGATCAGTGACCAGAAGCACCTGAAGCACCAATACCTGTTTCTGAACGTACTTTTTGTGCAGCAAAACCAGCTTTATCGATTGCAGCGCGATCTGATTTATCAGTGATTGAGAAGAACCAGATACCGATGAAACCAATGGCCATTGAGAACAATGCGGGTGAAGTGTATGGGAACAATGCACTGCCTTTTGGATTCAACAACACCGCTTCCCAGATTGCTGGAGAAACAACAGTCAAAGCCACAGCAGAAAACAACCCTAAGAAACCACCGATTGTTGCACCACGTGTTGTGACACCTTTCCACAATACTGACATGAACAACACAGGGAAGTTAGCTGATGCCGCGATTGCAAAAGCCAAAGACACCATGAACGCAATGTTTTGTTTCTCAAATGTGATGCCCAAGACAACAGCCACAACACCCAAACACACGGTCGTGATTTTAGAGATGCGAAGTTCATCTGCACTGCTTGCATTGCCTTTTTTAATCACAGTTGCATACAAATCATGAGCCACAGCAGATGCACCCGACAAAGTCAAACCAGCCACCACTGCCAAGATCGTTGCAAATGCCACCGCTGAGATAAAGCCCAAGAACAAGTTACCACCGACGGCATTTGCCAAGTGAATCGCAGCCATGTTACCGCCACCGATCAAACCACCTTTTGCATCCAAGAAAGCAGGATTGGTGCTGACCAAAACGATCGCGCCGAAACCAATGATGAATGTCAAAATATAGAAGTAACCAATCCAAGTTGTTGCCCAGAATACCGATTTACGTGCTTCTTTTGCATTAGGTACAGTGAAAAAGCGCATCATGATGTGTGGCAAACCAGCAGTACCAAACATCAAAGCCATACCGAAAGAAATGCCAGAAATCGGATCTTTGATAAACGAACCTGGCCCCATGATTGAGAAGCCTTTGGCTGCGGCGACTGCTGCAACATCTTTACCAGCCGCTGTGGCATCTGCAATCAACTTAGCGTCCTTACCTGCCACCATTGTTTTAATTTCAACCGCCTTAGCAAACAAAGCTTCGAAACTAAAGCCGAACTGTGCCATCACCATGAATGCCATGAAACTTGCACCAGCCAACAACATGCATGCCTTGATGATTTGCACCCAAGTGGTCGCTGTCATACCGCCGAACAACACATAAACCATCATCAATGCACCCACGATGATCACTGCGTGCCAGTATTCCATACCAAACAAGAGTTTAATCAATTGGCCTGCACCCACCATTTGTGCAATCAAGTAGAACGCCACCACAACCAAAGTCGAGGTTGCTGCGAAAATGCGCACAGGTGCTTGATTAAAACGATAGGCAGCCACGTCAGCGAAAGTAAAACGACCCAAATTGCGGAGACGCTCGGCCATCAAAAACGTGATCACGGGCCAACCAACCAAGAAACCGATGGAGTAGATTAAACCATCATAGCCATTCGCCATTACCGCTGCGGAAATACCAAGGAATGATGCCGCTGACATGTAGTCACCTGCAATCGCCAAACCATTTTGAAAACCCGTGATGCCGCCACCACCCGTGTAGAAATCAGCAGCTGATTTGGTTTTCGCTGCAGCCCACTTGGTGATGAACAGTGTCAAGATCACGAAAGCAACGAACATGATGATTGCAGTCCAGTTGGTTGCTTGCTTTTCAGCTTGCCCCAAATCAGCACCCGCAGCCATCGCCATGCCGGCAAAACCCATTAACGCAGATGCGCTGAATAATTTTGTATTTAATTTCATTACATCACCTCTTTACGGATTTTTTCAGTCAGCTCATCAAATTCACCATTGGCACGACGAACATACAAGCCTGTGATCAAAATGGTGAAGATAATCACGCCAAAACCAATCGGCATGCCCCATGTGGTCACACCAGCACCAATTTTTGAGAACATGAGTTCTTTATTAAAGGAATTGAGCAATGTATAACCGTAATACACGATCATCATTAACCACGTGAGCTTCCAGCCGTAAGAAGAGCGAGTCTTGACCAATTTTTGATAATCGGCATTTGACTCTATCCTTTGTACAAGATCGTCTTTCATTGTTGTCTCCTGTTTTTGTGGGTCATTGCCCCGCTAACATTGTTGTAAAAATAACTTTTTGAACATCTGCGGTTTTGATTGCGGACATTACAGGGCTCAATTTAGACTCAAATACTTACAAGGGGCTGAATCTAAAAAAACAAAATGAGCATCTAAAACACCATTTGATCCCTCTCAACAACGCTAAATACGCGCCTTTTAAACCTGCTGAAAAGCACAGATGAAGCTGATTTTAAATACAAAAAAGCCCCGTACATTGGGGCTTTTCAAGAAAAAATACAACTTATGACAAGTTTAAAACGTTAATTAAAGTACGAATAGCAATTTTCGTAGATTGAAAAAGGCCAAGTG
>CALMCL010000235.1 GCA_937862905.1 uncultured Burkholderiaceae bacterium | reverse complement strand
TTAACTGCATTCTGAGGACTGCATTCTGAAATTCAACGCATGAGGATTTCGTGGATTGGCATGGATTGGCAGCAATCAAAATGCAGCGTGCACGTTGGTTTTAATACGTTTCGATCGCCAACAAACCCATACGAAACCAAAAAATCCATTGTCCATGAGGCTTTTTGATTGGGTATGGCCTTTGAAATAAGCCATTAAAGCCATTCAACCATTAAAATAAAACACCTCAGCTGAATTTCGCTTTATTTAAACCTTGGTTAACTCAGCCAATCTAAAACAGTTTTTAAAAGTTTCAGTGGTAACACGCCCCACTTCCTCCACACTGACGCCTTTCAGCTCTGCAATCCGTTCAGCCACATGTGCGACCCATGCAGGCTGATTGCTTTTGCCTCGATGTGGCACGGGTGCTAGGTACGGCGAGTCGGTTTCAATCAAAATACGGTCAAGAGGCACATACTGTGCGCATTCATGGACGATTTTGGCATTTTTAAAACTGACAATCCCTGAAAAAGAAATGTAAAAATTCAAATCCAATGCTTGTTTTGCAACTTCTTTCGCCTCGGTGAAACAGTGCATCACGCCGCCAATCTCATGAGCGCGCTCTTCATGCATCAAGCGAATGGTGTCGTCTTGCGCATTGCGGGTGTGGATGATGAGTGGTTTTTTACTGATGTTTGCGGCTCGGATGTGGGCGCGAAAACGCTCGCGTTGCCAATCCAAATCGCCTTCAAGTCGAAAGTAGTCCAGACCAGTCTCACCCACTGCAATGACTTTTGGATGCCGCGCCATTTCAACCAACTCCTCTACTGTCGGCTCATGAACATCAGGATAGTCTGGGTGCGTGCCCACAGAACCGTACACATTTGGATAAGACTCAATCAGTGTTTTAATGCGTGCCCAATCCGACACATCGACACTCACGGCCAATGCGTGAGTGACATGTTTCGCCTTCATTTCATCCAAAACAGCAGCCATGTGAGGCATAAGTTCTGGAAAGTCAATGTGACAATGGGAATCAATGAACATGGACATTCCTTTATAAGAAGGTCGTATTATACTAAAACTAAAACAAAACCCATGTGCATGGGTGAAGTTCAAAATTATTTTGATCAAACAATTTGTAAATTTTGCAAATAAAAAAACCACATCATTCGATGTGGTTTTAGTATTGGCACACCCAAGGGGATTCGAACCCCTGTAACCACCGTGAAAGGGTGGTGTCCTAGGCCTCTAGACGATGGGTGCTTAGAACTTTAATTGTTCAAAAAAGTGTTTGACTTTTTTGTTCGAAATTGGCACACCCAAGGGGATTCGAACCCCTGTAACCACCGTGAAAGGGTGGTGTC
>CALMCL010000234.1 GCA_937862905.1 uncultured Burkholderiaceae bacterium | reverse complement strand
CAAGAAAAACACGACCATCCCGACCAAATTCGCGCAAGTGTACTCAACTGCGGAAGACAACCAACCTGCTGTCACCGTACGTGTTTACCAAGGCGAGCGTGAAATGGCCACAGGCAATAAACTGCTCGGCGAATTCAATTTGGAAGGCATTCCACCCGCACCACGCGGTGTGCCACAAATTGAAGTGACTTTTGACATCGACGCGAACGGTATTTTGCACGTTCACGCCAAAGACAAAGGCACAGGCAAAGAAAACAAAATCACCATCAAAGCCAACTCAGGTTTGTCAGAAGACGAAATCGCGCAAATGGTCAAAGATGCTGAAGTGAATGCTGAAGAAGACAAAAAAGCCCGCGAAATGGCTGAAGCGCGTAACGGCGCCGACGCACTCGTGCATTCAACCAAAAAATCTTTGGAAGAATACGGCGACAAAGTTTCTGCTGATGAAAAAGCAGGCATCGAAGCCGCCATCAAAGAACTCGAAGAAGCGGTTCAATCGGGCTCTAAAGATGAGATCGAAGCAAAGACTGAACAGCTTGGCAAAGCCGCTCAGAAGCTGGGTGAAGCCATGTACGCCGACATGCAAGCCAAAGCACAAACGGAAGGCTCTGCAAGTTCCAGCGAACCTCAAGCAGCCGATGTGGTGGATGCTGAGTTCACTGAAGTCAAAAAAGATGACAAGTAATTTTTATAAATTGCTTTAATCTCAAATAAAACGCCATGCAATCATCACGCATGGCGTTTTATTATTTATAATAAACGAGGCGTGGCATCACTTACAAAGCTTAATAAAGAACAGAGAAGCCACTGTTTATTTCGAAACCAATGTTCTTAACATGCGTTTTGCCTCATTCAAAAAATTCAATCTACTCACAATTTACCCATGGAGCTTGTTATGAAAAAACATGTAGCGCTTGCCATCGCCATACTCACCACTGTGACATTAAGCCCAGTAGCACAAGCACAAACAGCCGCGAACAAGCTGGCAGCTGATATTGCAGTTCATTGCATGGAAACAAACGCCCCAAAAAATTGGGACACTTTGGTTTCATGGATTGATCGCTCAAACCCAAAAGTTTTGGCAGTGAGTGCGCTGTCGCATGTTGCAGGTTCAAAAGAAAACACCTCCATTAAGGTGTGCGATAATTTCGTTCAAGCACAGGCATTGGCAGCACTGGCCGATACAGTTCCAGCCAGCGAAAGTGCATGGAAAGCCCTGTTCATCCGCAGCAACAACAAGGGTCAATTCAATGTGTTCACTGACATTTTTTTGGCAAAAACAATCGGAAAGTAAAGCGCACACGCCCCTTGATTGATTGCTGATCATTTGTGTCACCTCTGACCACTTGGTCACTGGTCGTGTTCAAAAACAAATTTAAAGGAATGTCATGGAAGCCATCAAAAACCTGTACCTGAGTGTTTTAAAAAACAAATACGCTCAATTCAACGGCCGTGCCAGTCGCACCGAATATTGGACATTCACCTTGGTCAATGCCGCCATCAGCATTGTCCTTATTTTAATTGAACGCGCTTTTGGTGGACATGGCTCAGGCTTGTTGAGTACCATTTTTGGTATTGGCGTACTGATTCCTGGTATTGCCGTATTGATTCGTCGCCTGCATGACACCGATCGCTGCGGCTGGTGGGCACTATTGGCATTTTTGCCATTGGCCAACCTTGTGTTGTTGGCGTTTATGTTCTTTGATGGTACACAAGGTGCCAATCGCTTCGGCGAAAACCCAAAAGGCAATGTGATTTAAAGCACACACACAATAAAAAAGCACCTGCTTCATTGTGGACAGGTGCTTTTTTTATGATTGTAAATACCGAAAAAAAGAAAAAACACATTCAAACTGAAACTTATTTACAACAAAAATAGGTTTTTTTCCAGTTTAAATACATGAAAAAGCATAAAAACTTGCCAAAACCAAAAAGACACTTCACAATCCGCTTCATCTTACCGCTCCAAGATCATAACAACAGCGGCGAATCAACCACTGCGTTGCACAGTGAACAATTGAACAATTCGGATCCTCACTCCCTCTGTCAAAAATCGCCCCATTACAACAACATGCGTTTTTAAAATCATTATTCTTTGGTGGATGATCAACATTCACACTTCGTTTTTTAACGAACCTTTTCAAGATTTAAAACTCGCTCAACGCATGGCCATTTAAACGATATAAAATGGCCGTGTCAAGGATGCATCATGAGCATATACATGGAACTCTCCGAGTCCCGCGTGCCTGTCAAAATTTGGACAGACGACGTGGATCCCAAAGCACTCAACCAACTGTTGAACACGGCCAATCTACCCATCGTTGGCCCACACATTGCGGCCATGCCCGATGTACACGTCGGCATCGGCGCAACCATTGGCTCGGTGATCCCGACCCATGCCGCCATCATTCCAGCAGCCGTCGGTGTGGACATAGGCTGTGGCATGAACGCCGTGCGCCTATCCTTGAATGCACGCGATTTACCCGACAACCTCAAGGCCATCCGATCAGCCATTGAAAAAGCCGTGCCAGTGGGCTTTAATCAACATGAGTTCAGTAAAATCAAAGGGGCGGCCATTGAAAAATCTGCTCGTCAATTGTCACCACGACTGAATGCAATCATGGGCAAACACACTGGTTTGACCAAAATGACCAAAAGCTGGCAACGCCATTGGCTGAGTCAAGTCGGCACACTCGGTGGAGGCAATCACTTCATTGAAATCTGCCTCGATGAAGCCGAACAGGTGTGGATCATGCTCCATTCTGGTTCACGTGGTACGGGCAATGTCATTGGCCGCTATTTCATCAATGCCGCTCAAACGGATATGCGCCGTCACCAAATGAACTTACCGAGTGATCGGGATTTGTGTTATTTTTCTGAGGGTTCAGAGCTGTTCAGTGATTATGTTGAAGCCATGTATTGGGCACAAGATTATGCCTTGCTGAACCGAGCCGTGATGATGGATGCCGTGATTGCAGCGATTAAGCCACATGTACCACCTTTCAAGATCACCCGTGAAGCAATCAACTGCCACCACAATTATGTGTCTGAAGAAAACCATTTTGGGCAAGCACTGTTCATCACCCGTAAAGGTGCCATTTCAGCACAAGCGGGTCAACTGGGCATCATTCCAGGTTCAATGGGGGCAAAATCATTCATTGTGCGAGGCTTGGGCAACGAGCAATCTTTTTGCTCATGCTCGCATGGCGCTGGGCGAAAGCTCAGTCGAACGGCTGCCAAAAGCAAATTCACGTCACACGATTTGACTAAACAAACCGCAGGCATCGAATGCCGAAAAGACGATGGTGTGATTGATGAAATCCCTGCCGCTTACAAAGACATTGATGTCGTGATGGCTCATCAAACTGATTTGGTGGAAATAGTACACACACTGCGCCAAGTGGTGTGCGTGAAAGGTTAAGGAAACACATGGGCAAGTCAAAAAAACTCATTGTCCCCACTTTGACACCACGCAACCCATTCGTTATTGCAGCCAAGCGGCGACGTGCAGGCAGCCATCGCCCCAGCCAAAAAGCGGAACGACAGCAACATGCACGTGAGTTGCGCCAACAACTTAAAAAAACCAAAAGCCCCGTCGATGATGACGGGGCTTTTTTATTATCGGACTCTATGTGTTTGGCACACAGGTGTCAACGACACCACATCGATTGAAAGCATCACATGCGTGGCACGACAACACCTGTTTGGCCTTGATATTTGCCACCACGGTCTTTGTATGACGTCTCACACACCTCATCCGACTCAAAGAACAACACTTGTGCGCAACCTTCATTTGCATAAATGATGGCGGGTAACGGTGTGGTGTTCGAGAACTCCAGCGTCACATACCCTTCCCATTCGGGTTCAAATGGGGTGACATTGACAATGATGCCACAGCGCGCATACGTGGATTTACCCAAGCACACAGTCAACACACTGCGTGGAATGCGAAAATACTCAACAGTACGTGCCAAAACAAAAGAATTCGGCGGGATGATGCAGGTGTCACCAACATGCTCCACAAAGCATTTTGGATCAAAATTTTTCGGATCAACAATGCTGTTGTTCACATTGGTGAAAATTTTAAATTCATTTGCACAACGGATGTCATAGCCATAGCTTGATGTGCCATAACTAATGATGCGCTGGTCATTGATCGTGCGCACTTGACCCGGCTCGAAAGGCTCAATCATGCCATGCTCTTCACACTGTTTGCGTATCCATTTATCTGCCTTGATGCTCATAACCATTCCTATCCGTTAACTGATTTAGCACGCATTGTAGCAAAAAGCGGCCCATCGAATGCTTGTTTTCCACTAAAAAGCACCTGTGGTCAATCAACCAAAACCGATATAATGGGCACTTTAAATCCACCTGAACCCACCATGTACCCATTGCTCCGCACCCTCCTGTTTAAACTCGATGCCGAAAAAGCCCATCACCTGACATTCAGCCTTGCTCAACGGGCATTAAGCCTTGGTCTTCTGCCACAAACCCAAATACCCAACAAACCCAAAACCGTCATGGGCATCACCTTCCCCAACCGCGTCGGTCTGGCAGCGGGTTTGGATAAGAATGGCGATTATATTGACATCCTCGCGCGTTTTGGCTTTGGCTTTATTGAGATTGGCACGATCACGCCACGTGCGCAAACAGGTAACCCGACACCGCGCCTGTTTCGCCTGCCACAAGCCCATGCCATCATTAACCGCATGGGATTCAACAACAATGGTGTGGACGCCCTTTTGGCGAATGTCACACGCAGCACATTCAAGCAAAATGGTGGTATTTTGGGCATCAACATCGGTAAAAATGCCGACACGCCCATTGAAAATGCGGTCGATGATTACCTGATTTGTTTGTCCAAAGTTTACGCGCACGCCAGCTACATCACCGTCAACATTTCGTCACCCAATACAAAAAACCTGCGCGATTTGCAACAACAAGACGCGCTTGATGCCCTGCTCGCCCAATTGCGCCAAAGCCAACTGCAACTCGCCGATGTGCACCAGAAATATGTGCCGATGGTTCTGAAAATTGCACCTGACATGGATGATGAACAAATTGCCACCATTGCCGAACTGTTAAAATTACACCACATCGATGGCGTGATTGCCACCAACACCACGCTGGATAAAACCAGTGTGGCTCACTTGCCTCACGGCGATGAAACGGGGGGGTTAAGTGGTGAACCTGTGCGTGAGAAATCAACGGCTTTGATTAAAAAGCTGCACTCACATTTGAACAATGAAGTGCCCATCATTGGTGTGGGTGGTATTTTCAGTGGTGCAGACGCCGATGATAAGATTGCTGCTGGCGCACAATTGGTGCAAGTGTACAGTGGTTTGATTTACAAAGGCCCCAACTTGGTCGCTGAATGCGCATAGTGGCAGGCTTTAAGCCATGCGACTGCCATTCGGCACAGGCCGCTCCAATGTGCTGATGACCACCCCAGCCTCAGTGTAGAAGCCCGTCAACAAAAACTGAGACCGGAACGAGGCAATCTGCTTTTCTGGAAAATTAATGACACCGATGATTTGTTTACCGATCAAGTCATTCGGTGCATACAACTGGGTTAATTGCGCGCTGGTTTTCTTTTCACCATACATGCCAAAATCCACCCAAATCTTATACGCGGGTTGTCGTGCTTCTGGAAAAAGCTCAACACGAACGATGGTTCCCGCAACGAGGTGAACCGCTTGAAAATCATCCCAAGTGATGCTGTCCATGTCAACTCCATTTAAAAAAAGCTGTTGCACGGGTGGCAACAGCTTTTTTAATCGTCTTAAAGGTCAAAGCCGTCCTTTCAGCACCAACCGGCTGAAAAGACTTCACCCAATTTTTTGACACCTTCTTGAATTTTTGCAGGTGGCACCGTCACAAAAGCCAAACGCAAGGTATTGGTTTGTGCTTCATTGGCATAAAAAGGCGTTCCGGGCACATAAGCCACATTGTGCGCAAACACTTTGTCCAACATTTTCTCAGAATTCATGCCTTCGGGCAACGTCACCCACAAGAACATCCCACCAGCAGGTTGATTCCATGTCACACCTTTTGGCATGTATGTGGTCAAAGCATCCAACATCGCATGCGCTTGATTCTTGTAACGCTCGCGAATCGATGGGATGTGCTCATCCAAGAAACCATCTTTCACCACTTCATACACCACACGCTGGGCGATGGTCGAGGTATGCAAATCGGTGGCTTGTTTGGCTTGCTCAAACTTTTTAGTGATTTCAACAGGCGCAATCAAATACCCCAAACGCAAACCAGGCGCAAGCACTTTTGAAAACGAACCCATATGTATCACACGCTCAGGCATGCGCGATAACAATGAAGCAGGTGGCGCCGCTTCGTACCACAATGCACCATAAGGGTCGTCTTCAACCACGAGTAAATCATGCTCGCGTGCCCGTGCTACGAGCGTTTGACGACGCTCTTCGCTCATCATCCGACCCGTTGGGTTTTGAAAATTAGGCAATGCATAGAGAAACTTTGCATCCTTCGCCACGTCCGCAGTCAAAGCCTCTGGAATCAAACCATTCTCATCCGAATCCACCGACACATATGTTGGGTCAAACATTGAAAACGCTTGCAATGCACCCAGATAAGTCGGCGTTTCAACCAAAACTTTATCATTCGGGTCAATAAACACTTTGGCGATCAAATCAAGTGCCTGTTGTGATCCCGACACAATGATGACTTGATCGGGCGTGATGGTTGCGCCGTTCGTGCTCATGCGATTCGCCACCCACTCACGCAAAGGAGCGTAGCCGTCAGTGGTTGAGTACTGTAAAGCAGACTGTGGATCGTTGTTTAACACGTGATCAAACGCAGCTTTCATTTGTGCAACAGGAAAACTTTCAGGCGCAGGCAAACCACCCGCAAATGAAATCACTTGAGGATTGGCAGTGACTTTCAAAATTTCACGAATCACTGAACTTTTCAGCGCTTTAGCACAGGTGGAGAATAATTTTTCGCATTGCATAATGGCCTCGATTGTGTTTTTTCAATAAATATGTTGTGATTGTGTCACTGATGGTGCCCTGCTGTCTGTCTCGATGTGATCTTATTTCATTGGCTCTGCTGCTTATCACACCTCAACTGTACCCTAAAAAAACAATACAGTACCGATACAGTCAATCAAACAGCTCACGAACTGTATCAATCCACTCAACCAGCCAATTGGGCACAAAAACCACAATCTGTCATTGTAACGTGAATACGATCAAGAATCACCCAAAACGAAGGCAAAAGCACAAGCAAAGGCACTATTCTGTCTCTTTACCTTTGATGTGCTTAAGTGCTTCATGGGCTCCGTGTTCTTAACGCCCCTCATCGCCGTCTTCTTCTGTTAAAGCAACATCGGTCAAAGCCAACAACTGCTTGCTTTTTTCAACATCCAATTGCTCAACACCGTTCAAAGCTCGGCTCATGGCGCGGGTGCGGACTTGAGCGGCATCAATGTTTTTGGCTGCTTTTTCCAATGTATCTCGGGTTTTCGCCAGCACATCACCAAATTTGCCAAATTCTGTTTTCACAGCACCCAGCACTTGCCACACATCTGAAGCACGTTTTTCCATTGCCAAAGTTCTAAAGCCCATGTGCAAACTGTTCAAAATCGCCATCAATGTGGTCGGCCCCGCAATGACCACACGATGCTCACGCTGCAAGACATCGAGCAAGCCCGCTTGCCGTGCAACCTCCGCATATAAACCTTCAGTCGGTAAAAACAAAATGGCAAAATCAGTGGTGTGTGGCGGTGAAACGTATTTTTCAGCAATGGTCTTCGCCTCATTTCGAATCACTTTGACCAATTCAATCCGCGCGGCTTCAACACCCTCGGCATCGGCGGCATCTTGTGCATCTTGCATGCGCTCGTATTGCTCTTTGGGGAACTTCGCATCGATCGGCAACCACACCACCTCGCCTTCAGAACGCCCCGGTAATTTCAACGCAAATTCGACCCTTGCCTGGCTTTCAGGTACGGTGGCGACGTTCGCGGCATATTGCTCAGGGGTGAAAATCTGTTCAAGCAAGTTCGCCAACTGCATTTCACCCCATGTGCCACGTGTTTTCACATTGGTCAACACTCGTTTTAAATCGCCCACGCCACTGGCCAAAGCTTGCATCTCGCCCAAACCTTTGTGAACCTGCTCCAAGCGCTCAGACACCAGTTGAAAGGACTGGCCAAGGCGTGCTTCGAGGGTGGCGTGTAATTTTTCATCCACCGTGTTGCGCATTTCATCGAGTTTTTTCGCGTTGTTCTGCTCAATGCTGGTCAAACGCAGTTCGATGTTTTCTCGCATTTGATTCAAACGGCGCTCGGTCGTTTCATTGAGTTGCTGCAACTGTTGCAACTGTTGTGTGGCATTCGCTGACAATTGCTGCACCAAAGCTTCGCGCGAACTCACACCTTCTTGCGCTTGCGTATCACGCACATCTTTGAGCTGTTCGTTGAGCAAGGTTTGCACGCGAAATAACGATTGCGACAGCTCATCACGCTGCTGATGCGCCAAACCACTGGCATGCTCACGCAGGTTCAAACCCTGTTCATTTTGCAATTGATGTGTGTGTGAAAAAGACGCGTCAAGCTCTTGCAACAACTGACCCAACGATTGATTGGCTTGCGATTCGCGTGCTGCATTCCACATCGACAAACGCTGCCAAAGGACAATCACGACCACGAGCAGCACAGCCAAGGCTGCCAATGCAACCCACAACATTGCATTTAAATTAATGTTCATGACCGCTTTCCACACCATACTGTTCGGTGATTTGATGTAATTTTTGTTTAACCGCAGGCGAGGAAATGCCCGATTGCTGGGGCATTTGCGGCACCCCTTCCACTGCATCATGCTGATTGCGCATCCATTCTGCGGTGTTGTAAAACGATTCAATCAAACGGGCATATAAGTCATCGGGCACTTGAATCTCTCGCATGGCCTGCGCCATGCAGGCGACCCATTGATCGCGTTCAATCACACCGATTTTGAAGGGCATGTGGCGTTGACGCAGGCGCGGATGCCCATGTTTTTCAATGTAAAGCTGGGGGCCGCCCAACCAACCGGTTAAAAACAGGTACAGTTTTTCACGTGCCTCGATCAGATCTGCCCCGTGTGCGGCACGTAAGGTGGCGTATTTGGGCTCTAAATCCATCAAATCATAAAATCGCGTGGACAATTCGCGCACGCGTGGCGCGCCACCCAACCATTCGTAAGCCGTTTCGTATTTGAGAGGAGAGTTTTGTTCAATCATGGTGATGTGTATGGTGTTGTATTTAAACCATCATGATAGCAAAATTCCGATATGGCCATGCTGCAACCGCTGGGTGAGGCTTTTGATTTCCTCACAGTTCACCCTTTATTTTCAATATTTCGCTAGGTTTTTGATGTCTTTTATTTCCAAGGCGTGAAAGGGGTACTCTGCCTGTGTGAGATGAATCATGGCCATGCCCACTTCTTGTAAAGTGAGGACGCTTTTGGGTGAAAAGAAATGGATGATTTGTGCCGCAATTTGATACAGTCGCCTGCTGTTTCGCTGCCCTTTTACGGGTAACATGGCGCCAGGACGAAAATTGTATTGTTTTTTAAAAGGCAACCGACCCAATGCATTCTCCGTTTTACCTTTCACACGTGCCCACATGGTGCGCCCCGTTTCTGTGCTGTCCGTGTTTCGCCCTGATACAAAAATAAACACCATGCTCGGATTCACAGCAACGAGTGCTTTCGCAACATGCAATGTGGTGTCAAATGTGATTTCAGTGTATTCTTTTTCGCTTAATCCAACCGAGCTGATGCCTGCACAATAAAAACAAGCATCATAGCCTTTGATCTGCTCTATGAATGAACCTATCTGGAAAAAATCGGACACAAGCAATTCTTTCAACTTTGGATGCTTCAGCTCATAGTGTTTGCGATTGATGATGAGCACTTCATCCACGGCTTGATTATTTAAGCATTCAAACAACACCCCCTCACCCACCATCCCCGTGCTGCCAGTGAGTATAATTTTCAGTCCCATTTTTACCCCTCAGTGATGAAGTAGGAAACAAAAGTAAAAGACAAATCGAACATTGTCTTTCACACGCGGTTCTGTCAAACACCTGACGCTTTGTGTGACAAACTGTGACAAACATGTGTGATCATTTTATCGTTTGCTGGGTTTTCATTTAAACCTGATGCTGCTGTATTTTCAGAACTCTAGCAATCATGGCATCTGTTTGTTAAGGCAATCCAGCAACCACACCTTCTGCGACCATTTTTCGCCAAACCCATGACAATATACCATTCATGTTGATGGTGGTTTTGACTTCGATGCCATCGGCATGTGCAATCAACTCATGATTGTCACGCATGGTCGCCCCAAAAAATGACGTCACCATGATGAAATTTTTGTTCGGATTGACCTCTGGCAAACCCAAAACCAAACGGGGTCCGCCTTTGGGTTTAAAGACAAATGAATTTCCAGTTTCAAATGCACCTTCAATTTTTGCAAATTCAATGTTATCTTTCCATGTGTGCCATTGATTGACGTCAGACCAGACTGCCCATAAGGCTTCAAGCGATGTGTTTCTCACAATGGTACTGTATGAACGTGTCCACATATTTTAACCCTCCTGCTGTATTAAAAGATTCAAAAAGCCATTTAACTGCATTTGCTGCTCTCCCACGGCACTGAAAAATTGCGCATCAACCTGCTCAACCACTGGAATCGCTGCCATTGCCGTTGCAATGCCCACATCAGTTAATGCCACCACTTTTGCTCGGGTGTCGGTGGGATGCTCACGCCGCTCAAGCAATCCACGCGCTTGCAGTGCACGCAACACCTGAGAAGTCATCATCACATCCAGTTTGGCATGACGAGCAAGACGAATTTGCGTGATATGCTCGTCTCTTTGCATCAACCACAAAAGACTGGCGAGCAAAGCAAATTGCACTTGCGTCAACCCATGTGGACGCAGTGCAGCGGTGATTTGACGTTGCCATATTGCATGCACTTGCCACAACAAAAAACCTGTTGATGCATCGGCATCGTTTTTAAAAGGCAGTTGAGTCATCCGCTTCCTCCCAATGTGCATGCATCGCTGCGGCGATACGCAAAAAATCATCACGGCTGATTTCAAAATGTCCAGTACGGAACGGATAACCCCAATGAGAGGTGTCCTTAATGAAGGACAAATGTGGCAATAGAGGCTGAATGGCTGCTGGCTGCGCGGGTACATAGACGACATCGCGACGAAAAGGCACAAACGATTCACTCATGGCAAACTCATACGCCGCCTCGCCCACCACCTGTCCGATCGCAGTGAACTGCTGTAAAGCCACCCCAGCATTCATGTCCGTTTTGGGCGAATAATAAATTAAGCCATCACCCACATGCATGCGTTTAAGGGGGGCGACCTTACCATGACACAACTGTGCAAAACCACCAGCAACACCACGTTGAACATGAGACAGAGACACAACACCGATCCAATAACGAGAAACCATCATCAACCTCAATATTTATTTAATATATGTGCTTATTATATTTATAATTATTAAAATTGCAAGTATTTTTAAAGTCCATTGATGCAATCCAAATCCCAGCTGTGTGATCACATGGCCTTGACGGACAGCCAGCGAGCCTGAAATATCAGGTGTAACGGATGGATCAGGCTTTGTGCTTGAACTTGAGAGGTCAAACACATGGCCAAACTGGTGAATGTCAGTTGACCCCATCGGTAAGAAAGATTTGATACCCACAAAGAAATGTTGTCGCTGTATCACAAATGGCATGGTCGCCAACAGCGTGTGGGTGCTATAACCGCCGATGGGCACATAGACTTTGTCCCCATGAGCAGTTATTGATACCGTTTACCCACCAGCACGCCTCCCGCTTGGTCATCGCAGCAAACCAATTCAACGGGACATCCAAGTAAATCGCCTTGACCATTGATGTCCTTTCGCCAAATCATCTTGAACGAATCGAAAGGATTGGCATAAAGGCAATTGCATGGTGCATGTTTTGTGATGACGCAGGGCATCACAACATCGCATCATTTGGCCGCATGCTTATGCTTATCAGCACCAAAAAATAAAGCGACT
>CALMCL010000233.1 GCA_937862905.1 uncultured Burkholderiaceae bacterium | reverse complement strand
AACCCACTTTTAGACAACAACAATTCAGGACTTGCGCCAATCAAGGTGGCCATCATTCCCTCAGCATCTTCATGATAAAAGGCAAATTTATAACCATCCCGATGGCTGCTCAGAAGTTTCTTAATCAAATTTGAAACGTTAATCTGAGCCGAAATTTGCAAAGAGCGAGACAAGACCACTTTACTGAGCGATTGGTCATCAATCGCATTCAACGCTGTACTGACCATATTTTTATACCGCTGCGCACTGGGGATGGATAAAACAGAACCAGCCTGCATGGGCAACACCGCATCCAAAATAAAATCGTCAAACGGTGAACTCAAAACCATCACTTGTTCAGGCACCTGAATATGTGCTTTCGCATTCAGATCAAAAGGCAGGGCCGCAAACAGCACACGACGCCCACCGCTCTGCTCAACCTGAGCGAGCATTTCAGCCACGAAGGCGGCATTGACTGCTGAAGCAGGTAACTTGAGCTGTGCCGCAAGCCCCTGCCCCACAATGCTTTTACGCGGCGACACAAAAAGTGTTTTCCCAGACAAATCAATCTGTTGCACCATTGACTTTTCACATGCCAGGCCAACTTTAGTCACATTACCCATTGCACAGCTCCCATTAAATTGAATGCCCATTACATTATTAACAGCCATCATTTCAAAATCGATCCAAAATCTTTTCGCTTTTTTATTTTTTTACAAGAAAGCTTTTTCAGCATGATAAGCTAAAAAACACACAAATGCAAATGCAAATGCAAATAGGAATTATTATCGTTTTATGATAAAGTCTCATTTATCTACAAATGCTTGTAGTCTCCCCAATAAACTTAACAACATAAGGAACAGGTATGCGCCATCACAACCTTCTACAAAAAACGTTATCTATGGCAATCATCGCCCTTTTCAGCAGCAACACATGGGCTCAAGACAGCAAAACGGTGGTTATTGAAAATGGCCCTACAGAACTACCAAGTATTTTGGTCACTGGAACACGTGGAAATCAAACCAACACCGTTGTTAAAAGCAAACGCATTGCAGCAGAACAAGCCGTTAGCTTGCGAGATATATTTAAACAAGTGCCTGAAGTCAATGTGGCAGGAGGTCAGTCAACGGCACAAAAAATATATGTCCGCAATTTGAGCGAGAGAATGACGAACATTACGATTGATGGCGCAACTCAACCTGAGTCGGCCTATCATCACACTGGACAAGTCATGATTGAACCTGACTTAATTAAGCGCGTCGAAGTCGAGGCGGGCACGGGCGCGGCAACGGCTGGACCAGGCGCTCTCGCTGGCGCGGTTCGGTTTACAACCAAAAATGCAGATGATTTATTAAAAACAGGTGAGAAAATCGGTGCCATCGTCAACACGGGGTATCAAACAGCCAGTAAAAACAAACTTGGATCTGCCACGGTGTTTGGAAAGCTATCCGATAAAGTTGGCATTGTGGCCAGTGTGCACGCCATCAATGGTGACAATTATAAAGACGGTCATGGCAATGAGGTGGCCAATAGCGCCGCAAAAACACGTGACTACTTCATCAAACTCAATGGTCGAAACGACAACGGTCACGCCGTTGCACTGTCACATGAGCAATACACGGACAGCGGTGTGCGCAATAAGCGCACAAACTTACTACCATCAAGCTTTAACCTGCCTGAACAGCAAAAATTAACCCGTCAATCAACCATCTTAAATTACGATTATGACAATGGCAATCCTTATGTCAACGCCCATCTCACGGCCTACCACAACGACAACGACAACAACTTGGGTGAGGGTACATCTTCCGAACAGAAGTTAGGCACATCAACGTATGGTCTTGATTTGAGCAACACCTCGCAAGTAGGACAGCACAAATTGACTTACGGCTTAAATTACCGACACGATAAAGGCTATGCCACCGTCGCGGGAACCCGTCTAAAAGATGAAAACGCTTCTGTGGTTGGTTTGTATTTACAAGACGACGTGCAATTGGCCAAACAATTGGTTTTGACTTTAGGTGGACGCTATGACAGCTAC
>CALMCL010000232.1 GCA_937862905.1 uncultured Burkholderiaceae bacterium | reverse complement strand
TTTAAAATCATTTATGAATAAAACATTAAAAAGAAAAAATATTTTTAGTCCCCGTGTGAGCACGCATCGCTTCAGTTACGCGCTGGTTTTTTTGTTGAGCATTGCGGCATTGGGGGCTGCGTGGTATTTGCAAAACGTCAAAGATTTGGCACCTTGCCCACTGTGCATCATGCAACGCTTTGGCTTTTGGGCTTTGGCTCTCTTTTCCTTAGTGGGGTTGATTCAAGGCACACTCAGTAAACCGATGAATGCGATTGCTGCTTTTACAGGCTGTTGCGCTGTCGGGATCGCGGCTTATCACAACTGGAAATTGATGCAGCCAAATTTCCAGTGTGGCATTGATCCAGTTCAAAACTTTGTCAATGATTTGCCGACTGCACATTGGTGGCCTGACATGTTCATGGCAACAGGGATGTGCGGTGCCAAGCTGCCTTTGGTCTTGGGTGTGGGCATTCCACAGTGGTCTTTGCTCGGGCTGTTGGGATTGACTTTGGTTTTTGTATGGCGCTGTGTGCGGGCGTGAGCGCTTAATGGCTTAAAGGCATTTGTATCAGGTATTTGCATCACAATGATAAAAGGCACAGATTGTGCCTTTTATCATTGTGATCATTGTGATTGTTTTTACTTTTTTAGTGCTCTGAGTAAACGATTGAACTGCATGGTTTGAAATCAGTCACGGAAATTGTCAAAAGTCAGAGGCAAATCATCCATGTCTTTGCGCAGCAGGGCCATGGTGGCTTGCAAATCATCGCGTTTGCCGCCGGTGACACGCACCGCGTCGCCTTGTATTGAGGCTTGTACTTTAATTTTGCTGTCTTTTATGGCCTTAACAATTTTTTTCGCATCGTCTTGTGCCACACCATTTTTTACTTTAATCAGCTGCTTGACTTTGTCGCCCGACATTTTTTCGACTTTTTCTTCAACTAAAAATTTAGGGTCTACATTGCGTTTGGTGCATTTGTTGCGCAAGACATCCAGCACTTGTTCGCGCTGAAACTCGGAGTCTGCATGAATCGTGATGTCAAATTCTTTCAATTCAACTTTGGCACTGGAGCCTTTGAAATCAAAGCGACCCGTGATTTCTTTGTTGGTTTGGTCAATTGCGTTGCGCAGCTCGACCGCATCGGCCTTTAAAACGGTGTCAAATGATGGCATTTTTTCCTCGAATAAGATGTTTAAACAAATTTGCGATGAATTGCATAAAATAAATCATGGCTGAATTATACCTGATTGATATAATGCGAGACCATTTGAATTTTATTAAAGTGAACATGACTCTTTCCCCCATGCAACACAATGTTGATCTGACCCAATACAACACCATGGGTTTCACCGCTCATGCGGCCAATTATTTGGCGATTGAGGCAGATGACGATTTGGCTGCATTTTTTCAAAACAATGACACCCCACAAGCTCGAATTGATTGTTTTGTACTTGGTGGCGGCAGTAACCTTGTCCTGACCCGCGATGTAACGGGTGTGGTGTTGCACATGCGTCAGCGAGGCATTCGCATCGTGGATGAATCATCATCCCATGTTCGTGTGGCTGTGGCCGCTGGTGAAATATGGCACCATTGGGTCATGCATTGCGTCGAGCAGGGTTGGCTTGGTTTGGAGAATTTGGCACTCATTCCGGGTTCAGTTGGGGCGTGTCCCGTACAAAACATCGGTGCGTATGGCGTTGAGGTCAAAGACACCATTGATTATGTGAGGGCGTGGGATCGTGCACAGCACGTTTGGGTGCATTTAAGCAATGCTGAATGTGGTTTTGCTTATCGCGACAGCGTGTTTAAAAAAGAATGGCTGACCGTGGGTGGCCAGCCGCAATCCCGCTACATCATCACAGAAGTTGTGTTTAAGTTGCTCAGGGATGCAAGCCAATGGCGGCCAAAAATGGCCTATGGCGATGTTGCAGCCATGGCGACATCTTTGGCTGGAAGTGAAACGATTCAGGCAAAGCACGTCGCTCAGGCGATCATTTCGATTCGCCAGAGTAAATTACCTGACCCCGCTGTCCTTGGTAATGCGGGCAGTTTTTTTAAAAATCCAATTGTTTCTGTTCAACAGCTTGAAAAATTGAAAGTATCTTTCCCTACGATTCCGAATTACCCTCAAGCCGATGCGTCGGTTAAAATTGCTGCGGGTTGGTTGGTTGAGCAAGCGGGATATAAAGGCATGCGCGATGGTGCTGTGGGTGTGTATGAAAAACAAGCCTTGGTGTTGGTGCATCATGGTGGTGGTCAAGGCTGTGATTTAATGGCTTTGGCACAACGCATCAGCGATGGTGTTTTTGCCAAATTTGCGGTGAGGATTTCTCCTGAGCCCATTGTTTATTAAAACGTGCGGTTTAACATGCAGTTCGTACCACAGTTTGTCCATTACATTCGTTTATGAAGTTATTCTATGCTTGGCTTTTATAGACGTCAGGCACAGGTCAACACCACTCAATGCCGCATGCAAGCCTTGAAATGATTGCGTTT
>CALMCL010000231.1 GCA_937862905.1 uncultured Burkholderiaceae bacterium | reverse complement strand
TCAAGGACGAGCGCTTTTGAAAATCATACACGCCGAGCGGCGATGAGAAACGCGCCGTGCCCGAGGTCGGCAACACGTGATTGGGCCCTGCGCAGTAGTCACCGAGCGATTCCGATGTATACGCGCCCATGAAAATCGCGCCCGCGTGGCGAATTTTCTCCGCCCAAAGTTCAGGATTGACCGCTGAAATTTCCAAGTGCTCAGGCGCAATCGTGTTGCTGATCTCGCACGCTTCGTCCATGCTGCGCGTGACGATGAGCGCGCCACGCCCTTCGAGCGAGGCGCGAATCACTTCGGCGCGCGGCATGTCGTTGATTTGTCGGTTGATGCTGGCGCGCACGCGTTCGACGTAATCTGCATCGGGGCACAGCAAAATTGATTGTGCTAACTCGTCGTGTTCGGCTTGGCTGAACAAATCCATCGCCACCCAATCGGGGTCGGTCGTGCCGTCGGCAATCACCAAAATTTCAGACGGTCCCGCAATCATGTCAATACCGACTTGCCCAAACACGCGGCGTTTGGCTTCAGCGACAAAAGCATTGCCAGGGCCAACGATTTTATCCACGCGCGGCACAGTCGCCGTGCCGTAAGCCAAAGCCGCCACGGCCTGCGCGCCGCCAATCGTGAACACTGTGGTCACGCCCGCAATATACGCCGCTGCCAACACCAAAGGATTGCGCACGCCGTCGGGTGTCGGCACGACCATGATGATTTGTTCCACCCCTGCAACGTGCGCAGGTATCGCATTCATCAGCACCGACGATGGATACGCCGCCTTGCCACCCGGCACATAAATACCCACACGATCGAGCGGCGTGACTTTTTGCCCCAGCATCGTGCCATCGGCTTCGGTGTATTGCCAACTTTTACCGCACTCGGCATTTTGCGCTTCGTGGTAGCTGCGCACGCGCTCTGCGGCGGCTTGTAAAGCCGTGCGTTGTTCGTCACTCAAACCCTCAAACGCGGCTTCCAAGTCGGCTTGCGTCAGGGTCAATTCCGCCATGGATTTGGCTTGAATGCGATCAAATTTATTGGTCAATTCAACCACCGCATCGTCACCACGCGCACGCACCACAGCGATGATCTCGGTCACAGCAGATTGAATGCCTGCATCGGTGGAGTCATCGAAGGCGAGGCGGGTTTTAAGCTGTTGATTGAAATCAACGGCAGCGGCTTGAAGGGTGGGGATATTGACAGTATTCATAGTGTTTGGTTTCTATAAGATCAAGCAGCATTTTCTTGTGAGACAGCATGGTTAAGCATACGCACCAAACTGCGGCCAACCGCAAAAGCCAAGTTTACAGGCACGGCATTGCCGATTTGTTTGTATTGTTGACTGATTGAGCCGACAAATGCCCAATCGTCGGGAAAAGTTTGAATCCGCGCGTATTCTCGCACCGTCAAAGGACGGGTCTCAGTGGGATGACAGCGCTCGGTTTGATTTTGTGCGGGCGCACAGGTCAACGTCAGCGAGGGTTCATCCCATGATAATCGCCGCGCCATACCTGTTTTTCCGCCACCCAAAAAATAACTTGCCTTCATGTATTCACGTTGCACGTCATCGGGCAAATCACGCCAATAGCCGCCTGCGGGTACCATATCGAGGATTTCTTTTTTGCGTTTAGGATAAGCCTGACCTTCCGAAAATGGCACGTCGCAATCGAACAAATCACCTTTTTTTAATGCATCACGCATTGTGTAAATTCGCGTGTTTGCTATGGGCCACGCAAATTTTAAAACATCAACCAAATCTTGGCGAATCGCAACCAATAAAATACGCTCACGCTTTTGTGGCACATCGTAATGAATCGCCTTGAGCACCCGTTCAGGCACAAGCACATAACCCAACTCGGCAATCGTATGCTTAATGGTTTCAAGCGTTCGCCCGTTGTCGTGGTTCAACAAACCACGTACATTTTCGCCGACCAAAACCTTGGGTTGAACCTCTTTAACCGCTCGAGCAAACTCAAAAAACATCGTACCGCGCGTGTCCTCAAAACCACGCCCTTTACCCGCATATGAAAACGCCTGACACGGAAAGCCGCCCGTCAACACATCTACTTTATCCAAATACGCTGTAAAATCAACATTAGAGATACTTTGCTCGATGACATTCCAGTTGGGTCGATTGTGACGTAAGGTAGCGCAGGCGTATTTGTCCACTTCATTGAGTAGTAAATTCTCAAATCCAGCCTTCTCCAACCCTAACGCCAAACCTCCGGCCCCTGCGAACAGTTCGATGGATGTATAGGATTGAATCGGGCGTGTGCTCAATTCCATTTGCCAAGCGTCGCTCATTTTAAAAACCTTGGTATGTTTTAAACGAGTATTTATAAATCGCAGCCAACAATGCTTTCGGAGAACGACCATTAACTGCCTGCAATTCACTTAGAACTGTATTTTTCACCATACTATCTTGTTTAAGCGCTTCAACCACATCATCAATCACAGTAGGCAAAACTGTACACAATTTCTCTGTACACGACAAATTTCACAGAACCCTTATCCTATCAGGATTCTGCC
>CALMCL010000230.1 GCA_937862905.1 uncultured Burkholderiaceae bacterium | reverse complement strand
CTGCCTGCTGATAAGGCGGCGCGGTTGGCCGCATGGAATGCGTACATCGATGAATTAGCGGGCCTTGAATACAGCGAGCAGGCCGTTTGGCCTGTGCGGCCTTTGGTTTAAAACGTTTGGTTTGTATAAGGGGGGGATATGATTCGATTGCCGCTGTCGGTGGATGCTTTAAATTTGACGGAGCTGGGGCGTTATGCCTTTTCAATTTGGAGTGCGCGCCCTGAAAATCACAAAAAAAGTATGAAAGCTTTTTTGTTAGACATGGCGTGTCCTGATGATTTTATTGTTAAAAAAGATGCGGTCATGACACGGTGCCTGCTGTCGTTCCGTGGCGCGAATGCTTATAAATTGCAATCGGCAACGGGTGGCATCAGTTATGCCAATGATGGCTATGTGGTGGCTTCAGCCGCGCCCAGTGCGCCGTGTATTTTGCGCATGAATGCAGGTGTGGTTTCGTCCGGCTCCTTTGTCATGAGCCAAGCCCCTCGCTTCGTACTGACGGTGGACGTGGATGTGCCCGAACATTTGGCGACGCTGTCGGTGTATGTTGCGCTGGACGCTGGTTTTACAGTGTTTGGTTACTTTAAAGTGAGTGCGGGTAATTTTATCCGTGGTACGAATCGCATTTACTTGTCGTGGAATGACTTTGTTTTACCAGCGGGTAAGTTGAGGGCCGATTTTGAGGCGGTGCCCATTGTGACGTGGCAGGTGCGTGTTGACTGCAACGCGGCGGGGAGTGTTAACGTTAAATTTTTGTCGTTAAATGCCGTGTCTGCCTCTAAAGGGTCTGTGCTGGTGGGCTTTGATGATGGCTGGCTGACGCAATACACAGCGGCTTACACGGCCATGCGGATGTATGGTTTTCGCGGCACCATTGCCGTAACCCCGTCGCGTGTGGGTGAGGTCAATTATTGTACTTTGGCACAGCTCAAAGAGATGCATGGTGCGGGTTGGGCCATGATCAATCACACGTATAACCATGTCAATTTATCGACGTTGCTCGCTGTTGACCAGTTTAATGAGTTGACCTTTTGCCGTGATTGGCTCAATAACAATGGGCTGGGTGATTGTTCCTCTTTGGTCGCTTATCCCAACGGGGGCTATGACGATGCGACGTTGGCGGTCATGCGGGCGGGTGGCTTTACCATGGGCCGCACGGTGCGCGAGGGGGTTCAGTCACCCTTGGCGGATAAGTATCAGATCAAAATTGTCAATTTGATCCCCAGCGTGACCATTGACCGGGCTAAGGCTGTGGTCGATGATTGCAATGCCAACGGGGGCGTGGTGTGGTTTTTGTGTCATCGGATTGAGGCCACTGAGCCGAGCACCATGTATTGGTCAGTGGACAAGTTCAACCAGCTTATCGATTATTTGTTTACGAGCGGCGCCAATGTGGTGACGGCGGCTGATTTGATTGTTTAGTGGTAAAAAGAGACGGCGGTGCTCCGATTGTTTGCGCAAACGGATCACCCGGGAATGCTGAGTTAGCAGCACCTTGGCTAAGGCCGCCCCACCTGTACAGGCGGCGTTACTTTAGCATAATTGAGGTGTTTTATAGTGCAAAAAAGATGCGAAAAATGCAATAAATTGCTGGCGGTGGGCGTTGTGGTGGATGTGTCGATTAAATGCCCACGTTGCAAGTTTGACA
>CALMCL010000229.1 GCA_937862905.1 uncultured Burkholderiaceae bacterium | reverse complement strand
GTATTGACTTCGCTTTTTGTCAGTAAGCGTAGTCAGCACAGGTTTTGATATAGCTCGTTTTGAGGGTCACTTTGGGAATCTGCTGTAAGCCCCTGAGAACGGCAGTATAAAGAGTATTGCAGGTACTGTCACTATGACTTGTAAGCACCAAAGAGAGGTCTTAACGATGTGTCCGTGGCGCTGTCAGATTGCTCAATAACTGCGACGCTGGGCTGTTGAGTTTGCTCATTGGATTGGCTTTGTCAACCACCTTGGTCAACTTGCGCATTGCCAGGTGGGTGTAAATCTCGGTGGACTTTGGATCCCGATGACCGAGCAGGCTTTGCCGCACCAGTAAATCCTCATCCTCCTCCGCCAGCTCTGTGCCATAAAGATGTCGCATCGCATGAGGGTGGAGCTGGTCAATAGGCACACCAGCCGCAACGCCGTGCCGCTGGATCATCTTTAAAACCCCACGCGTTGAAAAACGTCGCTGCTCGCCGTAATACTCATGTGCCTTACACCTCCTGTTGCGAGTCGTCACAAACAGCACCTTGTCACCACCATCCACAGTTCGGTCGATCAGCTCAAGGTCGGGATGGGTTAAATACACCCGCAGCAAAAGGTCGGCCTCACGGGGGACGGGGATCAATCGTTGCTTACCGCCTTTTTCAACAGGTTTGATCGCCGTACGCACATCGCCGCCCACCTCCTGAGTCACCAGAGACCCCTCATTAAGACCAACCAAGCCCGACACACGCAAACCACAGCCAATCAACAGCCCCATCATCGCCGCGTCGCGAACCCCGTCAAACTTAGAAAAGTCAGGGGCCCACATCAGCCGCTCAGCATTGGCCAACGACAACACCCGTGGCAAAGTCACCCCTTTTTTTGGGTAAGGCAAAATAAGAGCAGGATTATCACCGCCCACCACCGCAGCATGCCAAGCATACAACCCACGCAAGCAAGCCACGTAGGGCGTGCGGGACGTCGCGTTGAGCTTAAGCACCTTATGCAGATACGGCCCCGCAAACACCAACAAATCCTCCCCAGACAACCCAAACGGCTCGCGTCCATTGAGCCACACCTCAAAACGCGCCAATACATCCCGGTAAGCTCGGACCGTCCGATCTGTCGACCCATCATTATCCGACTTGTAAACCAAAAAATCCTCAAGCTCACGCCGCATACACCCCCCCATAGCAAAAAAACCCGTGAAACCGTGGGTAAAGCCCATTTTAAAACAAAAACACATAAAATCAAAGGCTTATAACTTAATTACATCCACGAAAACCCGTGGGTTGAACTTTGAAACCGTGGGTTAAAAAGTAAGCACCGTGTTTTTTTGTGGAATCTGTTTTTACTCAAAGTTAAACTACTTATCTTATAACTTATTGTTTTTTAAAAGAAATAATAATAAATAAAGGAAAGAGAGGTGCAGCAGAAAAAACAAACCGTGGGGAATCGAGGGCAAACCGTGGGTAAATCCACGGCCATAAAAAAAGAATGTCCTTACAAAACAGTGGCTTATGATAGATGGAAACAAAATCCACAGCCCACAATCAATCTGCATCACCTGCCGATTTAAAACCAAGTGCCGACCACAAAAAAACCGCGAAGCCCCGCGGTTTGTCCTCAGATCATCGCCCAAACAAAAACCGCTCAAAAGAGCGGCCTCTGAATGCCTTGGTAGGCAGTTGTGAATGAGCCATCAATGTATCACAAGTCGTCGATAAAAGCTTTGGCGGCCTCAATGGCCTCCTCTTTTGTATCGTAAAGCCCTGCGATGGGCACCACGCCCGCGACTGCGCGGAATTTACAAACAACTGAAGGCTTGGCACGGCGTACCGCCCACCAGCACATCGGGCGCGGCCACCTCGCCTTGTAAAATACGACGCGGCAAAGCCGTCATGTCACCATAATTGGGCACATCAGGGTAGTGGTGTGCCAACACCGCACAGGCAAACGGATCAACCTCGCTCAACCATGCCGCCTGCCAACCCAACGGATGCCACGCCACGCTCGCGGCCTCGATGCCGCTGCAAACTGAGCCGTACTTAAGCATTTTCGACCGCCAAAGCATGAGCGATGGCCTTTGCTAAAAACAGATCATTTGGTCGATCCTTTTGGATCTCTTTTAACGCGTTGGACAATTTGATCGCATTTGGGTGATTGATGTCCGTCAAAAGCACGCAGTTTGAGTGCTTATCTCGACCAAACCAATCGTCCACCACTCTTTTGTTGTAAAAATTAGCCAAGAGGTCGGCTTGTGTGGTTTTGCCCGATGCTCTCGGACCGTAGATGATGATATTGCTCATTTCAATTTCCTTTTTTTAAATTCCGCCGCAAACGCGGCCTTAGTGTCCTCGATCGCCTTGTCGCCTTGCCATGCCCATCGCTCCAGCCAAGCCCGCCGCACACCAACAGATGGCAGCACCAGCAAAAACCGCACGCGGCAGCACAACCGCAAAAAATCGTAGTGTCCGCTTGCATCGGCGCACAATTTACAGTTGATCATGCAAATAACCTTTGTTGCTCAACGCGGTTGGCGCACGATGGGTTGAGCCAAATTTGCTCAGTCCTCATCTTTGCCCCACGTTGCCCGGCAATGCGTGCTTGGGTGGTGTGGGTCTCAAAGCCAACGAGCAAGCCGTCGTACAATTTGTTTGGATAGCCGCATAAAATGACCATCCCTTTGAGTGATTTAACGACCTCGATCAGATCCATGTGCTGCTGATCGTCCATCTCGTGCCGATAATACCCCGCGCCCTTACTGTTTTTTAAAACCCTCGACCTGTGTATATAGGGCGGATCAACAAAGTGCAATGTGTCATGGGCATCGTGTTGCTGCATTACTTCCAACGCGTCTCGATTTTCAATCAGCACTCCCGTCAACCGTACGCAAATAGACCTCAGCCGATCTGGGTATTGAGCCCAAACGTGTTGTGCGGTCGAGCACTCGCGTTTGGTGTCTATCCTAAACCCCGTCGTGCCTTTGGTCGCCCCCGCTGACCCAAAGCCCATCTCTGAGCGGATCACCGTTTGGCGTGCCCGCTCAACGGGATCATCTGACTTTACCCAGGCAGCATAAAATTCCGAGCGTGCATAAGGGTCATGGTGATTTGCTTTATAAGCTCTTGGCACAGAGTCGGGTTGCGAACGACTGTAAAAAAATTAACGATGTCATCGTCAAGGTCGTTGTACACCTCAGCGTATGACCTTGGTTTTTGCAATAAAACGCCTGCAGCACCGCCAAACGGCTCAACGTAAACTTTGTGTGCAGGCATGTGTTGCAAAATCCACGGCGCGAGCCTAAATTTGGCCCCGTGGTATCTTAGGGCTGGTTTGGTGATCATCTTTTGCTCTCTATTAATTTAAGCTCAAGCGCCTTACGTTGAGATTCGTGAAATCCGCACTCTTCAATTTGCTTCGCTTTTCCACCAAACGTTTTCCGCTCAAAGACACAAGCACAGTGGAGTCTCTTGCATGGTGCTAGTCCTGCTTTTTCAGGGCTTTTCGTTTTCATGCTGCCTCCTTGTCCTTGCATGTCATCTGCATCAACACCCGCGTGTGTGTGTCATCAATGATCTGCTTGATCGACTTTGCGCCCGTCCGCAGCAAGGCATCGCGCAGCTGCAATGTTTGATCCAGTGCGGCCTGCACATCCGACGGCGGCAAAGGCATGCCCGCCTTGGCGTATCTTTTGAGCCGCTCGATGGCATCGGTGCCGACGGTTTTAAAACCGCGCGCGTGGTAATGATCCGCAATGTCCGTCAAGGTCTCCATGCCCTCCCACGCCTTGAGATAGCCGCCGCCGATGACGATCACATAGTCCCCATGGCGATTGACGATGCTCTCATTGGTTTTGATGACCTCACTCAGCCACTCGATCATCGGCGACAGTGAGTTGTTCAAACGGATAAAATAATTGACCACTTTACGTGGGACGTAGGGTTTATTGCGTTTGGGTTTGGTTTTCATTTGAGACTCCTTGGCGTGGTGGTAAAAAAATAAAATTTTGTTTTGGCGTGGTTTATTCAACTCTTGGCGTGGCATACAACCCCAGTTTTTCGAGCTGCGACAAGCTGATCGCCGTGAGGTGCGCGGTGCGTTGGGCGCGGATCGACTTTTCCACGTCGTCTTTAATGACAACGTTTGATTGCAACAGTTGCCGTTTAAAGATGCGCCCCGTTTTGATCGGCAAATGATTAAACTTGTCGCGCAAATGGTTGGCGGTCGAGATGTGATCCATGACGTGGTTGGCTCGGATAAACAAAGCCATCTCACGCTCACCGTCATCGTTGACGATGTAATCCCAGCAAAACGGATAATCAAATCGCTTGGCATCGAGCTCTGACAGCAAAATCTCCATGATCCACACCCACGGCAACCTCGCCCCATCGGTGTCGGCCATGTGCTGGTTCATTTCGGTGATCAAATCCTCAATCAAACCGCCTTGATCCACGTCAAACTCAGCAAATTCGGCCAGCATTGCCCATGCCGTCATGATCCCGGCGTAGTTTTCCATCATGCGGTGCGCCGTCGCATCACCGTCGCCTGTGCGTGATCGGACTTGGCACAGCTTGGTGTACCCGGCGTGCGTCTCACGGATGCGGGCAGGGTCAGCGGCAGCAATAAATTGCAGCCACGCCCACATCGGGAACTGGGGCAAGTTGTGCGAAATGATGTCGCCTTGCTTGGCCACCGACAACGTGGATCGGCAGATTTTGGACTGGAGGGATTGCACATCGACCTCCTCACCCGCCAACAGCACAGGCGCACACATCAAATACGGCGTGAGGGCCGAGCCGATGCGGGTAAACTCAAAACGGTAAGTCGACTGTAGCAACGCATCGATGTCTGACAGCACCTGTTTGGGCAACTTACTGAACTCATCCCAGCCCACAGGGTGAGTGGTATAGCTCACAGACGCACGGCGGCGGTGATCGGTCTTGAGCATTTGCCCTGACAGCACTTGGAACGCACACGCCGCCTGCAGTGATTCGAGCAGCTTGGATTTGCCCGAGCCTTTTTCCGCCTGCATTTGAAAATGCGGGTAAAAGCCGATGACATTTTTAAGGTGTGCCCCCAAAATCCACGTGAGGGCGATCGCCGCCGCGTTCTCCTTAAAGGTCGATTGATACGCCTGCACCACTTGCCGCGCCTGTGTCGCCGCACCGCGCGGGAATGTCATGTTGTAGTACAAACACTGCTTTTGCGGCTCTGTGAAAAAGCAATTTTGCCCCTCCAGCGCCTTGAGTTTGCCATCCTGCCACGCCACGCCGATAAAGTTGACCACATCACGGGCGGCGAGGTCAGCACTGCGCTCCATGATCGTGATCATGCGGGCAAACTGTGCGGGTTTCCAGATGTGGCCGAAGCGATATTTCCACCATTCGAGGTTGTAAATTTTGTCGCCCGTCACCACGTCGCGCTGCAACAGCGCACCGTTGCGCGGCGTTTGGCACGAGATGCCAAACACCACTTCGGCCTGAGAGTCGGGCGTGCCGTTGACTGTGGCCAAGTGGGACTGGATCGACAAGCGCGACAGCTGAGCCACACGAAACGAGCACAAATCACCAAAAAACTCTTGACGCCCCGTGGTGTCTCCTGCTTCGTCCGTGATGTTTTTAAAATCATCGACGTACTGCATAAAATCGTCCATCACACGGTAACGCCAGTACACCATATAGTCCTGTGAGGGTAAAAAGATGCGTTTGCGCGCCTCATTGCGAAACAAATCATTGCCCTCGTAGGACGGCTGCCCTGTGATCAGCCAAGGGTCTAATATCTTTAAACGCCGAGCCAGCTCAACCGTCCCGTTGTTGAGTTGCAGCACATCATTGAGGTCTTCGCCTTCGGTCCATGCGGTCATGTCGACCATGCGCGCCGCCACATCCGCCGCTGTCAAACGGTCGTACAGCTTATAAGCCGCTTCCATGCCCGCACGTTTGCCCGTTGATTTGTTGATCCCATCGGCCATGTCCAGTGCAATGATCGCCGTTTTGCCGCGCATAAACGACCAATCCATGTCCACATTGGCCACGCCGCGGATGGCGATCGCCACGTGGTATGGGTTGCTGTTGACGGTCTCAAACGAGAGCGCATTGATCGGCGACTCAACGATGTACACTTTTTTGGCTTGTTTAAATCGCGCGCGATTGCTGATCCAAATCGCCCCCGTTTTTTCGCCCTGGCATTGGGTTTTAACCCCGCCGTTAAGCTCAGGATCAACGTACCTAAAATCAACCGCCACCGCCCGGCCATTGTTGTAGACCATAAACGCCACCGCCGCGCCCCCGTGCCCAGGGGTGCATGCGGGCTTTGAGGGTGACGTGTAGTCATTAAAGCCAACGGTTTTGTTTTTGATCGCCGCACGCGCAACCTCGACAGAGATGCCGCGCCCCGTCAAATACTCAACGGCAGACTCAGGGTTTTTAGCACACACACTGGCGAGGTATTCCGCCCGCGACAGCTTGACAGGCGCGACGTGGCCATTGGTGTCGGGCTTGGGGATGGGCTTGCCCACCCATTCGCCGAGCAGCTTGGCCGCCGCCATAAAATCGTCCGCCACGCCTGCGTAAATAATCAAATCGATCGTGCTACCGCCATCGCCGCTGGTGTGATCCATCCATTTGGTGCCGCCGTACAGGGACAAGCTGGGCGTTTTTTCGGCGCGCGCTGGGCTAAACCAGATGCCTGTTGAGCCTTGGCGTTTGATCCCCAGGCGATCAGCGACGTCTAAAATGTCGACCTCTTTGAGCTGGCGGATCCAGTCCCCGATCGCATTGCTGTTTGACATGCTCATAAGCCCACCACGCCCCATTTAAGGGCGCGCTGCGCCGCCATGCCCACGCGCAAACCATCGACACGCTCAAAAATGACCGCTTTGAGCTCGGCCGCAAACCCCACACGCCAGCCCTCCCCAAGTGATCGTAAAAAATCACGCGTGGACTCACGCCAATCGCTTGACTCCAGTGAGACCTCATGGTCCACGGGCGTGTGCAGCACCGCCACGGCCTCGCGCCATTGCACGGGGCAGGCATCGACCAGCGCCGTCAATCGCCCATCCACGAGGGTGAGGGGCAGGGTGATCAACAGGCCATCACGGGCGGCCATCGCATGCCCATAGGCTCGGTATGTGGTGCCGCCACCGACGGCGGTTTGAATGTCGTTGAGTGTCATCGCAAAGCCTCCATTTGGATCATGTAATCGCGCGCCTCGCTGATAAAGCGCTGCCGGGCATCGTGTGGGGTCAAAGGCTCGGGCATGTTGTTGTCGAGGGGCGTGATGCCCTGCAAGATCGCCCACTCAACCCCATCATTGGGCATCAAGCGCGCCCGCTCGGTGGCCAGCACAACCAAATCCGCATGTTTGATCAACGCCGCATCCTCGAGCGACAGCTCAATGCCAAATTGTTTGTAAATGGCCGCCTGCACAACGCCCTCAATGTATTGGTATGAGGGCAACGTCCGCTTGACCGTGCTCACCATGTCGCCCAAAAAAGCCTCGGACGCATCGTGCAGCAACCCGGCCAATGACAAGCGCGCGGGCAGTAAAAACGCCACCAGCATTGAGTGCTCTGCCACTGAGTAAAAGGCACGCGTCGCACCGCCAAAGCGGCACACGTGAGACAAATGGTGGGCAATGTCATCGATGCAAAAGTCCTCGGGCTGTGGGTTGTACAGGTCAATGTAACGGCCTGACACCGTTTGGATGATGGCCTGTTGCATCATGACTGCACCCCCGCACGCTGGTGATGCACATCCGACACCTGCACAATCTCAAGCGGCAGGTGGTACATGTTGATGGCGTCCACGTGTACCAATTCGATGCCCGCGATCGCTCGCATCGCGCGGATCGGAAACGCCGCCTCAAACGAGGGGGCAGAGAGCCGTTGGCGAAAGGCCTCGACCGCCATGAAGTGCAATACCACAGAGCACGTGTTACCGCGATAATGCTCAAGCAACCCTTGGGCCATGATCGGGTTGTTGTATTGATCAATCAAACTCAACCAAAGCGGATCGGCAATGGCGTGGTCGACGATAAAGGTCACGTCAAACTCTTGCGCCAATCGCAGTTGATACTGTTTTTTTGTTCTCATTGCAGACTCCTAATTAATCATGTTTCAATTTTTTAATGTTTGGTGTTTTGTGACCCAGCGGCCCACGAATCAATCATCTGTTGTATGGCGTGGGCGACTTCGCGGCGATCACAATTGGACACGTATTGCGCCGCAGGTCCATCAAAGCAAATCAAAACAAACCCCATTTGTTGACCGCCCGCACTGTCCAGTGTTTGGCTGATGGCGCGTGCAATGCCTTGCATTGCGCCTGTGACGTCCTTTGTCATGCTGTCTCCTTGTCATGTTGTTTGCGCAGCGCGCTCAAGCGGCCACGTCGTTTGTTGTGTGTGGCGTCCACATTTTGCAAGGCCTGCTCCATGTCCTCACGGGTGGCATGGGCATAGATCGCGGTGTTGTTGATGTTGCTGTGACCGAGCACCTTTTGCACCACCAGTAAAGGGTTTTGCGCGCCCGATGAGCGCATGATGTTCATGGCGCGGGTGTGTCTAAACCAATGCGGTGACACTTTTAAGCCCAAATCAGCCTCATCCGCCCAGTACTGCACGCGCAATTGATAAGCGCGCACGGTCATGGGCTCACCATAACGGCCAGGCACCAATGGCGCATCCATCACCCGCGCATCGGTCATGTCCAGCAGAGCCTTGAGGTGCTCGGCCAATGCGGTCGTCACATACACCTCATGGTCTTTACGCTTGTCGGGCACTTGAGTGCCATCGGCCTTGATGTGTGCCCGTCGGCCTTTGCGGTGCTCGCGTGGCAAAAACAAATACTTTGACTTGAGTGCATTGACCGCTTGCAACACCGTGATGCGCGCAAACTCACCAATGCGGCAACCACACAGGGACAACGCCGCAATGATGTGATAGTCGCGCTTGGCGGTAGGGCTGTTGACCCGTTGCACGGTTTTGAGCAGGGTGCTCAGCTCGGATGGGGTGAGGTATTTATCCACGGTCAGCCTCCTGACACGCGCACGGGCTGTTTAAATTCCGCATGCAAATTTTGGGCTCAGGATCGCCCTCATAACGCCCCAGCAACTCAACCGTAAAACCACGTTTTAACCAGTTTCGGACGGTCTTTGCTTCTTCCTTTTTGCGGCCTTTTTCTTTCCAGTTCATGGCGACCACGCCCCCGCATTTTGGATTTTTGGCCAAATAGACATGACCCAAAAGTACTTTACTCATCTTGATTCCCTTTCATTTTTGATGTTTTTGATTGTCCGTTGTCCAAAGCCAAACGGGTCATCAGCTCCAACCCAAACAACCGCACCAAATCGGATGCTTCCACCGCAAAGGTTTCGTTGTCGGTCAGATTGTCCGAGGTGGTTGATATGCCCAATTTGCGCAGGCCATCGGGCACAGGCACATGGTGCGGCATCAACGCACCTGCACGACCAGCGTTCTGAAGCGCGCTTTGAGCTCCATAAAGGCGGCGATGGTGCGGTGGGTTTGCTCTTGGAATCGTTTAAATTCGGCGGGTGTGACCACGAGATCCGCCATCGCCTCGGCCATCACGTCGTGCACCGCGCCAACTTGTGCGCCCGCATGATTGACCAACGCCAGCAGGTCTTCGTTGGTGTAATGGGTCATCGACGGCAGCCGATAAAACACGCCGCCAAACAGCGCCGACAGCGACTCGATCGGGGCGGTGTTGTGCGTGTGAGACACGATTTGGATCAGATCCGAGACGGTGGGCTTGTGATGCGCCGACGAATCGTTTGGGTTGAGTTTGTTGTACAACGTGCCTTGCGCCACGTCCATCAGGGTCGCCAGTTTGCGAATCCCGAAATCGTCCGCTGCACCGCGCAGGGCGGCGAACACGTCATCTTGAGTGTGTGTCATTGACATCTGTGATACTCCGTCGGTTTTTAATTGTTAAAAATCGTTTAATTGACGGATACTTTGGTTTCCACGCCGCAGTACCCGCCGCCTCGTCCCGCTTTTGGGCGGGGCGGTTTTTATGGCGAAAATATTTGCTCGATAAACGGCTCGGTGGGGTAAATCACGGCGGATGCGGGGATTTTTAAAACCTCTCCTATTTTCTTGGCCAACGTGGGCGATGCTGTTTTTGCATTGCTTTCAAGGTAAGACACATGGGCAGAGGTACACCCTACCTTTTCGGCCAGCTCTTGTTGTGTCAGGCAGGCATTTGATCGTGCTTGTGCAATGTTGTTCATTTTTTCGCTCCAAAAGTTGATTAATGGTTAATTCTTGAGCGAATATTAAGCTATTAATTAACTTATAGTCAAGTTTTATTTAACTGTTGGTCAAGTTTTTGACGGGTGATGTATTATTCGGGCATGGAACAAGCAAATATTGGTAAGCGGATAAAAGATGCAAGGCAGGCGCTTAATGTCAAACAAAAGTGGCTGTCAGCCAATTTAGGCATCACAGCCACCGCCGTCAGCAAGTGGGAATCTGGCGAGCAGCTCCCGACGGTGGAAAAGCTGTCTAAAATTGCGCTTTTATTGAATATAAATTTCGAATGGTTGGCCACAGGGCGGGGCGAGATGGTCACGCCCGTACAGTCCGCAATCCCACCGACCGAAGAACTCAATGCCATGATCCGCGCCATGAGCTCGTTGAGCGCTGAGCAACGGGGGATCATCCTTAAATTTATTGGCGACTGGACGCAGACCTTAAAATAAAACCAAAAAAACACCGCAAGAAGCGGTGTTTTGACATGGTCAAACGCGGGGGCTAAGCAATGTCCTAAGCAATGCCGCTGGTGTACGACGTGCCACCCTTGCCAAAGTGCGCGGTGAGCACACTGCGCCGTGGTCGATCGCTGAACGACACGTGCACCCATGTGCCCTCAAAGATCAATTGATCAAAATTAATGTCGCTCGCGGCGATGGCCTTGGCCACCTCGTGCGGCGTGCCAAATTGGGGGGCCACAAAGTCGACCGCCTCGCCTTTGATGTGTTGGCTGGTCAGTGCCCCGCCGATGGCTCGATTGACCGCTGTTGAGCGGTAAGCGGACAGCGTGTTGATCGCCACGCCGAGCAACGAGCGCACGAGCTCCATTTTGACCGCTGTTTTTTTGAGGCGGGCGACGGTCGCCGCCGTCGGTGTGTTGTTGAGTCCGAGGCGCACCGCCGCTTGGCTGCGCGTCATCTCCTCGAGTGTAAAATGCTCTGTCAGTTGTGTCATGTGTTACCCCTTTAACCAATAAATCAGCCCAAACGCCAAAAGATAGACCCCCACCACGACCCACGCGGCGGGGTTGGCGAACATCGCCACGAATGCAAACAGACTGCGCATCACCTGTGCCCCTTGCGTGTCACCCACCAAACCATCGCCGCAAACAGCACCATGCCGATGTCCTTGAGTGCCCAAAACGGGTACGCGGTGTACGCGGGCAATTTGCCCGTCATCACGATCCACAGGCACTGCATGGACTGGTACAGCAGCCCGCCCATGCCCACCAACACCACGGCTTTAAAGGCTTTGTGTGTTGACCTGCCCGTGGTGTGCAGCAGGTAACCAATCAACAATGTGCCCAGCACGTCAAACCAAAACAAGGCCCCCGAAAAAACATAGTCGCCCCATGTGATCGATTGCGCATCCATCACTCACCTCCTTTTGTCTCGTTAAAATCGCCCCCGCGCGCCTCTCGCGCCACGTCCACGATGTCGGCATCCTCGCGCTTGTCGACCGCGTTGGCGATCCAATTGATCAAAGCCAAAGCCATCATGCCCAGCACAAATGCGACAGGCATCGCCGTGTCCAAGTCACTGCCGTCCAGCCCCAGTTGTCGCAGCACCAAGCCCGTAAACACCAAGGGCACCGCCACGCCCGTGCCGCCGATGATGACCCCTTTTGCCAGCGCCGCACGCCCCTCAATCTTGCGCGGCAACCAAAACACGCTCAAGGCAAACGCACCAAACAGCCCCGACAACGCCCAAGCCAAACGCACCACCACCCAATTAAAATCCATCACTTATCCTTTTTTATATTGACCTCGACCAAACCACTTGACCGCTTGATACATCAGCCACCGCCGCCATTGGGGCACACCCAAAATCCCCATCGCCTCGTAAAACACCGCATCGGCAACGGGCTTGCTGTACAGCGCCTGCGCGTACAAATAATCGTGCACGATCGCCGCTTTGGCATAGCGGCCATTCGGCGGGAAAATCACCCACAGGATGCGCGGCACGCTGGCCAAATCAGTGATCGTGCCCGCTGGCACCGCTATCGCCGTGCGATAGGGCGGCACATCGGTGTAATAAATAAACGGCTCAACCAGTCGCCACCGATAACGGTCGAGCATTTCCAAAATCGCGGGTGTCGTAAACGCGCTCATCACAGGCTCGCGGCGAGGAAAAAGAGCTTGTCCAGCGCATCATCATCCAGCTTCAGCGCGTCCATCAATCCTGACGCCTCCACCCACTCACGACGCACCTCAGAGGCATACTCCCACTCAATTTTTAAGCTGCGATGGGTTGAGTCCGCCGCAATCACCGCGTCCACGTCATCCAGCAAGCCCACGTTGAGCAAGGCCAAGCGCGCCTGTTTAATGGACACCACCGTGGGCACACTGGCTTTTTTCGCGGCGGCGGCACGAGCCTCAGCCCGTGCCTCATTGAGCACCCATGTGCCCTGATCGCCGTCCCAATCGTGATCAGGCGAGGGGGCCACATCCACGGTCTCACCATCGACCACAACAAACGCCAAACCTTGGGCACGTGCCTCGTTGACGCCCTGTGCCACATCCTCGGTGACGGGCATCAAGTCGCTCGGCACATCGGTGTAGGCCTCCAGCATGCTGGTCGGGTAAAGCCCGCCCGTCGACGGTGCGTATTGATAGGTGTAGGCCATCCAGCGCTTGGCATCGGCATACCACACATGGGCAGGGCTGGGCGCCACGGTGATGTCGTCCTCGCCCAACACCACAAAGGGCAAGTCCTCAGCGACTGCGGCGTGAGCCCGTGCAACCACATCATCTGACACGTTGACCGCATCGTCGGGCAGGTCGGTTTTTTGGATAAATTTATTTTCGGTTTGTGAGTACGTCCACATGGTTGATCCTTTTTTTAACGTTAAAAAATGTTGATGCAATGGTGTTTTTTATGGTGTTTTTTTGTATTGCGGTTGCTATGGGTCGATCAATAGCCCCAAACGCGCCACGCCACCGCATTGGCCGTGGTATCCGTGGCTTTGTGCAGCGTAAAACCGTTGACATCGGGGGACAGTGCGGACAACACGCCCGAGCCATCGATACGGGGCGTGGCGGTGGCCACCTCGACCAAAAAGGGTGCGCCGCACATCGCCGTCGGAAACGGGATCGGGTAGGTCACCGCCAGCGTGGCGTCTTGTCCAAGCGCAGCAGTTTTGCCCCATTGCTCGATCATAAAGCCCGTCGGACTGCTGGCATCGGGGTACTTGCGCCAGCCTGAGTTGGCGGTGTATGAGCCCGTAAAATCCGACTTGCGCACCGTGGCAAAGGCATCCCAAAGGACAGTTGATGACGGGTTGCGCAACACGACGTTGCCGTCGGCCTGTAGGCTGAGTTTGTAGGCGTTGCCCGTGCCAAAAAACGAGTCGGTTGAGTAGTCGCTGTTGATGCGCTCGCGGATCAGTCCGTTTGATGTGGTGGCCAGTACACCGTCCGATACCCAAGATAAGCCCGTATCGTTGTCTACAGCCCCAACCACGCCCACATTGAGGGTATTGTTGGCATTGACCAAACCGCCGACCGCTCGCAAAGCCCCTGTTAAACCCACGCCCGTTTTGGGTAAAAAGCTGCCGCGCGCCGCGGTCACAAACGCCGTTGTGGCGACCTGCGTGGTATTTGTGCCCGCCTCCGCCGTCGGTGCCGTGGGCGTGCCCGTCATGGCAATGGACTCAAAGTCATTAAAGCCGTCGTAGACATTGGTGCCGTCTGAGTACACCTGGTTGCGCTTGCCCTGAGCCACGCCCACGCCTGTGCCTGCGGCCGTTTTGACCGTCAGGCCAAAAGCGCCCGATGTCGCGTTAAACACAATCCAGTTGCGCCGCACCGAGGCGGGCACGATCACCGTGAGGGCCGATGTCAGCGTCCCGACAAAGGTCAGTGAGGTGTTGGAGGACTCGCCGTCCGTGAGGGTCACCGTGCCGCCTGTCACGGCTCTTTGCAAATTGCCACCGATCGCCGATTGCACAAAGGCTGTTGTGGCGACCTGCACCGTATTGATCCCGTCTACTGCGGTTGGTGCGACTGGAGTGCCAGACATCGAGAGGTTGTAATAAGTGTCATTGACGCCCTCTTCGGTGATGTACACAACCTTGCGCTTGCCCGCCGATAACACCATCCCCGCCAATGCTGAGTCCGCCACCTTGAAGGTCACATCGGACGTGGTGGTGTTTGAGAGCCAGTACACGCGTTTGGTCGAGGTCGGAAACTCCACCGTGACAGGCGTTGCGGGTGTGCCACTGACAAAAATGTGCGGGCTGTTGACCTGATCATCCGTGAGCGTCACCGTGCCGCCCGCACTGATGTTGACTTTTGTCTGACCAGACAGCGCGTCCTCCAAATAAGCCGCATTGACCAGCTGTTGACTCGTGCTCAGTGGCGGCAGGGTCGGCGCGGTGGGCGTGCCTGTAAACGCAGGGTTATTGATCGGGGCATAAGGCGATGCGGTGGCATTGACATCGCCCCACGCGAGCTTTTTGATCGCGGCATACAGTTGTCGGTAGCTGGCTGGGTTGCCTGCGGTGTAAGGCATGAGTGTGATCCCCGCCAGTTCGATGGTTTGCGCGATCTCCTCCTGCACCACGTCAAACCATTCCGCCCCTGGTGTGCTGGGCGCATCGCCCAGCGAGCGATTGCCTGTTTTAAAGCCATTTTTGCCCCCGCCAAATTTATCGACGGCGGGGTTGCGGTTTGAGCCTGTTTTGATCCGTTGCATGGCGTTTGTCCTTGTGTTTTTGTTAACGCGTTTTAAGCGTGTTTTAAGCGTGTGTTTAATTGTTAAGCGTATATAAAATTAACCTCGCTCATGGCGGGGGCCTCGCGGGTAAAGATGCACTCCAGCACCGCATCCCCCCATGTTTGCAGGGCGGTCTCGCAGTCGTCATTGACCGTGCTGTCGCGCCCCGTTGTGCCCTCACCGACTTGCAAGGACCAACGGAATCGATCCACCAGCTCATACAGCGGCGTCTCGCAATCGTCCTCGCACGTCGGCATGGTGTAACGCACCGTGCTGGCCTCGTCATAACCCAGCGCACTGGCCAATGCAAGGTAGCGTTGGATCCTCGCCCCGCCGACATCGGTGTATTTGGCATAGGCCGCCGCTTGCCGCTCGGCCAACGTCTGACCGCCGATGATGCAACTGTCGGGCAGTTGTAGGGCATCCTCCCACTCGGTCATCAGCTGCGCTGCGCTGCGTGGATCGGTCTCGATGCGCAGGTCATTCAACATCGCGTCCACCTGAGCCAGCGGATGGGCCATGCGCCGCAGCACCTCACGCAGATCGCCCCCCTCGTCGGTGTTGAGTGCATCACCGGGGGGCAACAGTGCGGCCAATTGCTGGGTGTAGCGCTCAACCAGCTCGTCAAAGTCGTCTGAGTTTTGATCAATCGTTGTCATCATCAGCCCGTAAATGTCAATGTGCCCACCTCAAGCAGCTCACCCACGCTGCACTCGATGTCCGCCGCAGGCACGATGATCTCGTGCGACCACTCACCCGTGGCGTCGCTGATGACCGCCGCGATTTGGCTGCGTGGGATGGTCATGCCCGCAATCGGCATGGCGGTCACGCCAAAGGCGTCGCGTTTGACCGGTGCGGCGACGCTGTTGACGTAAGCACGGATCGCGGCCTCAGCGGCTTTTTGCACCGCCACGGTGTTGGGCATCAATCGGATGGTAAAGTTTTGTGTTTTTTTGACGGGCGCAAACGCATAATGCTCACCAAAGGGCAGGGCGGTGCTGTCAAAGTGGGCCTGTACGGTCGCGCACTCGGCGGCATCGGGGTAAGCGGTGATCGGATCGTCATCGCGCATAAAATACACGCTGACCGTGCCAGGGCCGAGGGCTTTGGGGGCGGCCCATGCCCGCGTCACACCCGCCACCTCCAGCGCCCATGCCTCATAGTCGTTTGATTTGCCAACCTCACCTGGGTTGGCCCATGCTGAGACCACGCGGCTGCGCAGCGCATCAATGTCCTCGACATCGGCACCCCCTGACAAGCCCGGCGCAAGCACCTCCACCGTGCCCTCCACGCCAGACACAGGGCTGGCCAAACGCAACACTGCACCCGCCTCCGTGTTGCTCGCTGCCCCTGGGGTCAAACACAGCGCGCGCACCACCGCTGTGCCACTCTCGCCGATGATCGCGCCGTCAGGCAGGACAAAGGCCATCGCATCGTTGCGGTTGATCACCGTATCGGCATCGACCGTTTTACCCTCCACACCTTTGAGTCGCACCCAACCGCTCGCCGAAAAAGCCGCTTTGCGGCCCGCTTTGAGTCGCATCGGGGTGTGGTACAGCTCAAGCACATCCTCGTCACACAGGTGGGGGTATTGTTGCCGCCACACCCATGTCGCATGCATGTGCAGGTCGTTCTGGGCATTGGCCAGCGCCCGCGCCAAAGGCACAAACAAATTGCGGCGCAACGCATCCGAGGCGGTCGCCAAAGGCAGCTCCGCCTGGTGTTGTCGGTCCAGCTCTGCCAGCGTGGGCACGTCATAAGCCATGATTAAGCTCCAAATCAAAAAGGTCGCCGTCGATCGCAATCGTCAGCCCCATGCACTCGTTGCCCGCGTCAAACGCGCGCACTTCGATGCGTTGCACCACACCGTCGTCAATCAACCACTGCAGGGCGGCGCGGTCATAATCCTCCTCAAGCCGCAAGGTTTCGGCGACGTTCAGGCGGCGGTTTTGCGTCCACCGCTCACAACCCCAGCGATCGCCCAAATCCGTTGCCAGCGCATCGCCCCACCAGCCGCCGCCGACACGACCAAACTCATCCGTGGCACGGCGGTTGCAAAACAACGACAGCACAATCGCCGCCACCATCGGCTCAGCAAACAGCTCCAATGGCGGTGGCTCGGTTAAATCAATGCGGACTTTAGGCATGAGGGGTTCCCGTCTCGCCACCATCGTGCTCGGTGTGGCGGTGGTTGTCGCTGATCGGGTTGTCAAACGATGATGTGCCCGCGTGCATCGAGGTCGCCGCTCCGTTTTGGAGCTCGTCGATGTTTAAAATCAATTTTTTGGCGGTCAACACCGCATTGCCCTCCTTGTCAAAGACAAACAGCACGCCGTGGGCGTTGTAAGTCGCGGACTCGCCCTCAGCCAAGTCTTTGGGGCGCACATCCTCGTTGTCCACCGCCACCGCCACCAAATGGTCGCGGCTGCCTGCCACCGCCACCAAAATCGGCGTCGAGCCTTTGGGGGGATGGCTGGTGTGGCCAAAGTTTTGCACGCGCTCCACGTCATCACGTGTCTCGCCGTCCAGTCCGTCGATTTGCAAGGTTTGCAAACCGCCTGCGTCGTTGATCAAATTGACCACGCCGCGCGCCACCATCAGGCGCATGCGTTGAGCCAGTCGATGCATCATAGTGTGCTCATGTCCTTATGTGAGGCCTTGCCTTTGTGCGTGGCTTTGTGCGGCTTGGGTTTGTGTTTGTCCTCACTCAAACGATCAAAGGCGTGCGGGTCTGCCAAATCAAGGTCACACACCGTACCCTCACGCTCGTTTTCGATGTAGGTGACCTTTGCAATGATCATGTCGCCGTTAAAACGCACATAATCCGCTGACAGCGGCACCAACAAGCCCGGCACCCACAGCGCGCCGCGCTCGTTGTTGTGGCTGTCTTGCCGCCATGATTGCACCCGCACCACGATGCGATTGCCACGGCTTTGGCGGGTCGCCAACTCAAAATTGGCACGCTCTTTGGGTGTGTGACCCTCGCCTTGCTCCTCGTTGAGGATGATGAGCGGGCGGTACCGCATCACGGCAGGGTCTTTAACACTGTCTTTGATGTTGTGCCCGCCTTTGCCGCGTGCTTGTCCTTTGACGATGTACTCGCTGTGCCGATCATTGGTTTTGTACGTCAGTTTGCAGCTGATGATGTTGACCCCTTGCACGAGGGCGGTGGTGGCGCGCGCCAACCCAGGCAGACCCAACACCAAACCGCCTGCGCCATCCGCCCAAATCATCAACGCTTTGATTTTGCACGCCCGATCAAGGCACGCAAGCACCGTCTCGCCATCCTCAATGTTAAAACTGGCGATCGTCGCGGTGGCCGCTTTGACCGCATTGGCGGTGATGGTCAGCGGGATGGCATAGGGCGCCAGCAGGTCAATGGCGATTTGTTTGAGCGTGGTTTTTTTCCATTGCCCAGTTTTAAAAATCGCCGAGCAATCACACAAATCCCCCGATTTGTCACGCCCAGAGACATCAAAACTCGTCCCCACCGCATCAAATCCCGGGCGGGTTTCATCGACCCAGCCCGTGATCACGGGCTCACCGTCAATGCTCAACACGCACGACTCACTGGGCATGATGGGCCGTGGATCGACCTGTGCAGGCCAGCGCTCAGAGACCGAGAGGTTAAAAATGCCTGTCATTTGTTCAATGCCGCGCTCAATGCGCACATCTTTCCAGCCCGCGTATTTTTGACCCTTGATTTTGAGCTCGCAGCTGTTTTGCGCGGCGTTTGGATTAATGGACATTGAGCACCTCCAAATCCCCCGCAGGCACAAAGCCCGCGTGCTTGATGCGGTTGCGACCGACAAAATCATCCAGCGCGGCGATGCTGCCTGTTGCGTTGTACACAATCAATACGGCGGGCAGTGCGGCTGCGGTTTGCACGCGTTGTACATCGGCCAAACGGGGCAACATGTCCGCCATGACCTTGCCCGCCGCCACACGCACCGCCTGCAATGGGCGCACCACTGTGTCGTCGTTGCTGTTTTTAAGCTCAAAATCAAGGTCAGCCAACACCTGCGCCCGCGCGGCCAGCAGCTCATGTTTGCTGGCAAATGGCACGGTGGGCAGGGCGGCGATGCGGGTCAATAACTCTGTTTGGCGCACGTAATTGCACAGCGAGGGGGGCATCGCGGGCAAGGCGGGGGCGGCATTGGATGCACCCACGCGCGGCTGCGCCCACGATGGCGCGATCACCCCGCTGGTTTGCGTGTTGATCGCCGCGCCTGAGCCGGTTGATCCTGTGGTGTACGTCGTGCCGTTGACGACGTAGGTGGTGGGCAGTTGTCCGTTTTGAGCGTACGACTGAGCCGACGGCCGATAAAGGCCTGCCCGCACCGTCACGGATGTCCCAGACACCCCTGCCGCTTGGCGGATCTCAGGGCTGCGAAACAGGCGACTCCAGCCCGCCAGCCCACCAAATGGATTGGCCACACCCCCCAGCAGTGCGGTGATCAAGCCGCGCACGCGCAAAGCCACGAGCAACGGGCGGCCAATGATGCTGTTGACGCTGGTTTGCATCCGCGCGAGCACCGATTGCCCACGTGTCAGGGGTGACAGATAGCCCTCAATTGTGGTGCAATAGCCCTCCACGCATGTGGCGGCATTGTCCAACCAGTGTGCCACGTCACCGAGCCACTGCGCGTCAAACGCCGCATCGATCGCGCTTTGTGCCGAGTTGACCGAGAGGGTCAGCAGGCCGTCAGGATCATCCGCCGCTGCGGGCGCCGTGTTGTCCCCGGTCTCCTTTAAATCCAGCTCAATCTCAAACTCGCCGCCATCGACAAGGGGATAGCGGATTTTGGCAGGGGTTTTGAGCACCATGCGTTGCACTTGACCCCACGGGTGCACAAACACGCCGTCACCGACCGCCTCACAGGCATCCAGCAGCTTTTTCGCCGCTGGAAAATCCTGAAAAACCGCTGTGATGCGGAATGTTTTGGGCAATCGCCCCAGATCCTCGTCAAACTCAAAGTCACGAAACGGGTAAGTGTGGCTGACCGTGCGCCGTCCGACCTCGCCGCTGACGTCGCGCGTGTAAAACGCGACCCCTTTGTACGATGGTTTGCGCAAGTCCATAGGTTTAGGCGTGTCCCACAACATCAGCTCGCCCCCGTGTTAAGGCGACCAACGTTGGCGGTCATGGTGGTGTTGCTGTTGCCGCCGACCGCAGTGGCTGTGACATTGAGCAAGGACGATGACGGGGCCACATTGACCATGATGGTGCCTTTGATTTGTGTGTTGCCCACTTGGCTGATCAAGGCCGCGCCGACGGCTTGTTGTTGCGCCGCCGCCTGCGAGGTCACGCCTGTCAAGGCTTGGGCGTTTTGTTGGGTCACGGTGCTGCCTGCGGCCAACCAGCGCGCGGCAAAGTCTGCCCCGACGGTGCCAATGCCTGCTGTGACTTGTGCTGTGGCCTGCGCTGCGGGCGCGGGGGACACAATGGGCGTTGGTGTGTGGAGCTTGTCATACATCAAGCCCAAAGGACCGCCCAAAGCCAGCCCAATGGGCCCCGCCATCGCCAAGCCCAAAACAGAGCCGCTGGCACCATCGAGCTTGAGGCCGCCAGCAAAGAGGCCTGACAATTTGTCAGTCACCCAGCTCAATCCGCTCCCCGCCACATCCCCCACGGATGACCCGACTTTGTAGCCGCCGTACGCGCCTGCCAGCCCGCCAATTGCAGAGCCCACCGCACCGCCCACCGCCGTACCAATCACAGGGACGATTGAGCCAATCCACGCGCCCGCCAGACCGCCTGCGGATGCACCAAGGGATGCGCCTTGCCAGCCGCCCACTGCACCACCGACGGCCTTGGTCACGCCCTGCACCTTGTCGCCCGTGGTGGCGCGGTCGGCCGTTAAGGCTTGATACCCCTCGTACATCCCCGCGCCCACAGCGGCAAACCCACCGAGGCGCGGTGCCCATGCCGCAGCGGCGGGCAGTGCCTTGGACAGCACACCGCCCCCAGCGCCACCCGCCGCGTTGGGGAGGGTGTCTTTAACGATGTCTTTGATCGGATTGTTGCCGCCCATGCCGCCATCACCCATGTTGACCACATAAACGGGGGTCACGCCTGCAGAGGCTTGCAAGGCTTTGCCCACGCCCACGCCTTTGCCCAAGTCCA